>DATCGA010000740.1:0-6757 GCA_036509215.1 Trebonia sp.
TAGCAGGGTGGCGATTTCTTCGGGGGTGAGGGTCAGGGCGAACTCGTCGGTGAGGGCGGCGGCGAACTCGGCGTCGGTCAGGGCGCGGCGCTCCTTGAGGTGGCCGGGGCGGATGATCGTGTGGGAGCGGCCGACGATCGAGCGGACCGCGTCCGGGTCGCGGCGGACGATGATCGGCTGCCAGGTGAACCACGAGTCCTGGTGGGTGGAGGTGTAGTGATTGGACAGGACCACGTCGATCGGGTGCGTCCGCGCGTCCTCCCAGCGGTGCAGGGTGACCCATTCCCCGGCCTGGTACTCGCGGAGCTTCCAGACCTCGTCGCCGTTCTCCTGGTCGGGGGCGATCTCGTAGATCCAGCCGTCGAGCTCCTGCGGGCCGCCGGAGCGGTACCGGCGCAGCGACAGCAGGCCGGGCGGGGAGTTGCCGAAGCCGGGGTCGGCCAGCCAGACGCCGGTGCCGGACTGGACCCGGAGCGTGAGGTGGGTGCGCGCCGTGGCCGGGCCGCCGTCCGGGCCGACCCGGGCGAGCAGCCGCTCGACGGTGAAGCCGAGCCGCTCGATGGCCGCGCCGAACAGCTGCGCCTGCTCGTAGCAGTAGCCGCCACGGCCGCGGAAGACGATCTTCTCCTGGATCGACTCCAGGTCGACCGCCACCCCGCCGCGCAGGAAGACGTCGAAGTTCTCGAACCGGATCGCGGCCAGGTGCGACCGGTACAACGCCGCCAGCGTCGCCTCGGTCGCGTCGCGCGGGCCGGTGTAGCCGATCCGGGTCAGGTACGCCTCGAGGTCCAGCTTGTCGGCCGACCAGTCATCAACGGACCGTTCGGAGGAAAGATTCTCAGTCATTGGCGACGGGGGGGCTGTGCCGGGGCCTCAGCCGGGGCGGGTTTGCTGGTGACCATCTTGGCGATCAGCGCGCCGGCGGCGAGGCCGCCGGCCGCGAAGCCGACCGCCGCCAGCTTGTCCGGCAGGCCGGGGCCGATCTTGTACTTGCCCGGGCCGGCCGCGGCCAGGGTCAGGGCCAGCGTCAGGTAGAGGACCGGCACCTCGACGCCGCTGCTGGTGGCCATCAGGCCGCCCTCCCGGTTGTGGGCCGCGGCCACCGCCATCGCACCCGCCACCGCCAGCGGGCCGGCCGGGAAGGCGACCCCGGTGATCGTGAGGGCCCCGCCGGTGAGCTCGGTCGCCGCCGCCACCATCGCCATCTCGCGGCCCGGCGCGAGACCGTGTTTCTCGAAGACCCCGCCGATCACGTCGAGGCCCGGGCCGTTGAACTTGCCCCACAGCTTCTGCGAGGCGTGGATGCCCATGTAGCCGCCGAGCAGCAGCCTGGCACCGAGCAGAGCGGCGTTGCGCATGGTGGTCCTCCGAGTTCGTGGCCGACAGGCCTTACCTTTATATCTAGTGCGGCGCGGGGTCGGAAGCGGCGGGCGGCAGGCGGGGTCGGTAGCGGCACCGAGTATGGGTGCTTCTACCTATTCTGGCTGCGGAGTTGGCTCTCGGTATGACGCTCGGTCGCGCTAGGTGATATCTCTGAACGAACGGGCCATCAGGGTCGTTACCAGGCTCGGCTCAGGTACGTCGATGCGGCGGTGATGGGTGCAGTGACCGGACGCGCTCCGCAGGATGAGTTCACCGACTTCGTCGGCCGCCAGGACGAGCTGGCGCAGATCGCCGCCATGCTCGAGCGCGGCCGGCTGGTGACCGTGGTCGGGCCGGGCGGCGTCGGCAAGACCCGGGTGTCGCTGGTGGCCGCGGCCCAGGCGGCCGGGAACTACCCGGACGGCGTGTGGATCGTCGAGCAGTCGGGCCTGCGCGACCCGCTGCTGCTGCCGAACACGGTCGCGAGCGTGCTCGGCCTGCCCGAGCAGGACGCGAGGTCCGCGCTCGACGCGGTGCTCGAGTACCTGCGGGACAAGCGGCTGCTGCTGATCCTCGACACCTGCGAGCACCTGCTCGACGCGTGCGCCGACCTGATTCAGGCGATCCTGCCCGAGGCCCCCGGGGTGACCGTGCTCGCGACCAGCAGGCAGCCGCTCGACACCCTCGGCGAGCAGAACTTCGCGGTGCAGCCGCTGCCGGTGCCCGCCTGCGACACGGTCGAGCTTGACCGCGGCGACGCGGTCGAGCTGTTCGCGCTGCGGGCCGCCGCCGCCGTGCCGGATTTCGCGGTCACCCCGGCCAACGCGGCCGACGTGATCGGCCTGTGCCGGCGCCTCGACGGCATACCGCTGGCGATCGAGCTGGCGGCGGTGCAGCTGCGCTCGCTGGCCCTCGACGAGCTCGCCAAGCGGCTTGACCACCGGTTCGCGGTGCTGACCGGCGGACGGCCGGGGGCGCTCGAACGGCACCAGACGCTGCACACCGCGATCGAGTGGTCGTACGGGCTCTGCTCGCTGCCCGAACGGCGGCTGTGGATGCGGATGTCGGTCTTCGCCGGGACGTTCAGCCTGGCGGCGGTGGAGGAGGTCTGCGCCGAGGTCGAGCTCGAGCGCGGCGACGTCATCAACGCGCTCATCGAGCTGGTCGACAAGTCGGTCGTGCTGCGGGAGGGCTCGCGGTACCGGATGCTTGACACGCTGCGCGAGTTCGGGGCCGAGCGGCTGGCCGAGTCGGGCGAGGAGGCCGCGTGCCGGGCACGTCACATCGGTCGGTACCTGGGTAAGGCACGGTACTTCGGCGCCCACTTCGCGGACGACGACCAGATGCTGCGCTACCACGAACTGCGCGAGACGCACTCGAACGTCCGGGCGGCGCTTGAGTACGCGCTCGGCGACCCGGCCGTGTCGGCCGTGCCGGCCGGGATTTCCGGGGGCTCCGGTCTTTCCGAGGCCTCCGGGTTTTCCGGGCCCGCCGGCGGCGCCGGGGTCAACGCCGGCGCCGGCAGCGCCGGTTCGGGTCTGGCGGGCGAGCTTGAACGTGAGCTTGACGGCCCGGGCGGGGCGGTCGGCCGGTGGCGCTCGGGGCTGGAGCTGGCCTGCGCGCTGTACGGCTACTGGCAGATCTCGGGGCTGCTCGGGGAGGGCGGGTACTGGCTGACCAAGGCGCTCGAGCGATTCCCGGCCGCGGGCCGCGAGCGGGCGCTGGCGCTGGTCAACCGGGGGTTCGTGCGGTCCTTCCACGGCGACATCGAGGGCGCGCTGGCCGACTGCGAGGAGGGCACCGAGATCGCCCTCGCGATCGGCGACGACGCCATCGTCGCCCGCGGGTACCAGCACTTGCACCTGACGCTCACGTTCCTCGGGCGGCACGACGAGGCGCTGAAGGTCGGGGCCGAGGCCCGGGAGCGGCTGCGGGCCTGCGGGGACCGGGCGGGCGAGGTCATCTTCATGGGGCAGCAGGGGCACCTGCACCACCTGGCGGGGCGGCCCCTCGAGTCGGTCGCCACCTGCGAGGAGGGCCTGGCGATGCTCGGCCCGGGCGACGGCGAGCAGTGGCTGCGGAGCTACCTGTACCTGGTCTACGGCCTGGCGCTGTACCAGATGCCGGGCCGCGAGGCCGCGTGCGAGGCGGTGGTCCGCGAGGGACTGCTGGGCAAGTCGAAGCTGGGCGACATCGTCGGCATGGCGTACGCGCTTGACATCCTCGGCTGGGTGTCGCTCAAGATCGGGCTGCCCGAACGGGCCGCGTGGCTGCTCGGCACCGCCGCCCCGCTCTGGGACCGGAGCAGCGCGCCGTTCAGCGGGACCGCGATCATGGAGCAGTTCCACCTGGACGCGGAGCGGGACGCGGCGGCGGCGATCGGCGCGGAGCGGTACGCGGCGGTGCACGGGACGGGGGTCGCGTATATGAAGGGGCAGCTGAACGACGTGGCGCGGGGCGCTTCGTTCCAGGTTCAGATCCCGTAGCGCTCCGGGGCCTGCGTGGCCGGGTGCGGCTGGCGTCTGCGCAATTGAGGCGACGATTTGGCGGGGGTATCAGATTGGGATATTTCGCCATTTATTCGTATATTTCACCCGCGTTTTTGCGTAGGGGCGGTGTTCGATTTTCGTGATCGTGTTCCGTTGGGGGCAGCCGGCGACCCGAAGTGCCCACGATCATGGATTGCGCTTGTGAATATACCCCTGTGGGGTATACGGTGACGGGCGGTTGTCAGGCGGTCGGGAGCTCGCGGCCGCCGCTGGCGCGCCAGTCCGAGATACGGACGAGGGCCTCGAGGTAGGCGAGGATGAAGGGGCCGTAGTAGTCGCGGAGGCCGGCCACGGTGCGCGTCCACGAGCTGTCGCCGTCGGGCTGGAACTGGTCCAGGTCGACGGTGAGCGTGGTGGCGGGCTGGCCGAGCAGGGCGGGGATGGGGGTCGTCGCGCCTTGCCGCAGACCGCGGATGACGTTGTCTGACGCCTGACCTTCGGCCGGGAGCGCCGGGAGCGCCGCGTCTGTCGGGGTCGGCCTCGTCTCGGGTCGGCCTCGGCCTCGGTCACGGCCTCGGTCACGGCGACGACTACGGCTGCCGGTGCCGCCTCGGCTGCCGTCGCGGCATCGGCCGCCAGTGCCGCTTCGGCGGCGAGGGCGCGCGCTGTCCACTCCTCGGGCGCTAGCAGCGCGGGGCTGTCCGGCACGGGGCCGGGGGCGGCCGGGTCGAAGCCGGCTTCCTGGTCGTAGCCGCCGTCGGCCGCGCTGACCAGGAGGACCTCGCCCGGACGGGGCCGAGACTCCGGCTGCTTGGTGACCCGGGCCCAGCCGCCCGCTGACCGGTCGTATCGCCACACGGCGCGGCCGCGGGCGAGCGCGACGACGCCGCCGATCGGGACGCGGCAGCGGTACTCGGCAGCGCTGTCAGGTCCTCGGCAGTCAGCCGCTTGCCTTCGAGGCGGCCGAGTTCGCGCGCGGTCGCGTCGATGTCCTGCTGCCGGTACGGGAACGGGTTCGGCGGCGGGAGCCACCAGAGCTCGGCGTCGGCGTTGCGCAGGCCGCCGCGGTTGCAGCGCCCGGCCCGCTGGATGAGCGACGGCCACGGGGCGGCCTCGGTGACCAGCACCGTGGCGTCGACGTCGAGGCCCGCCTCGACGACCTGGGTGGTGACGACGATCCGGCCGCCGGATTCGTCGAGGACGGCGGCTAGCCGGCCGGCGCGTTCGATGCCGCGAAATCGCGAGTGCAGCAGCGTGCAGTTCTCGGCGACGGGGCGCAGCTGCCGGTAGAGCTGCCGGGCGGCGTCGACGGTGTTCAGGACGACGAGGGTGAGCTCGCCGGGGCGATGGCGCGCCAGCACCGCGGCCGCTATCGCCTGGTAGTCGCCCGAGCCGGCGGGCAGACGTCGCACGGCCCGGAGGGAGGCGAGACGGATGGAGAGCGCCCCGGTCCGTTCGATATCAAGGATTTGAATTGGGTTTTTGGAGCTGGTCGACAAGCCGGTCAGGCCGAACGGCTCGGCGGTGCCGAGCCGGGCCGCGAAACCGGCCAGCTGGCGCAGCGTCGTGGTCGTCTGGGGGCAGAGCTCCGGTTCTTCGATGATCCAGTGCGCGCCGTTGGTGACCAGGGCGAAGTCGATCGGGAAGATCGCCCGGCTCAGATCGAGCGCCCGGTTGAGCGCCTTGGAGCCGAGCGCGTCAACGGTCCCGATCACGATCGCGGGCTTGTGCGGGTCGTCCCGCCACTCCCCCTGGGTCTCCCAGCGCGCGCCCAGCGCCACGTGCAGCGTCACCTCGTCGGTGAGCCCGAGGTTGGCCAGCCAGCGGCGCGCCTGGCCGGAGGCCGGCTCGGCCAGCGACCGCTGCGGGAGCGCGTAGATCAGCCTGCGCGGGGTGCCGGCCGGGTCCGGGCCGTGCAGCCGCCGCCACAGCCACAGCCAGGCCAGGATCAGGCCGGCCGTGCCCGCTCCGGCCGGCGCCCGGACGACCTCCGGCAGCCCGTCGCGCGCGATCCGCTCCTGGTAGCCGTGCGGCTCGGCGTTCGCGGCCTGGCGGAACAACTCTCCGAATGTCTGCACCCGACTCAGTGTCCCCTCTCAGGTCACGGTGATTAGGTATTGCCCAATTCGAACCGAATTAGGGCGGGGTGCGTTTTAACCAGTGTGAGGCGGTCAGGCCCGATGCGGCGGCCGCGGGGGACGTCGCATCGGGCCGGCCGGCGGCCGAGAGGAGAAGCTCGTGGGACGGGTTGGGCAGAGCAACGGATCGTTCTCTATCAACGTCCGGGTGCCTCGGGACCTGGTCCGGGTGCCCGCCGCCAGGACCGGGGCCGATCTCCTGTTCACCGCCGCCGACACCAGAAACGGCGGTGACGCGACGATCGTGGTCTCGGTCACCGTGCTGCCGTTCGCGCTGCCGCCCGAGGTGTCGGCGGGCGAGGCGCTGGCCGCCATGCTCCGGGCCAGGGACCGCGGCGACCGCGCGGTCGTCGAGGAGTTCAGCACCGCGGCCGGGCACCCCGCGATCGGGATCAGGCGGATCCGGCCCGGAGCGCCCCGGGAGAACGGCCGGCTGGCCGTCAACACCGGGCAGGCGCAGGTGCTCGTCATCTACCGCGAGGCCGGCGCGCTCGGCGTCGTCAGCGGCGCCTGCCGCAATCCGAGGGACCTGAACGCGACCGCCGCCCTGGTGGCCGGCCTGGTCGCCAGGATGACGGTGACCGCCGCCGCGCCCGGGGTCGCGGCGGCCGCCCCGTCCCTGGCCGACCAGGTGATCGAGGGCTAGCGAAGGCGCCTGGCGATCCTGGCGCCTGCGAACCCGGCCGCCGCCGGGATCAGCGCGTGCAGCAGCACGCTGCCCGCGAGACGCCGTGCGGCGGGCGGCACCGACGGCAGCCGGACCGCCGC
>DATCGA010000741.1:0-14931 GCA_036509215.1 Trebonia sp.
CCCCAGCCCCGCCGTGCCCTCCCCGTCAGCCCCGTCGCCGCCCCCGACCCCCAACCCCACGCTCACCACGCCCGTCGCCCCACCCCACCCGGCACCCCCGCACCTTCTGCGCCAAAAGATCTTGGAAACCTTTTTCCTGACGGAAGAAAGGCACGCTCCGCGCGTGCAAAGCTTCCGCGATAAAAAAACCTTCCATGATCTTTTCGATCGCCCGGTGCCGGCGTGGTGAGCGTTACCGATGCGGCGCGCGGGTATTTGCAGTACCTCGTCGTCGAGCGCGGGCTGGCGGCCAACACCATCGAGTCCTACCGGCGCGACCTCGACCGGTACGCCGCGGTCCTGGCCGCGCGCGGTAAGTTCGAACTGGGCGATGTCACCGCGCTCGACGTGGCCGAGTTCCGGGCCGCGCTGCACACCGGCGACGAAAATCACCCGCCGCTCGCCACCAGCTCGGTCGGCCGCGCGGTGGTCGCGGTCCGCGGGCTGCACGCGTTCGCCCGCGCCCAGGGCCTGACCGTCGACGACCCGGCCCGCGAGGTCGCGCCGCCCCCGCCGCCGAGGCGGCTGCCCAAGGCGATCACCATCGACGAGATCGAGCGGTTGCTCGACGCGGCCGGATCGACCGACGACCCCGACCCGCGGGTGCTGCGCGACCGCGCGCTGCTTGAGTTCCTGTACGGGACGGGGGCGCGGATCTCCGAGGTGACCGGCCTCGACGTCGACGACCTGGACCACCTGGCGCGGGACCCGGCCGTCCGGCTCAGCGGCAAGGGCGGCAAGCAGCGCTACGTCCCGGTCGGCAGCTACGCGGTCCGCGCGCTCGACGCCTACCTGGTGCGGGGGCGTCCCGCCCTCGCTGCCGCCGCCGTCAGGCGGGCCTCGCCGGCGGTGTTCCTCAACGCCCGGGGGGGCCGGCTCACCCGGCAGGGCGCGTGGGGAGTGCTGCGCGGAGCCGCGGTCCGTTCGGGCAAAAGCGATGTTTCACCCCATACCCTGCG
Organism: Trebonia sp.; assembly: GCA_036509215.1. GTDB lineage: Bacteria > Actinomycetota > Actinomycetes > Streptosporangiales > Streptosporangiaceae > Trebonia. Next base: position 999 of record DATCGA010000741.1, read on the forward strand.
GCACTCCTTCGCCACCCATCTCCTCGACGGCGGCGCCGACATCCGCGTCGTGCAGGAGTTGCTCGGACACGCCTCCGTCACCACCACGCAGGTCTACACTCTGGTGACGGTGGACAAGCTCAGAGAGGTGTACGCCGCCGCGCACCCGCGTGCTCTGGGGTCGCAGAGCGCCAAATCATAGGCGTCCGGAGGAAATCTCCGACGTTAACGGCGCGGTGGCTTGCCCCTGTCAGGCGGGGGTCCTAGAGTCCGGATCAGTTCGCGACCTCTAGCCCCGGGAGGAACTTACTGGTGGCCGCATCGCGCGTAATGGAGCTACTGCCCGGTGACATCGGGCCAACGGGGCGGCCGCTGCCCGCCTTCCCCACGCCCAAGGTGCTGGCCGAGCACGGCCCCGCCCGGATCGTGGCCATCTGCAACCAGAAGGGCGGCGTCGGCAAGACGACGACGACCATCAACCTGGGCGCGGCGCTCGCGGAGCAGGGTCGCAAGATGCTCCTGGTGGACTTCGACCCTCAGGGCGCGCTGTCGGTCGGGCTCGGCATCCAGCCCCACGACATCGACTCCACGGTCTACAACCTGCTGATGGAGCGCGACGTCAAGGCCAGGGACGTGATCTTCCCGACCGGGATCCCCAACCTGGATCTGCTGCCCTCCAACATCGACCTGTCCGGGGCCGAGGTCCAGCTGGTGTCGGAGGTCGGCCGCGAGTTCGTGCTCGGCCGCGCGCTCAAGTCCATCGTGCCCGAGTACGACTACGTCATGATCGACTGCCAGCCGTCGCTCGGCCTGCTCACGATCAACGCGCTCGCGTGCGCCAACAGCGTGCTCATCCCGCTCGAGTGCGAGTACTTCGCGATGCGGGGGGTGGCGCTGCTGATGGAGACCATCGACAAGGTGCAGCAGCGGCTCAACCCAGACCTGGCGATTGATGGCCTGCTGGGCACTATGTACGATTCGCGCACCTTGCACACCCGGGAAGTGCTCGGATCCGTCGTCAACGGCTTCGGCGACAGGGTCTTTCATACGGTCATCAACCGGACAGTGAAGTTTCCGGACGCTAGCGTTGCCGGTGAGCCCATCACGAGCTTCGATTCCTCGTCGATGGGGGCAAGCTCCTACCGTGAGCTTGCCAAGGAGGTACTTGAGCGGTGGCGGGTGGACGGGGTCGGTCACGCCGGGTAAGCGTTCCCGGGGTCGCAGAGCTGCTGCGCCCCGCCGCGTCCCCGCCAGCCGCCTCGGATGAACGCCAGGCGACCGGCAGGGAACGGCACGACCAGAAGATCACCGTCTACCTCTCCGCGAGCGAGCTGCTCGAGATCGAGCACGCGCGACTGCGGCTGCGCCGACTCGGCGTCGTCCTCGACCGGGGCCGCCTGGTGCGGGAGGCGATCGCGATCCTCCTCGCCGACCTGGACGCGCGAGGCTCCGACAGCCTCGTGGTCCGCAACATCCGGGCTAGCATGAATGATGATGAAGACGATAGCGGCCGAGCCGGATGACGCGCCGCAAGGCACAGGTGCCTTCGAGGTGCACCTCGACGTCTTCCAGGGACCGTTTGACCTGCTGCTGGGGCTGATCTCCAAGCACAAGCTGGACATCACCGAGGTGTCGCTGTCCACGGTCACCGACGAGTTCATCGCCTACATCAAGCACCGCTCCGGTGGCTGGGACCTGGACCAGGTGTCGTACTTCCTGCTCGTCGCCGCCACCCTGCTCGACCTCAAGGCCGCCCGGCTGCTGCCGTCGGGCGAGGTCGAGGACGAGGAGGACCTGGCGCTGCTCGAGGCGCGCGACCTGCTCTTCGCCCGGCTGCTGCAGTACCGGGCGTACAAGGAGGTCGCCGCGATCTTCGCCGGCCGGATGGCGGCCTCGGCCAAGCGGTTCCCGCGACGGGTGCCGCTGGAGGCGCGGTTCGCGGGGCTGCTGCCCGAGCTGCTGTTCGCGATCGGCCCGGCCGAGTTCGCGGCTCTGGCCGCCCGCGCGCTCGCCCCCAAGGCGCCGCCGGTCGTGTCGACCGAGCACATCCACGCGGCGTTCCTCTCCATCCGGGAGCAGGCGGTGCTGCTGGCGGGGCGGCTGCGCGCGCTCGGGAAGGCGTCGTTCCGGCAGCTGTCGTCGGGCGCGGCCGGAAACTATGAGATCGTCGCGTCGTTCCTGGCTCTGCTCGAGCTTTACCGCGAGGATGTGGTCTCGTTCGAGCAGGTGGCGCCGCTCGGCGAGCTGTACGTGAGCTGGACCGGGGGGGACCGCGAGTTCCGGCTGGCGGCGCCTGGCGCGCTTGGCGGCGACGCCGTGACGCCGACCGACACCGACATCGAACGCGAAAGCGAAGAAGACTACACATGACCAGCGGTTTTGCAGACGGTGTAGGCGATGGCGCGATCAACGACGGCGCGATCAACGACGGCGCGATCAACGACGACGTGGTCGGCGACGTGGCCGACGACGACGCCACTGACGGTGACGCGATCGGCGCCGAGGCGCAGGCCGCGGACGTCGGCGACGACGCCGACCCCGAAGAGCCCGACGGTCCGGGCGTGCGCGCCAGCCTCGAGGCGATCCTGCTGGTGGCCGACGAGCCGGTGCCCGAGGTGCTGCTCGCCCAGGTGCTTGAGCGGCCGCGGGGCGAGATCGACGCCGCCCTGCGCGCCCTCGCGGCCGAGTACACGGCCGACGGCCGCGGCTTCGACCTGCGGGAGATAGCGGGCGGCTGGCGCTTCTATACTCGTGAGGACTGCGCGCCCCTGGTGGAGCGGTTCGTCAGGGACGGTCAAGAGGTTCGCCTCACTCAGGCGGCACTCGAGACCCTGGCCGTGATCGCCTACCGGCAGCCGGTCAGCCGGGCCCGGGTCTCGGCGGTCCGCGGCGTCAACTGCGACGGCGTGATCAGGACGCTCGTGCTGCGCGGGCTGGTCGAGGACTCCGGTACCGATCAGGAGACAGGCGCGATTCTGTACCGCACCACCAGCTACTTTCTCGAGCGGCTGGGCATGGCGTCCCTGGACGACCTGCCCGACCTGGCGCCGTTCCTGCCGGAGAACATTGAGGACATTGAGGACAATGAACGGACGCGGGCGTAGCGGTTCCGAAGGTAAGCCGGTCGAGCTGTCGCCGGAGGCGCAGGCCCGCCTGCGGGCGCTGCGCAGCATGGGGTTCGAGGACGACGACAGGAACGACTTCGCCGACGACGAGGGCGAGCGCGACGACCTGGCCGACGTGCCCGGCGGCGTCCGGCTGCAGAAGGTGCTGGCGGCGGCTGGGCTAGGCAGCCGGCGGCACTGCGAGGAGCTGATCGGGGCCGGCCGGGTCGAGGTGGCCGGCCAGGTCGTGCGCCGGTTCGGCGCCCGGGTGGACCCGGAGAACCAGATCATCCGGGTGGACGGCAAGCGCATCCCGTCCCGGCAGGACGTCGTCTACCTGGCGTTCAATAAGCCGGTCAAGGTGCTGACGGCGATGACCGACGACCGCGGCCGGGCCACCATCACCGACTTCCTCGGCGACCGCGCCGAGCGGCTGTTCCACGTGGGCAGGCTGGACTACGACACCGAGGGCCTGATGCTGCTCACCAACGACGGCGAGCTGGCGCACCGGCTCGCCCACCCGAGCTACGAGGTCGCCAAGACCTATCTGGCCGACGTGCCCGGCCCGATCCAGCGTGACCTGGGCAGGCGGCTGGCGACCGGGGTCGAGCTCGAGGACGGCGTGGCGGTGGCGGACAAGTTCCGGGTGCTCGAGCAGGCCGGCGGGCGCGCCCTGGTCGAGGTCACGCTGCACGAGGGGCGAAACCGTATCGTCCGCCGGATGCTGGCCGAGGTGGGCCATCCGGTCAGCCGCCTGGTGCGGCTCTCGGTTGGGCCGATCAAGCTGGGGAACCTGGCGCCCGGCAGCACCAGGGACCTCACCACCAAGGAGATCGGCGAGCTGTACGCCGCCGTCGGCCTGTAGGCCGTTGACCGCCCGGCGCCGGGGCTGCGCCGGCCGGTCAACACCGCCGCCCGCAGTAGCCTGGAGGGAAATCGTTAGGAGCTGAAGCACGTGACAGTCAGGGCCATTCGCGGCGCCATCCAGATCGACGTTGACGAGCGGGACGCCATCCTTGAGGGCACCGCCGAGCTGGTGAGCGCGGTGATGAGCCGCAACGACCTCGCGCCCGACGACGTGATCAGCGTGCTGTTCACCGTGACCCCGGACCTGACGGCCGAGTTTCCGGCGCTGGCGGCGCGCAAGCTCGGCTTCCACGCGGTCCCGCTGATGTGCTCGACCGAGATCCCGGTCCCTGGCGCCATGCCCCGCGTCGTCCGGCTGATGTCTCACGTCGAGACCGAACTGACCCGCGCCCAGATCCAGCACGTCTACCTCCGCGGCGCCGTCGGCCTCCGCCAGGACATCGCCCAGTAATGTCCGGGCCGGGGCGGGTGCTCGTCGCGGGGACCGGGCTGATCGGGACCTCGATCGCTCTCGCGCTGCGAGCGAAGGGCGCCGAGGTCTGGCTGAGCGACGCCGATGAGGCGACGGCGAAGCTCGCGGCCGACCTCGGGGCCGGGATCGTGGTGCCGGACCTGCACGACGCCAAGGGCATCGCCGACGTGGCCGTGCTGGCGGTGCCGCCCGCCGTGGTCGGGGAGACGCTCGGCCACGCGCAGGAGTGCGCGGTGGCCGAGTGGTACACCGACGTCGCCAGCGTCAAGGCGCTGCCGGTCGCCCAGGCCCGCAGACTGCGCTGCGACCTGGAAACCTACGTGCCCTCGCATCCGCTGGCGGGCCGCGAGCGGCACGGGCCCGCCGCCGCCCAGGCCGACCTGTTCCTCGGCCGGACCTGGGCGCTGTGCCCGCTGCCGGAGACCAGTGCCGACGCGGTGGCGGCGGTGACCTCGCTCGCGGTCGCGTGCGGGGCCGTTCCGGTCACGACCGACCCGGAGACCCACGACCGCTGGGTCGCGCTCGTGTCGCACGCCCCGCACCTGGTCGCGGTGGCGATGGCGGCCAGGCTGGCGCCGTCGTCGGTCCCGGCCGACGCGCTCGGGCTGGCCGGCCAGGGCCTGCGCGACGTCACCAGGATCGCGGCAGGCGACAGCGGGCTGTGGACGCAGATCCTGTCCGCCAACGCAGGCCCGGTCGCCGAGGTGGTCGCCGCCGTGGCCGAGGACCTGGCCGCGGCCGCCCGCGAGCTGGCCGCCGAATCCGCCCCATTCGGCGAATCCGGCCAGACGGACGTGGCGGGCCTGCTCGACCGCGGCCGGGCCGGGGTCGCCCGCATCCCGGGCAAGCACGGCGGCCAGCCGAGGAATTTCACCGTGGTCCAGGTGGTCATCGCCGACCGTCCGGGGGAGCTGGCCCGGCTGTTCAACGCGGCCGGCGCGGCCGGGGTGAATATCGAGGACATCCGGCTCGAGCACTCGCCCGGTCTCCCGGTCGGCGTGGCCGAGCTCTCCATCCGCCCCGACCAGGCCGGCGCCCTGCTCGACGCCATGGAGGCGGGCGGCTGGCCCGTTCGCCGATAGCCCTAAATGGATTACGCGGCGGCCGAGTTGGTGTGCGAAGCTTGACCTCATGACCAAGAGCGCGAAGCAGGACACCGCGAACGCATCGGCCCAGGCGGCCGAGACCGAGTCCGCCGCGACCACCGATGCCGACGCGGCCGAGGCGGCCGGCGCCACCCCGGACGCTGCTGCGGCTGAGCCCGCGGCCGCCGGTACCGCGGACGACGCCGACGAGCCGGGCATCGATGACGTGAAGGCCAAGTTCCGGGAGGCACTCGACCGTAAGCGCCAGGTGCACGCCGAGGGCCAGGGCAAGGGCGGCCACGAGTCAGGCAAGGTCAGCGGCGCCCACGGCCCCGCCGCCAGCCGTCGCAGCTTCCGCCGCAAGAGCGGCTGACCGCTTCACGAGGCGCTTTTACCAGCAGAGAACAGCAGGGCCAGACGGGACGGGCGTGCCCGGTACCATTGGCGGGTGGGAATCTCATCGTCGAGCGGGTTTGTGGTGGCCATTGACGGGCCGTCAGGGTCCGGCAAGTCAAGCGCGTCCAGAGGCGTGGCCAGTGCGCTCGGCCTGAGCTACCTGGACACCGGCGCCATGTACCGGGCGCTGACCTGGTGGCTGCTGTCGGCCGGGGTCGACACTGCCGACGAGAAGCTGGTGGCGGCCAGGACGACCGAGGCCGCGATCGAGGTCTGCACCGACCCGGACGACCCCTGGACCCGCGTCAACGGACACGACGTTTCCCGCGAGATCCGCTCCGAGGCGGTATCCGCGCAGGTCAGCGGTGTCGCGATGGTGCAGGCGGTGCGCGATCACCTCATCGCCGCGCAGCGCGAGATCATTTCCTCGGCGGATGTCGGCATCGTCGCCGAGGGGCGCGATATCGGCACCGTGGTCGCCCCGCAGGCCGCGCTCAAGGTGTTCCTGACTGCGGACCCGCAGGCGCGCGCCCGGCGGCGCGCGGCCGAGCAGGGCACCGCAGTGGACGCGACCGAGGCCGCCCAGGCCCGCCGGGACCGGCTGGACGCCGCGCAATCGCAGATGGCCGCCGACGCGGTGCTGCTTGACGCGACCGAGCTGAGCCTGGCCGAGGTCATCGAGGAGATCGCCCGGCTGGCCAGGGAGCGCAGCGAGCTCGCCTGCACCGGGGATAAGAGCAGTTGACAATGAACGGACGCGGGGCGAATTAACGTGGAATCACCTGACATCAGCGGCGACGAAGCCGGCTGGGTAGACATCGGCGACGTCAGCGACGCCGACTTCGACGACGACAGCTTTGGCGAGGCCGACGACGGCGACCAAGACGGTGCCCCGGCCGGCCAGCCGATCCTGGCCGTCGTCGGTCGGCCCAACGTCGGCAAGTCGACCCTGGTCAACCGCATTCTCGGGGCACGGCAGGCCGTCGTCCAGGACGTGCCGGGGGTGACCAGGGACCGGGTCACCTACGACGCCAACTGGCGCGGCCGGTCGTTCACGCTGGTCGACACCGGCGGCTGGCTGGCCCGTCAGCAGGGACTGGCGGCGCAGGTGGCCGAGCAGGCCAGCGTCGCCGTCGACCTCGCCGACGCGGTCCTGTTCGTGGTGGACGCGCGGGTCGGCGCGACCGACGAGGACGAGGCGGTCGCGAACGTGCTGCGCCGCGCGGGCAAGCCGGTCGTGCTGGTGGCCAACAAGGTCGACGACGCCAGGAGCGAGGCGGACGCGCAGTCGCTGTGGTCGCTCGGCCTCGGCGAGCCGGTCATGGTCTCGGCCATGCACGGCCGGGGCAGCGGCGACATGCTCGACCTGGCCCTCGAGGCGCTCCCTGAGGCTCCGAAGGAGCGGCTGGGCGAGACCGGGCCGCGCCGGGTGGCGCTGATCGGCAAGCCCAACGTCGGCAAGTCCTCCCTGCTCAACAAGCTGGTCGGGGAGCAGCGGGCGGTGGTCGACTCGGTCGCGGGGACGACCAGGGACCCGGTCGACGAGCTGATCGAGCTCGGCGGCATCACCTGGCGGTTCATCGACACGGCCGGGATCAGGAAGCGGTTCAGGGACAGCCAGGGCGCCGATTACTACGCGACGCTGCGCACCCAGGGAGCGCTCGACCGGGCCGAGGTCGCGGTCGTGCTGATCGACGCGAGCGACCCGCTCACCGAGCAGGACCTGCGGATCCTCTCGATGGTGGTCGAGTCGGGCCGCTCGCTCGTCATCGCCTACAACAAGTGGGACCTGACCGACGAGGAGCGCCGCCACTACCTCGAGCGGGAGATCGAGCGGCAGCTCTACCACGTCCGCTGGGCGCCCCGGGTGAACATCTCGGCCGAGACCGGCCGCCACGTCGAGCGGCTGGTGCCGGCGATCGAGCAGGCCCTGGCCGGCTGGGAGCAGCGGATCTCGACCGGGCAGCTCAACACCTGGCTGAACGCGCTCATCGCGGGCACCCCGCCGCCGCTGCGCGGCGGCAAGCAGCCGCGCATCCTGTTCGCCACCCAGGCCGGCATCAGGCCGCCGCACTTCGTGCTGTTCACGACCGGATTCCTGGAGGAGACCTACCGCCGGTTCATCGAGCGCCGCCTCCGCGAGGACTTCGGCTTCGCGGGCAGCCCGATCAAGGTCAGCATGCGGATGCGCGAGAAGCGCGGCAAGGGCGCGGGCGGCCCCAAGCCGGGCGCCAGGTCGGGCACCCGCCGGGGATGACGGACCTGCTCGAGGTCGACCGGCGGCGGGTGTGGCACCCGTACGGGCCGATGCCCGGCGCGCACCAGCCGCTGGTCGTCGAGTCGGCCGAGGGGGTGCGGCTGCGGCTGTCGGGCGGCCGTGAGCTCATCGACGGCATGTCGTCCTGGTGGGCGGCGATCCACGGGTACCGGCACCCGGCGCTGGACGCCGCCGCCCGCGACCAGGTCTCCCGGATGAGCCACGTGATGTTCGGCGGGCTCACCCACGAGCCCGCGGTCGCGCTGGCCGACCGGCTGGCCGAACTCGCACCGGACGGGCTCGAGCACGTCTTCCTGTGCGACTCGGGCTCGGTCAGCGTCGAGGTCGCGGTGAAGATGTGCCTGCAGTACTGGCGCTCCCGCGGCCGGCCGGCCAAGACCAGGCTGCTGACCTGGCGCGGCGGGTACCACGGGGACACGTTCATGGCGATGTCGGTCTGCGACCCCGAGGGCGGCATGCACCGGATGTGGGACGGCGTGCTGCCCCGGCAGCTCTTCGCCGGGCTGCCGCCGGCCGGCGTCGAGGCCGGCCTCGACGAGGCCTATGCCAACGAGCTGCGGAGCCTCATCGAGACCAATAAAAATCAGCTCGCGGCGGTGATCGTGGAGCCGGTCGTCCAGGGCGCGGGCGGGATGCGCTTCCACGACCCTGGTTACCTGCGGGTGCTGCGCGAGGCGTGCGACGCCCACGGCGTGCTGCTGGTCTTCGACGAGATCGCGACCGGGTTCGGCCGCACCGGGACGCTCTTCGCGGCCGAGCACGCGGGGGTGTCGCCGGACGTGATGTGCGTCGGCAAGGCGCTGACCGGGGGATACCTGACGCTGGCGGCCGCCCTGTGCACACCAGAGGTCGCGGACGGCATCACCAGCGGCGAGCTGCCGGTGCTGGCGCACGGGCCGACGTTCATGGGCAACCCGCTCGCCTGCGCGATCGCCGGCGCCTCGCTCGACGTGCTCCTCGGCGAGAAAACATACCCGAAGGGCTGGCAGCCGCAGGTCGCGCGGATCGAGGCCGGACTCGCGGCCGGATTGGCGCCGGCCAAGGACCTGCCCGGCGTGGCCGACGTGCGCGTGCTCGGCGCGATCGGCGTCGTGCAGCTCACGGCGGAGGTCGACATCGCCCAGGCGACCCGGGCGGCGGTCGAGGCCGGGGTCTGGCTGCGGCCGTTCCGCGACCTGATCTACACAATGCCGCCGTACGTGACCGGCGACGACGACGTGGCCGCGATCTGCACGGGCGTGCTCGCCGCAGTCACCGCGGCCGCCAAGGAAACCGCGAACGGCTAGCTAGCCGCCGTCCGGCGACCACTGGGACGACAGGTGGAACCAGACCGTGGTGCCCGCCGGGTCCCGCAGGTAGCCCCACTGCGCCGCGAGCTGCTGCACCAGCAGCAGGCCGTGGCCGTTGGTGGTCAGCACGTCGCGCTTGACGACCGGGGTGCCGTCCGACCCGTCGTCGATGACCTCGACCAGCACCCCGTCGGGCACGTCGACCACCACGATCGTGACCGTGCCGTCGGGGGCGCCGGACGCTGTGTGCTGGATGGCGTTCGCCACCAGCTCCGACGTCAGTAAGGTGGCCGCGTCGGAGTCGAGCGGAGGCGTCTTGTCGGCGGCCGACAGCGTCCGCGCGACGAAGGCTCGGGCCCCGGAGACCTCCTCAGGCCGACCGGGGATGGTGGCCGAGCCGAGGATCGCGGTGGAGCGGGTTTTCAGCGGGGTGTTCATCTGCGCGTGCCTCCCGTGGTGCGCATTTGTTCCTGCAGCCCATTAGAACCATATTTCCGACAAGCCCCATATGTCCAATTTATAACTCTTATGAGGTTGTGATCATTCGGTATCCGCCGGTCCTCGCCCCGCCGGGCCTTGGGTTCACTATAATGCAGTTGCAAGATCATCCGACGCAAGTGCGTGAGGCAAATCTAGCAGATGAAATCGCGCCTGGGATTTCATTTCCCCTCGTTTGCGTGTAGCGTGCTACTTGCCAGGGATGGATTGTCATGATCCCGTCTGCGCCTAGTCCCCGCGCGCTTTAATTGCATGATCAGAATGTGGCGACGTCCGTCCTGTAGGAGGTGGGCCCGCGATGACGACCGGTCCGACGGTACGCAGGAGGCGCCTCGGCACTGAGCTGCGCAGGCTCCGCGAAGCCAACGGGTTCAAGCTCGAGGAAGTGGCCGCGCAGCTCGGCGTCGCGCCGTCGACCCTGTCCCGCATCGAGACCGGCAAGGCCCCGACCAAGTCGGCCTACCTCAGCCAGATGCTCGAGACCTACGGCGTCACCGACGCCCAGCAGCGCCAGGTCCTGGTCGACATGGCCCGCGAGGGGCACCGCAAGGGCTGGTGGGCGGCCTACGACGACGTGCTCCCGAGCGGCTTCGACATCTACGTCGGCCTCGAGGCCGAGACGGCCGCGATCCGGGGCTACGAGATCTCCGTCGTGCACGGCCTGCTGCAGACGCCCGACTACGCGCGCGCGGTGCTGCGCGAGATGTTCCCCCGGCACAGCGCCGAGCAGATCGGCCGCCTGGTCGACCTGCGGATCGAGCGGCAGCGCAGGCTCGACGACGATCCGCCGCTCGAGCTCTGGGCGATCCTCGACGAGGCGGTGATCAGGCGGCCGGTCGGCGGCACCGCGGTGATGTGCGCCCAGCTTGAGCACCTGCTGGTGATGGCGGAGCGACCGGGGCTGACCGTGCAGATCCTGCCCTTCTCGTGCGGCGCCCACGCCGGGCACGGCGGCCCGTTCACGATCCTCGAGTTCCCCAACCGGTCCGACTCGCAGGTGTCCTACGTCGAGTCGGTGGCCGGCAACATCTACCTGGAGAAGGACCGGGAGATGCGCCTGCGGGCCGAGGCGTTCGACCGGCTCATCGCGGCCGCGCTCGCGCCGGGCGCGAGCGCCGACATGATCGCCCAGGCGGCGCACGAACTTCACTGAGGCCCTGGCTACTGGGGTGGCAGCCAGGGGCGCAAAAAAATAGGGGAAACAGGGAAATCAATGGGAGGAAACGGATGGAAAGGGAGCTAGGCAACCTGCATTGGTTCAAGGCCAGTGCCAGCGCGGCCGGCAACTGCGTCGAGGTGGCGCACCTGCCCGGCGGCGGCGTTGCCGTCCGCGATTCGAAGGACCGCGTCAAGGCGCCGCACGTCTACACCCGCCCCGAGTGGGAGGCGTTCCTGGTCGGCGCCAAGAACGGCGAGTTCGACCTGCCGCTGGCGTAGCCGGGGGGAGAGTAGACGGCGGGCTCCCCGTTGCGGGGAGCCCGCCGTCGCCCGGCCGGGCTCAGTCGTCCTCGGGCTCGCTCTCCAGCTGCCTGATGATCTCGTCCAGGATCCCGGTGGTCTCATTCGGCTCGTGGGCCACGATCGACATCCGCTCCATGGCCAGCAGGTAGCGGTCCACGTCGGCCTGCTTGTCGAGGTAGAGCGCGCTGGTCAGGTTCTCCACGTAGACGACGTCGGGCAGGTCGTGCTCGGCGAACCGGAGGATGCTGAACCCGGTCGGCGCCGCGTGCCCGCCCGCGCCGTACGGGATGACCTGCAGGGTCAGCATCGGGCTCTGGCACACCTCGCGCAGATAGCCGAGCTGCTCGAGCTGCGCCTTGCGGCCGGCCACCGGGCGGCGCAGCGCCGCCTCGTCGAGGACGATCCAGAGCTTGAGCCGGTCGTCGCGGAACCGCCGCTGGCGCTCCTTGCGCAGCACCACCAGCCGGTCGGCCTGCTCGACGGGGAAATCGCCGAGCGAGATGACGGCCGACGCGTACTCCTCGGTCTGCAGCAGCCCGGGGACGAACTGCGCCTCGTAGACCCGGATCGATCGCGCGGCCTCCTCCATCCCCACGTAGGCCTGGAACCAGTCGGGCAGGATGTCGTTGTACCGGTGCCACCAGCCCGGCTTGTTGGACTGCTCGGCCAGGTTGAGCAGCTGCTCGCGCTCGCGCGGGTCCACCCCGTACAGCGTCAGCAGGTCGAGCACGTCGATCTCGCGGATCGCGTTCCTGCCAAGCTCGATACGGCTGATCTTGGATTCGGACGCACGGATCTTGCTGGCCGCCTGCCGGGCGGTGATGCCGCGGGACTCCCGGAGCCGCCGCAGGTGAGAGCCAAGCAGGATGCGCAGGACGGTTGGCCCCTCGGAAGAATCAGGCACGCGACCGACCTCCTCGGTATATTCGATGCACGCGACTGGCACGCAATTGCGCCGGCGGGGCCCGACTTTGCGGTCTCACCCAATGATATCGCATATGCGATTCCAGGTGGGCTATCCGACCCTCACGTTAGCGCCTCGGGCCCGCCGGCGCACGCGCTTCCAGCGGGGGTCTTGACACGCCGCCCGCCCTGGCCTCCGACCGGCTGTGCATGCATGTGACCTCCGGATCGTGCATGCACAGCGGGGGTCCCGTGGGTCTCGCGGCGGGGCGGCGCCCGATTACCCTCGGATGTAATTGCGCGGTGAATGTCATCCGAGTTCAGCGGCGCTGAGCAGCCACTGAGCTAACGATACCGGCAGTCACAGGCAATTGCGTAGAACTTTTTCCGCAAAAACGCATGATTACCCAATAAAGGGGCGGCCGGGCGCTGGGCGTAGGATGCGGAACCATGCGCTACGGAACCTTGGGTGACTCCGGCCTGCTCGTCTCGGCGGTGGGCCTCGGCTGCAATAACTTCGGCGGCCGCCTCGATGTCGAGCAGACCCGGGCGGTCGTCGACGCCGCCATTGACGAGGGCATTACGCTCCTGGACACCGCCGAGACCTACGGCGGCGACGGCGCGTCAGAACTCGCGCTCGGCGAGGTCCTGAAGGGCCGCAGGGACCAGGTCGTGCTCGCGACCAAGTTCGGCAACGGGAACTCGGACATGGGCTACGGCCCGGCCGCGGGCGCCAAGGGCAGCCGCAATTACATCAAGATCGCGGTCGAGAAGTCCCTCGCCCGGCTGAAGACCGACTACATCGACCTGTACCAGCTGCACACCCCGGACCCGGTGACCCCGATCGAAGAGACCCTGGCCGCCCTCGACGACCTCGTCACCGAGGGCAAGGTCCGCTACCTGGGCCACTCCAACTTCTCCGGCTGGCAGATCGCCGACGCCGCCCACACCGCGGCGGCGTCCGGCCGCGCCCCGTTCATCTCCGCCCAGAACCACTGGTCGCTGCTCGAGCGCGACGCCGAGCGCGACGTGGTGCCGGCCTCGCTGCACTTCGGCGTCGGCCTGCTGCCGTTCTTCCCGCTCGCCAACGGCCTGCTGACCGGCAAGGTCCGCCGCGGCCAGGCCGTCCCCGCGGGCACCCGGCTGGCCGAGCCGCGCCGGTCCGGCTACGTCACCGAGGCCAAGCTCGACGCGGTCGAGTCGCTGATCGCCTGGGGCGAGGAGCAGGGCGTCTCGCTCCTGCAGATTGCCATCGGCGGCCTCGCCGCCCAGCCCGGCTGCTCCTCGGTCATCGCCGGCGCGACCTCCGCCGCCCAGGTCCGGGCCAACGCGGCCGCGGGCCAGTGGCAGCCCACCGACGACCAGCTCGCCGCCATCGACAAGCTAGTCCCGCCCCCCGCCCAGAAAAGCTAAAGACCGCAAATCAGTTTTCCCTAACGGACCGTCGCTCCCCCCACCCTCCCATGACACCCCCCGCCGCCATACCCCCAACTTGTAGCCCACGCCACCGACCCCAATCGCCCCCGAACCCCACATCACCTGTCGCCTACGCCCCCGGTCCCCAGCCCGACCTGTCGCCCACGCCCCCTGTCGCCCACGCC
>DATCGA010000742.1:0-5066 GCA_036509215.1 Trebonia sp.
CGACGGCCTCCGGAGCCGGGTGCGCAAGTTCGAATCTTGCTGGGGGCGCTTGCACACGAGGCGATCTGACTGCCAGACGGCAGCACCAGGTCGCCTGATCTTTTCTCCGGGGTGCAGACCACCGCCGTGCTACGTCACATCAGCCGGAGAAGACTCGCCGGCCACTCCGCCCACGCGCCGCCCCACCGCCCGGCTCCATGATCCCGAAGTAATTTTTCCTGGCGAAGGATCCGAATCGAATAGGTGCGCAAATCCTTCGCGATAATCAGATCCTTCGTGATCACAGCGGCAAGAGGTGTGCGCGGGCCTCTTCGACCTGGCGCATGATTCGGTGGGCGTCGGTTGACTGGGCGATCGCGGTCGCCTCGGCAAGGAGCGCACGGGCGTCCTCGCGACGATCGTCCGCTGCGGCGACGTAGGCCAGCCCGACCAGGTTCGCGGCCACGCCGGGCATTTGCCCGATCTCCCGGCGCAGCCGGTTGGATTCCTCCAGTCGCTCGCGGGCGCAGTCCAGGCGCCCGGCCCGGTGCTCGGCGATGCCCAGGTGGCGCAGCGCCTCCGACAGCGTGCGCTTGTCGCCGGCCGCGTCCGCGAGCTCGCGGGACCGCTCGAGGATCGGGACCGCGGTCTGGTCGTCTCGCCGGACGACCTGGTGGAAGCAGCCGATCCAGAACAGCGCCTCGCCCTCGCCGCGCGCGTCCGCGAGCTCCCGGTACAGCTCGGCCGCGCGCTCGAACAGGGCGAGCTCGCGCGAATCCTCGGCCGCCCGCTCGGGGTCATCGTCTCGCTGCGCCAGGAATCGGGTGTGCATGATCCGGCCGCGGGCCAGGGCAAGGTCGGCCTCGACCCCGTCCAGTTCGCTGTCCGCGGACGCCAGCGCGTCCGCGTCGCCGTCGAAGACGGCGCGCTCGTACAGCAGCCGGGCGCGTTCGATGCGGTCTTCCGCGCTCATCGTCGCCTCCCGTCCGCCTCGTCCAGATCATCTCAGATCACGCGACACGGCCGGGCGCATCCGCGTTACCAGGAATAGACGCCGCCGTTCTCGTTGTGGAACACGCCGGTGGCGTCGGTGTCCGGCCGGGTGATCTGGCGAACGACGTTCGCGCCGGCTTCCTCGGCGGTGAGATGGCCGCTGTGATGATTCAGGTCGGTGGCGACGTACCCGGGCGAGACGGCGTTGACGGTGATGCCGTCCGCGCTCAGGGTGTGCGCGTAGATCAGCGTGATCGCGTTGAGCGCAGCCTTGGACGAGTTGTAGGCAAGCAGGTTCGCGTACTGCCAGTGCTGTGATTGCGGATCGGAGAGCGACGCGACGGTCCCCAGGCTGCTTGACACGTTCCCGATGTAGCCGGCCGGCGATTTCCGCAGCAGCGGGATCATTGCGTTGGTGACGGCGACGACGCCGAAGACGTTGGTCTCGTACGTCTCGCGGAGCAGTCCGACCGGCAGCCCGGTCGGTGAGTGGGGCCGGTCTCGGCTGATGCCGGCGTTGTTGACAAGGATGTCCAGGCGTCCGTAGTCGGCATCGATGAGCGCCGCGACGGCGGCGATCGTCTCGAGGCCGGTGACGTCGAGATGCACGAATCGAGCGTCGAGCCCGTCTGCGGCAAGTTGGCCGGCCGCTGTGGTGCCGCGCTCGCTGTCGCGCGCGCCCAGCAGCACGGTCTGCCCCGATCGGGCGAGGACGGCGGCGGTGGCAAACCCGATCCCCTTGTTCGCCCCGGTGATCAGCACGATCTTCTTCTCGGATATCTCAGTCATACCGGCACGATCGCAAGCCGGCGCGGGCGGCGGGAGAGCCTCGCTGAGGCTGGTATCGCCGGTCCCATGTTCGAGATGGCGACAATCGGCGATCCTGGGGGTGTGGATCAAGCCAGTCGCGCCGAGCTCGCAGCGTTTCTGCGGCACCGCCGCGCCCAGGTGCGGCCGGCCGATGTGGGGCTGGCCGAGGGACCCCGACGCCGGACCCCTGGCCTGCGACGACAGGAGGTCGCTGAGCTGGCCAGCATGTCGGTCGACTACTACATCCGGCTGGAGCAGGGCAGAGGGCCCCGGCCGTCACCGCAGATGCTCGCCGCGATCAGCCGGGCGTTGCGGCTGTCCGACGACGAGCGCGACTACCTGCGCCATCTCGCGGATCCCGGCTCCGTTCTCCGCGCCGGCCCCGCAGATGAGGTGCGGCCTGGCGTCCTGCACGTGATCGAGCGGCTGACCGACACCCCGGCGCTGGTCTGCAATGCCCGCTACGACGTGCTGGCCTGGAATCGGATGGCCGCCGCCCTGCTCGGCGACTTCTCCGCCCTGCCCGCGGCCGAGCGGAACATCGTCTGGCGGTTCTTCACCGACCCAGCCGCCCGCGCGCGCCACGACCCGGCCGGGGCCGCTCAGTTCGCCCGCGAGTCGGTCGCCGACCTGCGGGCGGCAAGCGCGCGCTACCCGGACGACGCCGCCGTCCGCACCCTCATCGACCGGCTGAACAACGTCAGCGCGGACTTTCGCGAGCTCTGGGCCGACGTCGAGGTATCCGCCCGCCGATCGACCCGCAAGCGCCTCCGTCACCCAGCCGTGGGCTGGCTCAACCTGGACTGCGACGCCCTGCACGATCCCGAGCGGGACCACTGGATCATTCTCTACACCGCAGTCCCCGGCACCCCCGACCACGACGCGCTGCGCCTGCTCAACGTGATCGGCACCCAGGACCTGACCGCCCGGCGGTAACTGCCCGGGAGGCCCTATTCGTCGCGCGAGGCCACCCGGCCGTGGATCAGGCCGTAGCCGATGGCCTCGGCGGTGGTGAGCGTCCGGCTGTGCCTGGCGTCCTCCCGGACCTCGTCCGCCTCGCGCCCGGTCGCCTCCGCGATCCGGTAGTAGAGGGAGTCGAGCATCCGCTCCGCCTGCCGCTGCCGTTCGGTCACCGCGGTGACCGTGCCGTCGAACTCGAGCCTCGGCTCCGACAACGCGATCGACGCGTTCGGGTACGCGAGACGGCGCGGGCAGCTCGCCAGCACGCCAACCGCGGCGCCGCGGATCTCGCCCCCGGCCTGCGCGTGCACGGGGGCCCGGAGCACGTCGAGGACGCCCATCACCGCCAGCGCGGCGGGCAGCTCGGAGCGCAGGTTCTGCAGCTCCAGCCGGATCGGCTCGTCTCCTTCCGCGTCGAGGGTGAGGAACTGCGCCGACAGCCGGGTCGCGGCGTCGTCGTCGAGCATGCCGGTGGCCATGATGATCCGCTTCTCGAGGAGCCGGTCGTACAGCCGGTCCTGCCAGTCCGAGCGCGGGTCCATCCAGACCCGGGTCCGGGGAACGGGGCCGGGCTCGCCGGGCGCAGGGCCGGGAACCCCGGGCATCCCCGGGCCGCCGGGAGCGCCCGGCTCGCCCGGCTGCGGGAACTCTCCTGGCTGCGGCGGCCCGCCCGGCCAGCGCTGCTCCTCAACCATTCAGCCTCCAGGTGATCTGGCCGCCGACGGCGGCGGCGTAGCGCTCGAGGGTGGAGGTGCGCACGTCGGTGGTGCCCGCCTCAAGCCGGGCGACGGCCGACTGCGAGGTGCCCATCCGCGCGGCGACCTCGGTCTGCGACAGGCCCGCCGCCTGACGCTGCCCGACCAGCTCGCGGACCAGATCGGCCCGCTCGGCCGCCATCCGGCGCAGCGCCATCTCCCGGAAACCGGGCAGCGCCGGCAGGTCGGGCGGGGCCGTCGCGGC
Source organism: Trebonia sp. (assembly GCA_036509215.1). Taxonomy (GTDB): domain Bacteria; phylum Actinomycetota; class Actinomycetes; order Streptosporangiales; family Streptosporangiaceae; genus Trebonia. Next base: position 3,703 of record DATCGA010000742.1, read on the forward strand.
ACCCTCGTCAGCGTCCTCCATACATCAAACGGTATCTCAAATTTGAGATAGTGTAGACGGCGGCGGCGTTATCGCCAACGTCAGCCCTCCGTCAGCAGCAGCCTCGACGGGTCCGGCCATACGAATCTCAGGGACCTCGGGCTGCCGTTCAGCCGGGTCGGGTCGCCCCCGGGCGGCGAGACGTCAGCGGTCTCGACGCAGCTGCCGCCCCGGGCCGTGTAGAAGGCACGGGCGCCGGCGTTCTGCTCAAGCACCCACAGGTAGAGACCCGATCCGGGCGAGGAGTCGAGAACCGCTCTCGCCGTCAGCGCGATCAGCCGGGTCCCGATCCCCAGCCTCTTTCGCCCGGACGAGACGTGCAGGTTATCCAGCAGCGCGCCCCAGGCGGCGTCCTCGCCGAGCTGGGTGTGCGCGAGCCCCACGACCTCGCCGCCGAGCTCGGCCACGATCGTGCAGGCCCGCGGGTCCGGCGCGCTCAGCCGCTCGGTCCACCTCGCCAGCAGGTAGCCGGCCACGTCGCCGTCGAGGAAGGAAGCGGAGAACGCGCCCCGGTAGTGTCGCCGCCAGCTGTCGGCGTGCAATCCGGCCACGGCGGCCGCGTCGCCCGCCTCGGCTGACCGAAATCGCAGATCATCGGGGGAAGTCACAGTCCAGGCTCCACTTCTCGGCCGTCGGCCGGCCGCTGCGCGATCTCGGCGTCCACCATGCCGAGCACGATAGGCGCGCGGCCGGGCAGCCGGCCACTCAATATTTTCCGGGCCAGGCGGCAGCCTTCGATGACACTCAGTACGGTTGACTATGGCCAACGTAATCGCCTCGCTGACGATGTCGGTTGACGGCTTCATCGCGCTTCCCGACGACAGCGTCGGGCATCTCTTCGACTGGTACGACAGCGGAGAGGTCGCGCTCCCCTGGCCCGGCATGGGCATGGTCTCGCACGTGACCCCCGCCAGCGCGGGCTACGTGCGCGAGACCATCGAAGGCACCGGCGCGATCGTCGTGGGGCGTCGCGTCTACGACTACACCAACGGCTGGGGCGGCAACCACCCCCTTGGCGTGCCGCTCTTCCTGGTCACGCACCGGCCGCCGCAATCCTGGCCGACCCCGGACGCGCCCTTCACCGCCGTGCCCGAGGGGGTGGCGGCCGCGATCGGCCAGGCCAAGGCGGTCGCGGGCGGCAAGGCGGTCGCCCTGGCCGGGCCCAGCGTCATCCAGGAGGCGCTCGGCCTCGGCCTGGTCGACGAGATCGCCGTCGACCTGGCGCCGGTGCTCCTGGGCGGCGGCATCCGCTTCTTCGGCGAGCTCGCGCCCGCTCCCCTGCTCCTCGACGACCCGCACGTCATCCAGGGGGCCCGGGTCACCCA
>DATCGA010000743.1:0-7192 GCA_036509215.1 Trebonia sp.
AGCAGCAGGACGAACGCGGCGGTGAACTCGACCGCGAGCGACAGGGTGGCGTAGGGGACCGACAGGCTCTCGGTGTAGCCGAACAGGCCGCCGTGGGCGGTCAGGAGCAGGCCGACGGCGGTGGCGGCGCCCGCGACCGCGCCGGCCGCCAGCAGGGCGAGGTTGCGGAGGGCGACGATGGCGATCGCGAGGATGATGCAGCCGATGCCCTGGGCGAGGAAGAGCGGGCCGATGACGCTGATGTCGCTGTAGCCGTCGCCCCACAGCTCGAGGTGGATGACGGCCGACCAGACCAGGAAGGCGGCGCCGGTCGCGGCCAGCGCCAGGACCGCCCAGCGGGCGATCGGCGACGCGAGCGCGCCCGGCCTGCGGAGCAGGACCGCGATAACGGATTTGAGGTTCAGCATGACGCCTCCTAAGGCGTGTCTTGTTGCCGGTGTCAGGACCAGCTGCCGCCGGCGCTGGTTCCCGCGGGCGGCGCGGACGAGGCCGCGGCCGGGGCGGCCGGGGCGGCGCCGGCCGCTGTGAACGAGCTGACCGCGGCGGTGACGTCGGTGCCGGCCGGGGCGACCAGCCACCACTTGGCGCCGAAGCCGTCGCTGCCCTGCCCGGTGGCGGTGCCGGCGCCGGAGTCGCCGGAGAAGTAGTAGAGCGGGTGCCCGTCGTAGGTGACCTGCTTGGTGCCGTCGGAGCGGGTGATCGTGCCGATGTCGCTCGCCTTGGCGCTGCCGGTCGCGGTCGCGGCCGCGGTCGTCGTCACCGGCGGCCACGCCCCGGCGCAGGCGCCGGTGCAGTTGGACATGTCGCCGGTGTCCTTGGCCCACAGGTACACCGCCCGGCCCGAGCCGTTGGTGAGGAAGGTGCCCGCCGAGGATGAGGCGGTCGTGATGACGGTGCCGCCCGAGGAGCTCGCCCCGGCGCTGGAGGATGACCCCCCGGCCGGCGAGGCGGGCGCCGCCGCCCCGGTGCCGCTGCTGGCCGCGCTGCTGCACGCCGCCACCAGCAGCGCCGCGCCGAGCCCGCCGCCTACCCCCACGGCCATCTTGGCGCGACCCGACATCCGGCTGAACTTGGACTTCCCCATCATGCTCATCTCCCGTCTGGCGCGGCCCCCCGCGCCAGGTTCTGATAAATAACTGTCGATGTATGTACGGGCTAGAAGCCGGAAGGGATTGTTGTTGACGGCTCAACTACATATGACCTGAGTCACTATCCGCTTACGCTCATGCCCGGCGCCCCGCCGCCCCGACGCCCCGCGCGCGAACGCGCGGGGCGGCGTGGAAGGGTGGAGGCGAGGAACAACAGCGCGGGAGGGCACAGGAATGAGCGAGCAGTCAACCGCCGCCGCGGCGGGGACCATTGACGTCGGCGGCGACCTGACCGTCAACCGTCTCGGGTTCGGCGCGATGCGGATCACCGGGCAGGGCGTCTGGGGCGATCCGCCGGACCACGACCAGTCGATCGCGACGCTGCGGCGCGCGGTCGAGCTCGGCGTCAACTTCATCGACACCGCCGACTCCTACGGCCCCGACGTGAGCGAGAACCTGATCGCGGAGGCGCTGCACCCCTATCCCGATGACCTCGTCATCGCCACCAAGGGCGGCTACGCCCGCTCGGGTCCCAACCGCTGGACGCCCGACGGCCGCCCCGAGCACCTGCGCAGCGTGTGCGAGGGCAGCCTGCGGCGGCTCCGGGTGGAGCAGATCCCGCTCTACCAGTTCCACGTGCCCGACCCGAAGGTCCCCTACGCGGAGTCCGTCGGCGCCATCGCCGAACTGCAGAAGGAGGGGAAGATCAGGCACGTCGGGGTGTCGAACGTGTCGCCGGAGCAGCTGCGCGAGGCGCAGGGGATCGTCAACGTCGTCTCGGTGCAGAACCGGTTCAACGTGACCGACCGCGCCTCGCAGGCGGTGCTCGACATCTGCGAGCAGGAATCGCTGGTGTTCCTGCCGTGGGCCCCGATCCAGCAGGCGGGGAAGAACGTGGGCGTGCTGAACGCCGCCAGGCGGCTGGGCGCGACCGAGTACCAGGTCGTGCTCGCCTGGATGCTCTCCTTCTCGCGGGCGATGCTTCCGATCCCCGGCACCAGCTCGCCCGGGCACGTCGCCGATAACATCGCGGCGGCGGGCCTCGAGCTGACCGGAGACGAGGAGCGGGCGATCCGCGACGGCGGCGCGTAGCAGGCGCAGTCGGTGTTCGGCGTGCCCGGGGACTACACGCTGACGCTGCTCAACGCCGGCCACGCGGCCGACGGCTACGCCCGGATGCGCGGCATCGGCGCGCTGTGCACCACCTTCGGGGTCGGCGAGCTCAGCGCCATCAACGCGGTGGCCGGGAGCTATGCCGAGCATCTGCCGGTGGTGCACCCCGCGGGCGCCCCGCGCTTCGGCAACCGCCAGCGCCGCTAACGCCAGTGCGCGTCGGACGCCTCGAACCGGGCAAGCAGTTCCCGGCCGTGCGGCCAGTGAGCCCCGCACGGGCGAATTGGGCCGCCACTTCGATCGAGTCGGGATCGGGCCCGTTTTCTCGCGGTGCCGCCATATCGATATCCGTATCCGCGCGAACCTGCGTTCTATCAGATAGTGCCTGCATTCTGACTGCCACGTAATGGCGCTTTCTGCGCTGATCGAAGCGGACGAAAAGTGAGCGCCCCTGGCCTGCGCTGCCGATGACCTAGCGGCTGCCGCCCTGGCTGGAGCCCGTCCGACCTTGTCCGAACATATCTGGCCTGGCCGCATCGGACGCGTCAGGAAGTCCAGAATTCGTGCACGGTTGAAGCGCCGAAGAACGTCGGTGCCTCGCGCCTCGCATGGCGCGATCGGTGCTTCCAAAAGGTGGGGGTATCTCATGCAGACGAGCGACATCGCCGCTCAAGTAGTGGCGATCCTGATGCCGGTCGTGTCCGGAGGCGCAAGCGTGGCCCAGGGAGTCGCTACCAGGCTCTTGGGTGACTTGATCTCACAGCGACTATCCCGCAGCGAAGAAGGCCGGGAAGCATGGATCGGATTCCAGGGAAATCCGCAGAACAATTCTCTGGTTCGCCACCTGCTCCGGCAGGAAATGGACCGGGACGTCGCCCTTCGCGAGAAGATAGAAGAACTGTTGCAGAAGGCGAACGATGAGGTTCGGGGTAGGCCTGTCCAGCAGTCCATCGGCAATAAGAGTTCCCGCAATATTCAGGTCGGCGGCAACGTGACGGGCAACGTGGCCGGCCGGGACAACAAAACCACCAACACGAAGAAGAGCCAAGGTGGCGCGATCGTTGGGGTCGTTGCGATCGTGGTCATAGTTGTGCTGGCAATTGTCGTTTACGGCGGCGTGAAAGTAGTTGACGGTCTCATGAAATCTTCCAAAGATGGGGGTCTCACCGCCAACTCCACCTGCCAGCAATTCCTGAACACGGACGAAGAGGACGAACGACAGGCGCTGGCGGACATCGGCATATCCATGGGCTACTCCGCGTACAGCAATCCTCTCGCACTTCCGGAGATCCAGTACGAGTGCGGCGGGGATCCCACCATTACGCTCGGGGCGCTGATCCAGCGGGACGGAAGCAACGGATAGATCATCACCGGGCTGTCGCTGTTTGTCGGGCCGGCCACCTCCAGACCTCGGGGGACACCGGCATGGGCGCGTCCTCCATTGAGGTCCCCGGAAGCGAACGCGAACAAGGTCCTCTCGGACTTCGCGCTGGCTGAGGTCTGCGTGCTTGTGAGCCCTTCGTCGGGCCTCAACGAGGATGACTACACCGCAGGCGGCTGCGCCTAGCGGCGATGTCGGGGCGTGCTGACGCCCGCGGCCGCTGTCGCGGCTTCCGTTCGCGTAGGCGCGCGCTTGTCGGCTCTCTGACAACCTTCTTCGTGCCGGTGGCGTGTTAGGGGTCGGAAGAGCGAGCTGACCGGAGGTGGCAGTGAGAGCGAAACAGTGGTCGGCGTTCGAGGAGTTCGTGCAGGTCCACGGTGATGCCCTGGTGCGGCTGTCGTTTGCGCTGTGCGGTGATCGCGGTAAGGCCGAGGACGCGGCTCAGGAGGCGCTGACCAGGGTGTACCTGCGCTGGTCGCGGCTCTGCGACCCGCTCCCCTACGCGCGGCGCTCGGTCGTCAACGCGACCCGTGACTCCTGGCGGCAGCGGAGCCGCCAGCAGCAGCGGGAGCAGGTGGTGGCCGGGTACGCGGCGGAACTGCCGGTCGCGATCGATGACCTCATCGCTGACCGGGACCGCCTGACCAGGGCACTGCAGCGGCTGCCGTACGGCCAGCGCGCGGTGGTCGTGCTCCGGTTCTGGCACCAGCTGTCGGAGCAGGAGACCGCCGACGCGCTCGGGAACTCGGTCGGCACCGTCAAGAGCCAGGCCAGCCGTGCCCTCGGCAAGCTCCGCCAGGAGCTCAAGTCCGATCTTCTGCCCGTTAACCAGAACCAGAGGGAGTACCGATGAGTGAATCACAGCTGGCCGAGGACGTCCGGGCGGCACTCGATGAGTCGACTGGGGGGCTGCGAGTTCCGGCCGACGCGGCCGCGCGTGCCAGAACCAGGGGCCGGCGGCGCCGCGCGGGCCGCCGGCTGCTCGCCGTCATCCCCGCCGCGGCGGTGATCACCGGGGTCGCCGTCTTCGCGCACGGTGGCAGCGCGCCGGCGCGGGGGGTCAGCGCCGCGCCCAGCCCGACCGTCACGGCGCAGACCGATGCCTACATCGCCCGGCAGGTCGAGGCGGTTCTCGCCACTGCGAACAACTACATCATCAAGACCAGTGCCACCAGCGACCCCGGGCAGATCACGACCACCTATCTGGACCCGGCGACGGGCAGCACGCGCTCGGTCGTCTCCGGCGCCGGGGACGAGGCCACGTACTGGGTCCAGACCACGGTCAGCGGGAACGAGGACCACTGGCGAACCACCTATGTCGATGACACGAATCACACCTGGTGGACCAAGACCTCGCACTCCGGCCAGCTCGGCGACGACACCAGCAACATCCTGGCCCTGTCGGCGGACAGCCTGCCCTCGCAGATCAGCCAGGCCATGACCCGGGGCGACCTCCGCGTCGCCGTCAAGGGCCAGGTCAACGGGCATGCCGCCATCGAGCTGGTATACGCCGGGAGGCTGGCCGCGAAGGCCGACGCGGTGCACTACTGGGTCGACGCCACCACCTACCAGCCGATCCAGATCGTCAGTCCGCCGTTCACCGCCGCGAGTACCATCACCGAGTCCTGGGTCCGGAAGTCCCCGGCCATCGTCGCGCAGACGGACAAGCCCCAGGTCTCGGCCGGCTTCCGGCAGGTCCCGCCGTCCAAGGCCTTTAACTAGCAGCGAGCACCTCCGTCAGTATCGCCCTCTCGTCGTCCGCGCGGTGGTGATGACGAGCCAGGCGGCGGCGGCCGCGGCGACGCCGAGGAGGATGAGCAGCAGGGTCGGTGGTGAGAGGCGCCAGTGGGCGCCGGCCAATGAGATCAGGAACGGGAACGCGAAGCCGACGTAGCTGAGGACCTGATAGCTGGCGGTGGCGATGCCCAGGGAGCGCGGGTCGGCGATGCGCTGGACCTCGGCCAGGCCGGCGAACTGAGTGATGCCGTACGCGACGCCGAGCACGGCCGACGCCAGGAAGACCAGTGGCAGCGACAGCGTCTGGGCCGCCCAGGCCGCGCACCCGAGGCCCGCCAGCACCAGGACCATCGACGCGGGCAGCGTCCGGCCGGGCGGGAGTCGGCGGGTGGTCCTGGCCAGAGGCTGGGCGGCGATGCCGGCCAGCGCCGTCAGCCCGGTCGCGAGCGCGCTGAACAGCAACCCCCGGTGCCCTGCGCGGGGGGCCGCGAGCGCGGGCAGGTAGGCCAGCGCGATGGCGGCGGTGCCGAACACCCACGGCGCGAACGGCAGCATGACCCGCAGGAAGTGCCGCGGGCGGGCGGGTTGCGGGCCGGGGTCGGTGACTCGGCTTGTCTCGTGCGCGTCGGCTGAGCCGGCCTCGAGACGGCCCGGGTCGGGCGTGCGCCAGGCCGGGACGGCCGCGGCGATGAGCACCGCGAGGTGCGGCAGGTAGGCCGTCACCTCGGGCGACGGCAGCCACTGGGCGCACACCCCGGCCGCCAGCGGGCCCGCGGCGAACCCGGCCGTCATCGCGATCGTCGCCCGGCGCGGCCCGGCGGCCGGGTCGCCCGCGTCGGCCGACAGTTCCTTGATCCAGGCCGCGCCGGTGCCGAAGGCCAGACCGCTGGCGGCCCCGGCCAGCAGACGGCCGGCGCACAGCAGGAGCAGCTGATGCCCGCCCGCCATCAGCAGGCCGGTGGCGAGGAATGACACCAGCAGCGCGGGCATGACCACGGCCCGCCGCCCGATCCGGTCCGACAGCCTGCCCCCGGCCAGCAGCGCGGGAACCAGCCCGAGCGCGTAGAGCCCGAACATCGCGTCGACGACGGCAGTCGTGAGCCCCAGCCGATCCTGGTACATCACGATGAGCGGGGCGAACTGGTTCGCGCCCCAGCCGACGGCGGCCATCGCCAGGCCGACCCCTAGCCACGCCCGGCTTGCCACCGCCGGCGATGCGGATGCACGCGTTATCACCATGGGTTCCACGCTGCCGGGCCGACGGCGCCCGCACCAGTGTCCGATCTGACATCTACCGTATAGTTTCGGACATGAGCACTGTTGCCCTGGCGCTGTCCGACGGCGTGCCGCTCTACGAGCTCGCGGCGCCATGCGCCATCTTCGGCACCGACCGGAGCGAGATCACCGGGGCGGGCTGGTACGACTTCCGGGTCTGCGGGCCGCCCGGCGCGCAGGTGGACAAGTGGTTCCGCAGCGCGTCAGAGCATTCCTACGAGGACCTCATCGCCGCCGACACCGTGATCGTGCCCGCCTGCCACGACGGCGACCTGTGCCCGCCAGGGGACCTGGTCGAGGCGGTCAGGGCCGCCTACGATCGCGGCGCGCGGGTGATGTCGATCTGCACCGGAGCGTTCGTCCTGGCCGCGGCCGGGCTGCTCGACGGCCGCCGGGCCGCCACCCACTGGCTGTACGCGGACGTCCTCGCGAGCCGGCACCCGGCGGTGACGGTCGACGCCGACGTTCTCTACATCGATGAGGGACGGGTGCTTACCTCGGCCGGGAAGTCGGCCGGGACCGACCTGTGCCTGCATGTGGTCCGGCGCGACTACGGCGCGTCGGTCGCCAACGAGATCGCCCGGCGGCTGGTCACCCC
>DATCGA010000744.1:0-5950 GCA_036509215.1 Trebonia sp.
CCCGCCGGGCCTGGCCGGCTACCGCGCCGCCAACACCCTCGATGCCATGGTCGGGCATCACTCGCCGCGTTATGAGCAGTTCGGCTGGGCCTCGGCCCGCCTCGACGACGTTGTCAACTGGGCCCCCGCCCGCGTCACCGCGCTGCTGGCGGCGGCCTGCGCCCCGGTCGTCGGCGGCCGCCCGGCGGCCGCCTGGCGGATCGCGCTTGACTACGGGCCGAGGCATCCGAGCCCGAACGCCGGCTGGTGCGAGGCGGCCTTCGCGGGCGCGCTCGGGGTCCGGCTGGGCGGCCCGCTCAGCTACGGGGGACGAGCCGAGCACCGGCCCGAGCTCGGCGTCGGCCGACCGCCGGAGCCCGCCGACATCGCCCGTGCCAGCCGCCTGTGCCGGTCGGTGACCGCCGCCGCGACCGCCCTGGCGGCGTCGCTGGCCCTCGCCGATTAGCGCCGCGAGCTAAAGCTCGTCCGCTCGCGCAGCCTGGCCGGTGATGGTCTCGGTGCCATCGACGAAGGCCAGGACCACCTCCGACAGCCGGCGGTTGTGCGAGCGGGCGTGGTCGCGCAGCGCGATAAACGCCTCGTTCATGTCCAGGTCGAGCCGCTCGGCCAGCTTGCCCTTGGCCTGCTCGATGACGACCCGGCTGTTCAGCGCGGACTGCAGCTGCTCGTTGAGCGCGTCGCTGCGGCGCATGCTGCGCTCGTGCAACAGGCCGATGGTGGCCACGTCGGCCAGCGCCTGACCGACCCGCACGTCCTCGGGGTCGAAGCCGCCCGGGGCGTCGCGGAACAGATTGAGGGCGCCGACGACCTGGTCCCGCAGTCGCATCGGGAGGGCCTGGACGGCGCCGAATCCGGCCCGTCGGGCGGCCACCTCGAACTGCGGCCAGCGTCCGTCTGCGCCGAGGTCGGCCGAGGTGACCGGCACCCCGGACCGGTAGCAGTCCAGGCACGGGCCCTGGTCGCCTTCCAGTTGGAGCAGCTCGAGCAGCCGCGCCGCCTCGCTCGAGGCGGCGACCACGCGCAGCTCGCCGTGCGGGTCGGCCAGCAGCAGCCCCACCGCCGCGACGTCGAGCAGCCGGGCGCTGCGGTCGGTCAGCAGATGCAGGAAGTCGATGACGTCGAAGTCGGCGATCATCGTGTCCGTCAGCTCGACGAACGTCTCCGACAACAGCTGACCGTCCATCCCGGTCACCCTCTCAGCTCACGCGTTACTATCTGGGGACGGCCCGGGGCCGGGGTACAGGCGCAGGCGACGAGCGACAATGTCGTTAGCGACATCGCCCAGCCGCAGGTCGTTAGCGTAAGCATAGGCTCGCAACCGGGCGAAAGCATCGGCGATGCTGACGCCCAGTTGCTCGGTGAGCATGCCGGTGGCCTGGTCGATCTCCGCTCGACGCCAGGGAAAATCCGCCGGCTGGCGGTCGGATTCTGCCACCGACGACCCGTCGGCGGCGTTGAGCAGGAGCAGGGTCGCGGTGTCGGCGAACAGCAGGGCGTCGCCGAGCTGGCGGCCGGACAGCGGGTCGGGCCGGTCCCGGTACAGGCCGAGCACCCCGGCCCGGATCGCCCCGACTGCCAGCGGGAACGCGAATATCGCGGCCGCGCCGACCTGGCTGGCGGCGGTCGCGAAGGCGGGCCAGCGCAGCCCCGCGTCCCCCGTCCGCCAGATCCGACGCCAGGGCCGGCCCGCCGGAGGCGAACGCGTCGAGCGACGGTCCCTCTCCCAGGGTCAGCTGCAACTCCGCCAGACACCGGCTGGCCTCATCGGTCGCCCGCATCAGATGACCCCCCGCAACGCCGTTCCCGGCGCTCAGCCAGGCTCCGGTGACCTGCACCCCGGCCACGGCGGCGGCGCACGCATCGCCGGCCGACATCCCTGAGCCGTGTCCGGCCGCCTGCTCCGCTACCAGCTCCCAGATCATGCCCAGCCGGTTGCCCGTCACCCGTGTGGAACCGCCCCCCGCCTCAGCAGCAAGGCGGAGTCCAGGCCAAGAGGCTGGTTCGCCAGCGTCTGCGCTGAAACCCTACGCCTAAAAGCAGCCGCAGGGGTCGCGGCTGGGCGGGGCGGCCGGGCTCGAGGAGGCGAAGAAGTCCCCGGCCGGGAAGATGATGGCCAGCATCTTCCGCACCTGCTCCTGGGGAGCGGACAGGAGCAGTTCGCCTCCGCCGCCGCGGGCATAGTCCCGGCCCCGCGCCAGCGCCGCCACGCCGCTGGCGTCAATGAAGGCCAGCCCGGTCAGATCCACGATGACCAGCGGCTCAAGGCTGGACGCGGCCGCCAGCGCCACCTCGACGTCGGAGGCGTCCACCAGGTCAAGCTCACCGTGCAGGGCAACGGTCACGTGGCCAGGGCAGTTACAGCTGCTGAGCCGCACGCTGAACATATACGGGCCTTCCTGCATCGGCAGCAAGGCGAGGTCCGGGCCCGGCGGCTAGATAGCCAGCTCTGGCACGAACGATACACCGAGTCTCTGACCGTAGCCGGGCCGAACGGGGGCCCTGGAGCGCGCGTGCGGCGATTCTGGCACCAATCCAGGTGCCGCCCGGCCCCGAATACCAGACATGAACACGCCATCGGTGGGCCAGCAGCCCCACGGTCGCGGCCATTCCGAGGGGCATGGCCACGATCTGGCGGGACTGCTGGCCCAGGTGGCCTGCGGTGACCACGCGGCCTTCGAGGCCGTATACGACCAGCTCGCGGGTCCGGTCTACGGGGTAGCGCGCAAGGTACTGCGCGATCCGGCCCAGTCGGAAGAGGTCGCCCAGGAGGTCCTGCTCGAGGTGTGGCGCTCCGCCTCCCGTTTCGACCCCGCCCGGGGTAGCGCGGCCGCCTGGGTGATGACGATCGCGCACCGGCGGGCGGTGGACCGGGTCCGGGCCGAGAACGCCGCCACCGCCCGGGAGCAGAAGGTCGCCCCGGACATCGGCACCAGTGAGGACGTCTTCGAATTGGTCGACATGGAGCTTGACCGGCAGCGGGTGCGGCGGTGCATGGGCCGCCTGAGCGGGCTCCAGGGCGAGGCGATCAAGCTCGCCTACTACGGCGGGTACTCCTACCCCGAGGTGGCAGGGCTGCTCGGCCTTCCGCTCGGCACGGTCAAGACCCGCATCCGCGACGGCCTTATCCGGATGCGCGACTGCATGGAGGTGGCCCCGTGAGCGTCCAGAGCCACGACCTGCACCTGCTGACCGGTGCCTACGCGGTCGACGCGCTGGCCGGTGACGAGCTCGACGAATTCGAGCGGCACCTGGACCACTGCCCGTCCTGCGCTGAGGAGGTGAGGGGGCTGCGGGAGACCGCGGCCAGGCTCGGCCTGGCGGCCGCGATCGCGCCGCCGCCGTGGGTGCGCGACCAGGTACTCGACGCCGTCAACCGGGTCAGGCAGCTCCCGCCGTCCGGCGTGCGCCTGATCAGCGCCGACGGCCCGCGGCGCCGCCGCCGGCTGATCCGCAGGCTGCCCCGCCCGATCGCGGTGACCGCGATGGCGGCCGCCATTGTCGCGCTGGCCGTCCTTCAGGTCGGCACCCGCCATCAGCTTCAGCAGGCGCAGTCGGCCAATCAGAACGTCGCCTCGGTGCTGTCCGCCTCCGACGCGCAGATTCAGCTGGGCAGCTCCGCCGTCGGCGGCACGGTGACCGCCGTCGTCTCGCGGCACGATCGCGAGGCGGTCATCACCGCCGCCGGCCTGCCCGCCCCCAGCGACGCCAAGGTCTACCAGCTCTGGGTGATCAGCCCGGCGGGCGCCCGCTCAGTCGGGCTGCTGCCGGGCAGCAGCGCCGGCGCTACCTCGCCGGTCCTCGCCGCCGACGTCCAGCCGGGCGACCAGCTGGCGGTCACGATCGAGCCTGCGGGCGGGACCAAGCAGCCGACGACCGTCCCGATCGTGGAGATCCACACGCGTCCGTAGGGATAATGGGGGGAGGGAGACCCACACTCCCCTCCACTCTCAACTTATAGCGGACCCCGGGGCTTGCCGCAAGCCCCCGGTCGTGCCGTAGAGTCGCCCGCCGAGGCTAGCGCCTGCAGAGCCAGAACCTGCGGAAACATCGGAGCTGATCGGGTGAACCCATTGACCACGAGTGCGTTTGACCTTCCCGGCCGTCTCGCCGCCAAGGCCGACTCGGCGCTGATCGCCGCCGACGAGCGGCACTTCGCCGCGATCGCCGACACCCTCGAGCAGTCGATCGCCGACCTCTCCGTCCGCCTCGAGGCCGAGCTCAGGGCGCCCGGCGGCATCGGGCAGAAGGCGATGGACCGCGACACCGAGGTGCACCGGCTCTCGGCCCGGCTGCGCACCCTGCACCGGTTCGGGCTTGACCTGTGCCTCGGGCGGATGGTCGGCGCCGACGACGGCGGGGGAGGCAGCCAGGAGCCGGTCTACGTCGGGCGCCTGGGCCTCACCGACCGGGCCGGCCGGCGGCTGCTGGTCGACTGGCGCTCCCCGGTGGCCGAGCCGTTCTTCGGCGCGACCCACGCCAACCCGATGGGCCTGGCCAGCCGCCGCCGCTACCGCTGGACCCGGGGCCGGATCGGCGACTACTGGGACGAGGTGTTCACCGCCGACGCGCTCGACGGGCACGCGGCGCTCGACGACCAGTCCGCCTTCATCGCCAGCCTGGGCGGCGACCGGTCGGCCCGGATGCGCGACGTGCTCGGCACGATCGCGGCCGACCAGGACGCGATCATCCGGGCGGGCTCGCGCGGTGCCCTCGTCGTCGACGGCGGCCCCGGCACCGGGAAGACCGTGGTCGCCCTGCACCGCTGCGCCTACCTGCTCTACTCCGACCCGCGGCTCGGTCACCGCCGGGGCGGGGTGCTGTTCGTCGGCCCGCACCAGCCCTACCTGGCCTACGTCTCCGACGTGCTGCCCAGCCTCGGCGAGGAGGGCGTGCAGACCTGCACGCTGCGCGATCTGGTCCCCGAGGGCGCCGCCGCGACCCCGGAGGCCGACCCCGAGGTGGCGCGCCTGAAGTCGTCGGCCGACCTGGTCAAGGCAATCGAGACGGCCGTCCGGTTCTACGAGAACCCGCCCGCGCACCCGATGACGGTCGAGACCCCGTGGTCCGGCATCCAGCTGACTCCGGGCGACTGGGCCGAGGCGTTCGACGCGGCCGAGCCGGGCACCCCGCACAACGAGGGCCGCGAGGCGATCTGGGCCGAGCTGCTCACGATCGCGGTCGAGAACCACGAGGGCGACGCCCCGGCCGACCAGCTTCGCCGGTCGCTGCAGGGCAACCGGGAACTGCGCGCGGCCCTGAACCGGGCGTGGCCGCTGATCGAGCCCGCCGATCTCGTCTCCGACCTGTGGACCGTCCCCGCCTACCTGCGCAAATGCGCCCCCTGGCTCAGCCCCGAGGAAGTTCGGAAACTGCAGCGCGACGACGGCCAGGCCTGGACGGTCTCCGACCTTCCGCTGCTCGACGCGGCCAGGCAGCGGCTGGGCGACCCGGCGGCGGCCCGGCGCAAGCGCCGTCAGGAGGCGGCCGCCGCCGTCGAGCGGGAGCAGATGGACCGGGTCGTCGACACCCTGATCGAGGTCGCCGACGACGAGTACGGCATGGGCCTGGTGACGATGCTGCGCGGCGAGGACTTCCAAGACGCCCTGGTCAACGAGGCCACGCTGTCCGACGCCGATCCGGACCAGCTGGCCGGCCCGTTCGCGCACATCGTCGTCGACGAGGCGCAGGAGCTGACCGACGCCGAGTGGCAGATGCTGCTGCTGCGCTGCCCGTCCAGGAGCTTCACCATCGTCGGGGACCGCGCTCAGGCCCGGCACGGCTTCACCGAGTCGTGGCGGGAACGGCTCGAGCGGGTCGGCCTCGACCGGATCACCATGGCCTCGCTGAGCATCAACTACCGCACGCCGGAAGAGGTCATGGCCGAGGCCGAGCCGGTCATCCGGGCCGTGCTCCCGGACGCCAACGTGCCGACTTCCATCCGCAGCAACGG
>DATCGA010000745.1:0-4314 GCA_036509215.1 Trebonia sp.
GAACGGCACCGGGCCGGGCCGGCACCGCCGCCTCTTCGTCGCCTGACGCTAGCTCAGCATCTCGATGTACCCGTCCGTCCCGTTCACCCGGATCCGCTGCCCGTCCCTGATCAGCCGGGTCGCATTCTCCGCCCCCACCACAGCCGGCAACCCGTACTCCCGCGCGATCACCGCCCCGTGCGTCATCAGGCCGCCCACCTCAGTCACCAGGGCCTTGATGGCGACGAAGGCAGGCGTCCAGCTCGGGTCGGTGTAGGCGGTGACCAAGATGTCGCCCGCTTCGAGATCCGCGTCGGCCACGTCCAGGATGACGCGGGCCCGCCCCTCGACGGTCCCGGCCGAGACGGGCAGGCCGGTCAGCGCGCCCTCCGGGACACCGCCGCGCCGGTACGTCCCGGCCACCGCCTCGCCGTCGGAGGTGAGCACCCGGGGCGGCGTGAGCGCCTCATACGACCTGAACGCGTCCCTGCGCGACGCGATGAGCAGGTCGTCCACCCGGTGCGAGCGCACAACGTCGTGGAATTCCTGGAGCGTGAGGTAGAAGATGTCCGCCCGGTCGCGGAGCACCCCGGCTTGCACGAGGCGATCGGCTTCCGCCAGCAGCGCCTGCTTGTAGACGAAGTAGCGGCTGATCATGCCGTACTTCGGATACTCCCGGTACCCGATGAAGGTCCGGATGCGATCGATCATCCGCTTGGCGTCTTCGGCCTGCTGCTCTCCGTCCGGCAGCCCGTGCAGGCGGGTCAGCACGTCCTGCTCCTTTTCCCTGGCATTGCGCCGACCTTGCTCAAGACGCTGTTCGGCCGCGCCCGGCCCGAAATTCTTCACGTTGCCGAGGATCAGCGGCACCAGCGTGCTCGGGCGTTCGCTCCACCGCGGCCTGGTGATGTCGATTTCGCCGACGCAGCGCATGCCGAACGCGTCGAGGAAGCCCGCGATCGCGTCTCGCGATTCGAGCCCGCCCGCGAGCGTGGGCAGCTCGTCCAGGAAGCCGTCGTCGCGGACGCGGCCGAGGAAGGCCACCACGTCCGGATGCGGGCGGATCACGTCCGCGACGTCCAGCAGCGCCAGCCCCATCTCCGAGGTGACGTTGTTGGGGACGGACTGGGTGAGCGTGTCGACCGAGTTCTTCTCGCCAAGCAGCTCCTCCAGCCGGTCGTTCAGCCGCCAGCTGGCCTCCATGGCCGACATGAACACCTGGTGGCTGCGCGGATCGAACAGGATCCGCCGCAGCTCCTGGATGTCGTCCAGGATGAAGTCGACCAGCGCTGACCCGGACTTCGCCGCGATGTCGCGCTTCAACACGGCGATGGAGGCCTGGCTCTGCTCGATGAGCTCGGTGACGATCGCCGGGTCGGTCTCGATCTCAGTGGCCGCGCCGCCGGCCGGCGTACCGGCCGGGGCGCCCTCGTCCGGGCGGGACGCGATGAAGTCGCGGTCGATGATGGTCAGCAGCGCGTCCCCGATAAGCGGATCGTGTCTGCCCAGGGCCTGCAGCAGGCCTGCCCGGCCAGCCGGCGAACTGAGCGCCTGGGTGACGTCGACGAACAGCCTCCCGCCGGCCTCGGCCATCGGCCGCGGGGTCGTCAGCTGCCAGAACGAGAGCCCCAGCGGCTTCACCGGGTCGGTCATCATCTGCTGATGCCCGACGGATATGTAGACGTGGTTCCCCTGATCGCTGGTCGCGGGGATGGGGAACAGGGTGGTGATCGGCCGGCTCTGGACGATCTGGAACTCGTCGTCGGCCAGGCACCATTCGATGTCCTGCGGCTGCCCGAAGTGCGCCTCGATCCGCCGGCCGAGCTGAGCGAGCCGGATGACCTGCGCATCGGTCAGCGCCGGCTGCTCCTGACTGGTCGGCTCGATCGCCAGCTGCTCCGTCCCGCCTGCAACCCGGGCGCGGATGGCGAGCCGTTTGGCCGCCACCGCCTTGGCGACCAGCCCGTCGTCGCGCACCTGATAGACGTCCGGGTTCACCAGGCCGGCGACGAGGGCCTCGCCGAGGCCGAAGCTCGCCTCAATCGAGACGACCTTCCGGTTGGAGGTGACCGGGTCGGCGGTGAACAGGAGCCCGGCCGCGTGCGGGAACACCATCTGCTGCACCACCACCGCCATCTGCACCTGCCGGTGGTCAAAGCCGTTCCTCAGCCGGTAGATCACCGCCCGCTCGGTGAACAGGGAGGCCCAGCACCGGCTGACGTGGGCGAGGATCTCGGTCGGCCCGACGATGTTCAGGTAGGTGTCCTGCTGGCCGGCGAAGGACGCCGTCGGCAGGTCCTCCGCCGTCGCGCTGGACCGGACGGCGTAGGCCGCCTGCCCGCCGAGCCGGACGACCCAGCCGGTGATGGCCGAGGTCAGATCGGCCGGGATGACAACCCCGGAAATGGCCCGGCGGATCTCCGCGCTGAGCGCGCCGATCGCCTGCCGGTCGTCCGGGCTGAGCCGCGACAGCCGGTCGAGCTGCTCATCGATCGAGGGAACCGCCGTCATGATCCGCCGGAACGCGTCCGTCGTCACGCAGCAGCCTGCCGGAACGCGAATACCCGCTATCCGCGTCAGTTCCCCCAGGTTCGCGCCCTTGCCGCCGACGAGCGCGCCCTGCGTCTTGTCAATCTCGTCGAGGCCAAGCACGTACCGGTCGATCACCGCAATACCTCCAAAAAACAAAACCTAGTTGTCCGAACGGTCCGTGGCGTCTGTCTCAGCCGAAGCTGAATCTCGAGGTCGGCGTCGGCGTGCTGCGGACCCAAGCGTAAACAGGATCACGAGGTCACCGTGCCGTAGGTCGCCTGACCGTCGGCGGCCGTGCGGGGTCGGCCACAATGGTTGCCATGGTTTCTGAGATCTTCGACCCGGAGCGCTGGCGCGCGGTCAGCGGCTTTTCCTTCACCGACATCACCTACCACCGCGCGGTGGACTCCGGCACGGTCCGGGTGGCGTTCAACCGACCCGAGATCCGCAACGCGTTTCGCCCGCGCACCGTGGACGAGCTGTACACCGCGCTCGACCACGCCCGGATGTCCTCTGACGTGGGGTGCGTGCTGCTGACCGGCAACGGCCCCTCGCCGAAGGACGGCGGGTGGGCCTTCTGCTCCGGCGGCGACCAGCGGATCCGAGGCCGGGATGGTTACCGCTATGCCGAGGGGGAGACCAGTGAGACCATTGACCCGGCCCGCAGCGGACGGCTGCACATCCTCGAGGTGCAGCGGCTCATCCGGTTCATGCCCAAGGTCGTCATCTGCGTGGTGCCCGGCTGGGCGGCGGGCGGCGGGCACAGCCTGCACGTCGTCTGCGACCTGACCCTGGCCAGCCGCGAGCACGCGCGGTTCAAGCAGACCGACGCCGACGTCGCCAGCTTCGACGGCGGATTCGGCTCGGCCTACCTGGCCCGCCAGGTCGGCCAGAAGTTCGCCCGGGAGATCTTCTTCCTCGGCGACACCTACGACGCCGAGAAGGGCCACCAGATGGGCACCGTCAACGCGGTGGTCCCGCATGCGGAGCTGGAAGCCGTCGCGCTCGACTGGGCGGCGAAGATCAACGGCAAGAGCCCCACCTCCCAGCGGATGCTGAAATACGCATTCAACGCCATCGACGACGGTCTCGTCGGCCAGCAGTTGTTCGCGGGCGAGGCGACCAGGCTCGCCTACATGACCGACGAGGCCGCCGAGGGCAGGGACGCGTTCCTGGAAAAGCGCGCTCCGGACTGGCAGCAGTTCCCCTGGTACTACTGACGCTGGTTCACGTAGTAGGGCGTGGTGGCCGTGTGGGTGAACCGGCTGAACTTGATCAGCCCGGCGGTGGTGCGCGCGTGGGTCCGCGAGATCGCGCTGTTGAGCTTGCCCGGGTTCACGCTGCCGGCCGTCGCCAGCGCGTCGGTCAGCACCTCGGCCACCGCGTAGCCGACGGCCGCCGCCGCGTAGCTCGAGCTGCCTGCGTACTTCTTGCCGAGCGTCGGGGCGATGACGGCGAGCTGCCCGGGCGAGGCCTCGCTCGGGCTCCAGTACTGTCCTGACAGGCTGCCACGGACCAGGCCGCCCAGCGACTGGACCCGGTAGCCGGCGTCCGCGGCCGGGGCCAGGAACGCCGCCTTCGGGCGGAACCCGGACGATGTCAGCTGCCGCGACAGCGCGGCGGCGTCGGCCGGAGCCAGCTGCCCGGCCAGCGATTCGGCCCCCGCAGCCTTGGCGTCGGCAACGAACAAGGAGAAGTCCTTCGTCCCGACCGGGAAGGTGTAGTCGCCCACCACGCGGAGGCCGTCCGCCTTGAACGCGGCCTCGTACAGCGGCCGTTCCACCACGCTGTCCGGCTCGGTGT
>DATCGA010000746.1:0-4120 GCA_036509215.1 Trebonia sp.
CGCGGTTAGGCAGAAGGATTGAAATGACCGACAGCCCCCTGCTCGCGGCCGAGCCGCGGACCGGCAATCTCGAGGTCGACCGGCTCGTGCACCGGTTCGGCGGACGCACCGTCCTCGACGAGGTCAGCTTCTCGCTGAGCCCCGGTGAGGTAGCGTGCCTGGTCGGCGAGAACGGCGCAGGCAAGTCCACCATCGTCAACATCCTGGGCGGCGTTCTGCGGCCGGCCGACGGCGCCATCAAGCTCGCGGGCAAGCCCGTTTCGTTCGGCTCGCCCGCGGACGCGCTCGAGGCCGGCATCGGCATCGTCTATCAGGACCTCGCCCTCTGCGACAACCTCTCGATCGCCGAGAACATCTTCCTGGCCCGGGAGAAGACTAACCGTGCGCCCCTGGTGCGGGCCCTGGCCAGGCGCGCGATGGAAGCCGAGGCGAGCGAACTCCTGCACTCGCTGACGGCGGCGGCCTGGGACGTGCAGCAGAAGACGTCCCGGCTATCGGGCGGACAGCGGCAGTCCGTCGCCATCGCCCGCGCGATGCTGCTCGACCCCGGCATCGTGATCCTCGACGAGCCCACGGCGGCGCTGTCGGTCCGGCATGTCGACGAGGTGCACCGGCTGATCAAGGGCCTCGCCAGCCGCGGCCGGGCGGTGCTCCTCATCCTGCACGACCTCAACGAGGTCGCTGAGCTCGCCGACAAGGTCATCGCCCTGCGGCATGGCCGGGTCATCGGCGTGAGCGCACGCGGTGCCTACACCGTCGACCAACTGCTGCTCGCCATCAACGGCGTCGGCCACCTCCCCGGTCAGGACAAGGACCTCCCCGATGACCTCTAACTCCGAGCGGGTACGCGACCCGGGTGCGCCTGCGCCCGGCCGACTTCAGCTTTCCGGCTTCCGGCGCAGTGCCGACCGGCGCAGGAGCGGCGCCCTGGTGGCGGGCGCGGCCAACTGGTACGCCAGCGGCCGGACGGCCGCCATCGCGCTGGTGACGGTGCTGGTCTGGATCGGCTTCGACCTCGACAACTCTCGCTTCCTGAGCGGGGATAACATCGCCGGCCTGATCGACCAGATCGTGCCGGTCGGCGTGCTCAGCGTCGGCATGGCCGTCGTCCTGCTCAGCGGGGAGATTGACCTGTCCGGCGCGGCCGTCGGCGCTGTGGCGGCCACCGTGGCCGCCCGGCTCGCGGTCGGCGACGGCCTGCCGGTCGGCGTGGCGCTGCTGGTCGGCCTCGCCTGCGCCGTGGCGATCACCCTGGTCGAGGCGCTGATCATCACCGGGCTGGGGGTCCCGTCGTTCATCACCACGCTGGGCGGGATGATCGCCCTGGGCGGCGGCCTGCTACTCGTGCTGCCCTCGACCTTCGAGGTCAACCTGGCCGGCAGCTCGCTCGGCGCGATCAACACGACCGAGATCCCGGCCTGGGTCGGCTACGCGATCGCAGCCGCGAGCGCGGTCCTCGGCAGCTGGGCGGTGCTGGCCAAGCATCGATCCGGCTCCGGGCAGCCGGCTGCGGCCGTGCGCGCCGCACTGTCGCTGCGGCTGGGCGGTGTGCTGGTGCTGTGCGCGATCGGGGCCGTGACCTCCTGGGTCCTCGGCGGCCAGGGCGGCATCCCGGTGCCGGTGCTGGCGATGATCGCGATCGTGGTACTCGGCGAGCTTGCGCTGCGCAAGACCGCGTTCGGCGTCCACCTGCTCGCCGTCGGCGGGTCGCGCGCCTCGGCCCGCCGGGCCGGCCTTTCCACCCGCGTCGTGGTCTGCGGCGCCTTCGCCGTCCTCGGGGTGATGGCGTTCCTGTCCGGGATCTTCGACGCATCGCTCGACCTCGGGGTCTCGGCCTCCTCCGGGCCGAGCAGCGAGGTACTTGACGCGATCGCCTCGGTCGTCGTGGGCGGGACGTCGCTGTTCGGCGGCGCCGGCTCGATCACCTCGGCGCTGGTCGGGGTCGCGCTCATCGGCTCGATTACCAACGGCCTGCTCCTGCTGGGCGTCAGCGTCGCCCTGCAGAGCATTGTCACCGGCCTGATTCTGGTGGCCGCGGTGGCGGTGGACATGCTGCTCTCGCGGCGCGCCGCCACCGGCCAGGCACGTGCGTAGCGGCCACCCGCAGTTCCCTTCTCACGCAACTTCTCAGGCAACCATCGCCGAAGCAACGAATCCCAGGTACAGGAAGGATCAGCAATCATGGACAGAGGCGTAATCGTCACCGGCGCGGCGTCGGGTATCGGCAAGGCCGTGGCAACGCTGTTCGCCAAGGCCGGCGACCGGGTCGCCGTTCTTGACCGCAGCAAGGACACCCTCCAGCAGGTCGCCGGGGAGATCGGCGCGACCGCCGCGATCGACGTGGACGTCTCCGACAGCGCCGCCGTGACGGCCGCCGTCGCCACCGCCAAGCAGGCGCTCGGCTCCGTCACCGTGCTCTGCAACGTGGCGGGCGTGCTCGATGACTACACCCCGGCCACCGAGACCTCGGACGAGCTCTGGAACAAGGTCATCGGCGTCGACCTCAGCGGGCCTTTCTTTACCGCGCGGGCGGCCATCCCGGCCATCCTCGAGGCGGGCGGCGGCGCCATCGTCAACATCGCCTCCATCTCGTCGTTCGTGGCGGGTGGCGGCGGCGCCGCCTACACGGCCGCCAAGCACGGCGTCCTCGGGCTCACCCGCCAGCTGGCGTTCGACTACGGCAGCAAGGGCATCCGGGCCAACGCCGTCTGCCCCGGCGCGACCCGGTCCGGCATGACCGAGTACCTATTCAGCGAGGAGGGCAGGAACGAGCACGTGGACGCCGCCATCGCCGGCACGCCGGCCGGCCGCTGGGCCGCGCCAGAGGAGATCGCCCGCCTGGTGCTGTGGCTGGCCAGCGACGAGGCCTCGTTCGTGCACGGCGCCGCCTACGTCGTCGACGGCGGCTGGACGATCGCCTAGCCCGCCGGTCTGCAGGTTCCTGCCTCGCGAGACGCCACCGCCGCCAGCGCGGTGGCGTCCGCGAGCATGCCCGAGCGGGCAGTATTACCCCTTCTATATTTCCTCGGGCGTTAAGTGTGGTTACACGTGAATTAGTACTTGACACCACTGTTTAGCCCGGCCTACGCTCTCGGCAAGGCAGGCAGACGCCCCACTGGCCACCAGCCATCTCACGCTTATACAGCCGCCAATCCCGTCACTAAAAGTCTGTTCGGCATGCCCGGGAACAGCGATCCTTGGAGGTTCCGCACGTGAAGCACCGCGAAGTCGAGTTCACCAGCGGCGGGGAGACCGTCCGCGGCGACCTGCTGCTGCCCGACGGCGACGGCCCGTTCCCCGTCGTCGTCATGGCCGGCGGCTGGTGCTACGTCAAGGAGCTCCGCCAGCCCCGCTACGCCGCCGAGTTCGTCGCGGCCGGCGTCGCCGCCCTGATCTTCGACTACCGCCGGATGGGCGCCAGCGACGGCCAGCCCCGCCAGCACATCGACCCCTGGGACCAGATCGAGGACTACAAGAACGCCATCACCTACGCCGAGAACCTCCCCGAGGCCGACCCCGCCCGCATCGGCATCTGGGGCATCTCCTACTCAGGCGGCCACGTCCTGGTCGTCGCCGCCACCGACCCCCGCGTCAAATCGGTCGTCTCCAACGTCCCCGTCATCGACGGCTACCACACCATGTGGCGCATGCACGGCACCACCCGCTTCCGCAAGCTCGCCGACCTCGTCCTGGCCGAGCGCCGCAAGCGCGCCGAGTCCGGCCACCACGCCTACATGCCCATGAGCGGCGAGCCCGACAACCCCGACGCCGAGCTCACCGTCTGGCCCGACAACGACGTCCGCGACGTCTTCAACCAGCTCCAGGCCGGCGAGGCCCCCCGCCACCAGCACCGCAACACCATCGAGTCCGTCGAGCTCCTCATGCAGTACAACGCCGCCCCCTACGCCCCCCGCATGATCAACATCCCCACCATGATGATCATCGCCGACCACGACGACATCACCATGTGGGACCAGGAAATCGCCGCCTACAACGCCATCCCCAGCCCCGCCAAGGAACTCGTCGTCCTCCCCGCCACCACCCACATGGTCCTCTACAGCAACCTCACCGCCCTCGAACTCGCCGCCCAGGCCGCCGCCCGCTGGTTCACCACCACCCT
>DATCGA010000747.1:0-8083 GCA_036509215.1 Trebonia sp.
CTCCGCGCTGTACTCGACGATCGCCTTCTCGGTCTCGATCTCGGCGAGCGGGTCCCCGACGGTCACCGTGTCGCCGGGGGCGACCAGCCAGGTGGCGATGGCCGCCTCCGTCGCGCCCGCGAGCACGCTCGGCATCCGCACGACGGACGCCATCAGCCGGCCCTCCCGAGGCCGAGGCGCACCTGCTCGAGACCGGCGGCGACTTCCCCGGTGCGGGCGATCGCCGCGCGCTCCAGCACCCTCGAGATGCTGGGACTCGCCTCGGAGCCCGTCACCCGCTGTACCGGCTGGTCGAGCCAGTCAAAGAAGCGGCGCTGGATCTCGTCGGCGAGCCAGCCGCCGTAGGAGGTGCCCTGAGCGCCCTGCTCGACGATGAGCACCGCGTTCGTCTTCTTGATACTGTCGCCGACGGTCCCCCAGTCCAGGCTCGCCCGGTCGAGGAAGCGCAGGTCGATGAGCTCGGCGTCGACACCGGTCTGCTCGATGGCCTGCCGGGCGTGCTCGACCATCGAGAGATACGTGAGCACCGTGACGTCGTTCCCCGCCCGCCGCACCGCGGCCGTGCCGAAGGGGATCTGGTAGTCGAGGTCGTCGACGGGGATCTCGCCCTCGGAGGCGTAGAGGTCGACGTGCTCGAGCATCAGCACCGGGTCGCCGATGGCCAGCGCCGCGTTCATCAGGCCCACGTAGTCGTAGGGGGTCGACGCGGCCATGATCCGCCAGCCGGGGCTCGTCGCGAAGATGCCCGCCGGGTCCATCAGGTGCTGGGAGCCGTAGCCGGAGCCCATGGCGACCTTCGTGCGCAGCACGAGCGGCACGGCGTTGCGGCCGCCGAACATGTGGCGGGCCTTGCCGATCTGATTGAACACCTGGTCGGCCGCGACCCAGAGGAAGTCGGGATACATGAACTCGACGACCGGGCGGAACCGGCCGTCGAGGGCCAGGCCGCCGCCGAGCCCGGCGAACGCGTTCTCGCTGATCGGCGTGCCGAGCACGCGACCGGGATACTTTGTGGCCAGGCCCTTGGTGGCGCCGTTCGTGCCGCCGTTGAGCCGGTGGACGTCCTCGCCGAGCACGACGATGCGCGGGTCCTCGCCCATGCGCCGGTCCATGACCCGGGCCACGGCGTCGATGAGCTTGCCCGGCTTCAGCTCGCCGGTGAAGTCACGCTGCTCGGCCGTGCGCACACCGGCGAGTTCGGACAGGTCGCCGCGGATGCCGACGTCCACGAAGGCCGGGTCTGGCCACAGCTCGGGGCGGATGCGGCGGACGCCCCGCTTGGCCCCGGGGTCCTGCTCGACGAGCGCGCCGGCGGCCAGCTTCATGGCCTGCTGGGCCTGCTCGCGCACGGACGCCACTCCCGCCTCGTCGATGAGACCGAGCTTGATCATCTCGCTGGCCACGCGGTCGAGGGGGTCGCGGGCCCGCCACGCGGCCTCTTCCTCCTTGGTGCGGTAGCCGAAGGCGCTGCCCGGGAACGGACCGTTCTGGTGAAAGAAGCGGTAGACGAGCGCCTCAATGACTACCGGGCCCCCGCCCGCGCGCAGCCTCTCCTGCGCCCGCTCCATCGCAAGGTGCACGGCCAGCGGGTCCATGCCGTCCACCCGCCAGGCCGGGATGCCGAAGCCGAGGGCGCGCGCCGACAGCCGCGGCTCCCCGGTGGCCTCCTCGACGGTGGTGGACACGGCGTACATGTTGTTCTCGATGAAGAAGCAGAGCGGCAGATCCCACGCGGACGTCAGGTTCAGGCTCTCCAGTACCGAGCCGATGTTGGCCGCACCGTCGCCGAAGTAGGTGACGGTGAGGTCGTCGGTGCCGGAGTGCTTCTGCGCCCAGGCGTTGCCCGCCGCCATCGGCACGCCGCCCCCGACGATGGCGTTCGTGCCGAGCGCCCCGGCCTCGAACCACTGCAGGTGCATGGAGCCGCCGCGGCCGCTGCAGTAGCCCTCGGCCAGCCCGAGGATCTCGGCGAGGGTGCGCTGCAGCACGGTCTGGACCTCCGGCGTCACGAGGTCCGCCGGGTCCAGCACGCCCTTGGTCACGTGCGTGATCGCCTTGGCCAGGAACTGGTGATGGCCGCGATGCGAGCCGTTGACGGCGTCCGCCGAGCGGAGCGAGACGATGGAGCCGACCGCGCCGCCCTCCTGGCCGATGCTGGAGTGCGCCGGGCCGTGGACCAGCCCCTCGCCGGCGAGCTCGAGGACCGTCTCCTCGAAGGCCCGGATGAGGTGCAGCTGACCGAGCATGGTCGCGAGCAGCCCGGGGTCGGCCGCCTTCCAGTCCGCCGCCGTCGTGCTCAGCTCGGTCCACCCCGCCGCGGGATGAAGGCGCTTCTCACGTGGCATCCGCATCTCCCTCGATGTGCTGACCGCCTGACAGGAGGCTACTGCCCAAATGTATCCATATCAACGGCTAATCTCGGAGAATCTCTGGATATCGGCCCTAGGCTCAGCGATATTGGATACATGACTGGTCGAGGAGGACCCATGGACACCGGCATCCCCGGGCTGCGCGGCGGCGACCACATCGGCATCACGGTCCCCGATATGGAGCAGGCGCACACGTTCCTCGTGGACGTGCTGGGGTTCGACTACGTCTACTCCCTGCCCGAGATGCGGCACGACGACGACTGGATGCTCGATCACCTCAACGTGGAGCCGCGCGCGGCCGTGCGGGAAATCCGGTTCTACCGGGGCGGCTTCGGCCTCAACATCGAGGTCTTCGAGTACGAGCCCCAGCCGGGCCAGCGGCCGCAGCCGCGCAACAGCGACCTGGGCGGCCACCACCTCGCGCTGTACGTGGACGATATGGACAAGGCCGTCGAGTACCTGCGCGCGCAGGGCGTGCGGCTGCTCGCCGGGCCGGTCGCCAGCCGCAACGCCTCGGCCGGGCAGCGCTGGCAGTACTTCCTCAGCCCGTGGGGCATGCAGTTCGAGCTGGTCAGCTACCCAGACGGCAAGGCCTACGAGAAGGACGCCGCGGTCAAGCTCTGGCATCCGGGACACCCGGCCCAATGAGACAGGCGCCGCGATGAGTGCGGACCCCGGCTACCGGGAGAACGTCGCGAGCCACCGGATCGCGGACAGCCTCCGCACCGCGATCCTGGGGGGCAGCTACCTGCCCGGCACGCGCATCAGGCAGGAGGACGTCGCGGCGCGCTCCGGCGCGAGCCGGATCCCGGTGCGCGAGGCGCTGCGGATGCTCGACTCCGAGGGACTCGTCACCCTCGTCGCCAACTCGGGCGCCTGGGTCACCAAGCTGACCCTCGGCGAGTGCGTCGAGACCTACCTCATCCGCGAGCGGCTGGAACCCCTGCTGCTCCGCACCAGCATGCCGAACCTCGCCGCGGCCGCGGTGGGCCGTCTCGGCCAGCTCGCCGGCGAGATGGAGGGCGGGGCCGGGCTCGACGGCTTCATGCGCGCCGACCGGGAGTTCCACCTGTCCAGCTACGCGGGCGCGGCGGCCAGCGAGATGTGGCAGATCATCCACCGCATGTGGAACACGACCCAGCACTACCGGCGCGAGTTCACCAGGCTGGCCATGCAGGACGGCCTGAGCGCCACGCACCTGGAGCACCGCCTGCTGCTCGACTGCATCCGCAGGCAGGATCCGGACGACGCCGAGCGCATACTCGTCATGCACCTGCGCCGCACGCGGCTCGAACTCCAGAAGCATCCCGAAATCTTCAAGTAAAATCGCAATCGATTGCGCCCCGCCAGGGGATCCTGTTCAGGAGGAGGAAGCCTGATGACCTCAGCAGAGCGTCCGGCAGGCGTGCGGCCTCTCGGTGCCCCCGGGCACATGGGGGTCGACTACGAGGAGCGCGTCGACTTCGGCCGGCTGCGCGGGTACCGCATCGCGCGGGCCAGGGCGGCGCTGGAGGCGAGCGACTGCGGCGCCTTCCTGCTCTTCGACTTCTACAACATCCGCTACACCACGCAGACCTGGATCGGCGGCGCGCTCGGCGACAAGATGATCCGCTACGCCCTGCTGTTCCGGGACCGGGACCCGATCCTGTGGGACTTCGGCTCGGCGGTGCGGCATCACAAGCTGTACTCGAAGTGGCTGCCGGACGAGAACTGGAGGCCAGGGTTCCTCGGCTTCCGCGGGGCGGTCGCCCCCGAGGCGGGCCTCATGCGCGACGCGGTGACCGAGATCAAGTCGCTGCTCACCGAGGCCGGGGTCGCTGACGCTCCGCTCGGCCTCGACATCGTCGAGCCCCCGTTCCTGTTCGAGCTGGAACGGCAGGGCATCACGGTGCGCGACGCCCAGCAGGCCATGCTCGACGCCCGCGTCATCAAGTCGCCGGACGAGATCATGCTGCTCAACCAGGCGGCGGCGATGGTCGACGGCGTCTACCAGGACATCGTCGACGTGCTCAAGCCGGGCGTGCGCGAGAACGAGATCGTCGCGCTCGCGAACAAGCGGCTGTACGAGCTCGGCAGCGACCAGGTGGAGGCGGTCAACTCGATCTCGGGTGAGCGGTGCAACCCGCATCCGCACAACTTCACCGACCGCATCATCCGGCCCGGCGACCAGGCCTTCTTCGACATCATCCACTCCTTCAACGGCTACCGGACCTGCTACTACCGCACCTTCGGGGTCGGCAGCGCGACGGCGAGCCAGCATGACGCCTACGAGCAGGCGCGGGAGTGGATGGACACGGCGATCGGCGCCATCAAGCCCGGCGTGTCGACCGACGCCGTCGCCCGCCTGCTGCCCAGGGCGCAGGACTTCGGCTTCGAGAACGAGCTCGCCGCCTTCGGCCTGCAGTTCGCGCACGGGCTCGGCCTCGGCCTGCACGAGCGGCCGATCATGTCGCGGCTCAACTCGCTGGAGCACCCCATCGAGCTCCAGGCGGGCATGGTCTTCGCAATCGAGACCTACTGCCCGGCCTCCGACGGCATCTCCGCCGCGCGCATCGAGGAGGAGGTCGTCGTCACCGACTACGGCACCGAGATCCTCACGAAGTTCCCGGCCCAGACCCTGTTCGTCGCGAACAAGTACTGAGGGTTATTCCGGAGCCATGCCGAAGGAATAGCGCCGCCTGCTCACAGTTATGGCAATCCGGGCATTGGCCTTCATACTTCCTGCCCAATAAGGATTCCCGGGCACTGCCGTGGCCAGTAAAACCTGATTTACATTCAACGCCGCTTCAAGATTGTCTATCCTCTCGGTATGAGGCCGGCGGAGCCGAAACACAGGGCGGCAATCCGGAAAAAGCGGGCGGAAAGCACCGACTGCCCACGCATTTACCTGCACATCGGGGAACCGAAAACGGGCACGACGTTCCTCCAGGATGTGATGTGGGGCAACCGCTCCTGGCTGGCTGCCCGCGGGATCGTGCTGCCGGGGTACAGCCACCAGGATCATTCCCGGGCCAGCCGCGATCTGCGTGAGACCCCGCGGGTCGCGTCCGACCCGGCCCGGCCCTGGGCAGGCGAATGGGACGTCCTGACCCGCCAGGCACTGTGCGCCCGCCAGACGGCGGTCATCTCCGACGAATTGCTCGCCGCGTGCACCCCCAGGCAGGCTGACCGTGCGGTCCGCTCGCTGCTGGCCGCGGAGGTGCATGTCATCCTCACCGTGCGGGACTTCGCTACCCTGCTTCCGGCCGAATGGCAGGAAAAGGTCAAATGCGGCAGTACCGCGCAATGGGAAGGGTGGCTCGGCTGGGTCACCGATATCGCGCCGGCCGCCGACCGGCGAAGCCGGGCGTGGTTCTGGAATGTGCATGACACGCTGGCCGTCCTGGACGCCTGGTCCCAGCACATCCCGCCGGACCACGTCCACGTGATCACCATGCCCCGGGAGGGCCCGGCTGACGAACTCTGGATACGTTTCGCGTCCGTCCTCGGCATCGACTCCCGCGGTGTCGAACTCGGCAGGGCCCGCGCCAACTCCTCGCTCGGGCTCCCGGAAGCCGAACTGCTGCGCCGGATGAACGAGGCGCTCACGGACGAGATACCGGAATGGTTCTACACCCGGCACATCAAGCCGACCCTGGCCCACGACATCCTGGGCACCCAGCCGCGCCGGACGCGCCTGGCCGTGCCCGCGGCCCGCCAGGCCTGGGTCCGGGAGCAAGCTGAAAGCCTCGTCACCGGCCTGCGCGACGCCAAGTACTCCGTCGTCGGCGATCTCGGGGAACTCCTGCCGCAGCCGGCGAGAGGCCGCCTTGCCGAGTCACCTGACCAGCTGGGGGATCACCTGCTGCTGGAGGCCGCCGTCCGGGCGGCAGCGGCGTTCGCCGGTCGCCAGTACCAGGCGATGTACCCGGGCCCGCCGCCGCGGCGGTCCCGGGGCGGCCCGCGGCAGATGGCCCGGCGGCTGACCTGGGGAGTGCTGAACGGGCCGCGGACCAGGCGGGCGCTGCGCGGCGCCAGCCATCACCGGACGGTGCGGTACCTGCGGGTCACCATCTGGCGGGCCCTGGTACACCCGGCCCGCGATCTGTGAGCCTGGCCCCCCGGCCCATCGCGGGCGAGATCAACCGGAACTGAAGCGCCAGGGTCAGTCCTGGTCCTCGTACCGGCTCGCCTTGACGTACCCGAAGAACGAGCGGCGCTTGATCAGGTCGGCGACATTCGCGGGAACCATGCTTTCCCAGGAATCGTCGTTCGCGGCAATCCGGCGGAGCACATCGCGGCTGAAGATCGTCAGGAACTCAGGCTTGAAGTTGTCGAGGTGGACGAAGCTCCCCCGGCCCGCCAGATAGTCGTACAGCGGCTGCAGCTCGGGCCGGACCCGGATGTCGTTCACGGTCGTGAGCGCTTCGCCCGGCGAAGCCTGCAGCGGGTAGACGTACAGCTTCAGGTCGTTCTTGAACAGCCGCCCGAAGCTTTCCAGGATGCCGCCGGGCAGCTGCACATGGTTGTTCTCGTCGAACAGGTCGATCAGGCTCGGCACCCCCATAACGATGCCGATCCGCTCGCTGGTCCGCTCGGCGATGTAGGCCGCCAGGCGGTAATAGTCGAAGTAGTCGCTGATGAGGACGGTCATGCCGCAGGCCGCCAGCAGCTCCGCGCGGGCCAGGAAGTCACGCCGGTCCACGTCCGCCGCCCCGCCCGCGAGCAGATTGCGCATGGTGATCTCGGTCAGGGCCAGCACCGGCTTGCCCACGACGGCGGGGTCCTCCTCGAACCGGGCCCGGGCCGTCTCCAGCATGTCCAGGTTCACGTGCGTCGGCGGCCGGAAGCTGCCCCGTTCCACCAGGATCGCCTTCTTGCGCAGCAGTTCGCTCGGCTGCAGCACCTCGCGATCGGGGCCGAACATGGCCACGCCGGACAGACCGAGCTGGACCAGCTTGAGGGCCATCAGCCGGTTGTCCACGCCGCGGAACTCGATGCCCCGGAACTGGATCATGTCAATCTCGATGCGGCCCGTGGTGAGACGGTCGAGGAGGCTCTCGATGAGCCGGTCCGGCTCGTGGTGCTGGAAGAACGCCCCGTACAGCAGGTTGACCCCGACGATCCCGAGCGCCTCCTGCTGCAGCCAGGCCTCGACGTCGAGCATGCGCACGTGCATCACGATCTGGCTCGGCTCGTCACGCGGCTGGGCCTGGAACTTCACCCCCATCCAGCCGTGGCACTCGTTGCCGCCGCGGAAGCTGCGCGCAACCACGGTGTCGGCAAACGCGAAGAAGCAGTTCTCGTCACCGCGCTCATCGTCCAGCCGCTCGACGTTGAGCTGGAATTCCTTGTCGAGCATGCCCTGGAGCCGCCCGGCGGAGACGTAGCGGTCCGCCTTGCCGTACACCGCGTCACTCACGGCCATGTCGTAGGCGGAGATGGATTTCGCGATGGTGCCCGCGGCGCCGCCCACCCGGAAAAACCAGCGCACGACCTCCTGGCCGGCCCCGATCTCGGCGACTGTCCCGTACCACCGCGGATCGAGGTTGATCCGCAGGGCCTTCTGGTGAGTGTCGGATTCGTGGGCGCCGATGACGAGTTCGCTCATCCGTCCCCCCGCCTGCTCCGGCCGCTTGGACAGCCAGGCATCGTGGTTCAAAAGTCAGGCCCGACAGCAGCGTCCGACGCCGAGATTGTACTAATTGCGCGGTGACCAGCGCCAGCCTGGCC
This sequence comes from Trebonia sp., assembly GCA_036509215.1. Classification (GTDB taxonomy): domain Bacteria; phylum Actinomycetota; class Actinomycetes; order Streptosporangiales; family Streptosporangiaceae; genus Trebonia. The sequence goes on from DATCGA010000747.1 coordinate 8,082, forward strand.
AG
>DATCGA010000748.1:0-7320 GCA_036509215.1 Trebonia sp.
CTGCAGGGGGTGGGGCTGTTCGCGAGCCTGACGGCGGTCGAGAACGTCATGATCGGCGCGACCTGCCGGGCCTCGGCCGGGTTCTGGTCGGCCCTGCTGGGGCTGCCGCGCTCCAGCCGGGACGAGCGCCGGCTGCGGGCGGAGGCGTTCGAGGCGCTCGACCGGGTGGGCGCGGGCGCGGCGGCCGGCCTGCGGCCGGGCGAGCTCTCCTACGGGATGCGCAAGCGGGTCGCGCTGGCCCGCGCGCTGGCCGGCCGGCCGAAGCTGCTGCTGCTCGACGAGCCCGCCAGCGGCCTCGCCGAGGACGAGCTGGCCGAGCTCGGCGGCCTGATCCGCGAGCTCGCGGCGGAGACGTCCCTCGTCATCGTGGAGCACCACATGGACCTGATGATGTCGGTCTGCGACTCGCTCGTCGTGCTCGACTTCGGGAAGGTCATCTCCAGCGGGTCCCCGTCGGTCATCCAGGCCGACCCGGCGGTCACGGCCGCGTACCTGGGCGTGAGCGGGCCGGCCGATGTCTAGCCCGGCCGGGCCCCCGGAGGCCGCAGGTGCGCACGGGGCGGGTGGGGCTGGCGCGGGCGGGGCTGGCGCGGGCGGGGCTGGCGCGGCCTCGCTTGTCATCGAGGACCTGGTGGCGGGCTACGGCGAGGTCATCGCGCTGGACAAGGTCACGATCACGGCCGGGGCGGGCACCATCACCGCCGTGCTCGGCGCCAACGGGGCGGGCAAGACCACCCTGCTGCGGGCGATCAGCGGCATGGTGCGACCGCGCGGCGGCCGGGTGCTGCTGGCGGGCGCCGACCGGACCGGGCGCAGCCCGGAGGACATGGCCAGGGCCGGGATCGCGCACGTGCCCGAGGGGCAGGGCGTGATCGCCGAGCTCACCGTGGAGGAGAACCTGCGGATCGGGATGATGGCGTGGCCCGGCCTGGCCCCTCGGCGGGCGGAGCGGGCGGCCGCGCTGGCCGAGGCCTACGACCGCTTCGCGGTGCTGGCCGACCGGCGCAGGAAGCTGGCGGGCACCCTGTCCGGCGGCGAGCGGCAGATGCTGGTGATCGCGCGGGCCCTGGTCGCGCGGCCGCGGGTGCTGCTGCTTGACGAGCCCTCGCTCGGGCTCGCGCCCCGGATCATGACCCAGGTGATGGACATGGTGGTGCGGCTCAGCCGGGAGAACGGCATCACGATCGTGCTGGTCGAGCAGAACGCGCGGGCCGCGCTGGCGATCGCGGACCGGGGCGTGGTGCTCAACCTCGGCCGCGTCGTGGCCGCCGACGACGCGAAGACGCTGGCGACCGACGTCGCGCTGCGCCATCACTACCTCGGGTTCTTAGCCGGGGCGGCCCAGAAAGACCAGGGCGAACCGAGAAGGAAGAAGGGAGGAAGCGCATGGTCGAGTTCCTTCAGTTCACGCTCAGCGGGCTCAGCTTCGGGATGATCTACGCCGCGATAGCCCTGTCCCTGGTGCTGATCTGGCGGGGCACCCGGCTGCTGAACTTCGCGCAGGGCGGGATGGCGATGTTCACCACCTACATCGCGTTCGAGGTCATCCGGCACACCGGCTCCTACTGGGCCGGCTTCGCGGTCGCGCTCGCGGCCGGGGTCGTGCTCGGCGCCGCCGCCGAGCTGGCGGTCGTCCGCCCCGCGCTCGGCAAGCCCGAGCTCAACGCCGTGATCATCACGATCGGGCTGCTGATCCTGCTCGAGGGGCTGGCCGGGATCTTCTACGGCGGGCAGTTCCGGTCGTTCCCGGCCGCGTTCTCGGTCATCGGGCTGCGGGCCGGCTCGACCCCGCTCGGCGTGTCGCGGTTCGACGTGTTCGTGGCGCTGGCCGTGCTGGCGGCCACGCTGCTGCTGGCGGCCGGGTTCCGGTACACCAGCGCCGGGCTGCGGATGCGGGCGGCGGCGTTCAACGCCACCGTCGCCCGGCTGTCCGGCATCCGGGTCGCGCGGGTGATCACCGTCGGCTGGGCGCTGGCGGGCCTGCTCGGGGCGCTGGCGGGGGTGCTCGTCACCCCGTCGACGTTCCTGTACCCCAACAGCATGGACTCGATCTTCGTCTTCGGCTTCACCGCGGCGGTGATCGGCGGCCTCGACAGCCCCCTCGGCGCGGTCGTCGGCGGGCTGCTGCTCGGCGTCGTGCTCAGCTACGCGGGCGGCTACCTGGGCTCGCAGGGCTCTGACCTGACGGCGCTGGTCGCGCTGGGCATCCTCGTCGTGGTGCTGATGCTGCGGCCGGACGGGATCTTCTCCGGCGCGCGGGTGCGGCGAGTATGACCACCCGGTCGACGCCCCGCGTCCTCGGCGCCGCGCTCGCCGCGGCGGCGCTGATCGTGATCCTCTCGATCAAGCTCAACTCGTTCAGGGACTACCAGATCGCGGAGATCGCGATCGAGGTGACGGCGGTCGCCGGGCTCACGATCCTGACCGGGCTGAGCGGGCAGATCTCGCTCGGCAACGGGGCCTTCATGGCGGTCGGCGCGTACACCACGGCGCTGCTGCTGCTCCACCTCAACTGGCCGTGGGTCGCCGTGCTGGTGCTGGCGGCGGTGATCACGGCCGCCGCCGGGGCGGTGGTGGGGGTGGCCGCGGCCAGGCTGCACGGCCCCTACCTGGCCGGCGCGACGCTGCTGCTCGGGGTGGCGCTGCCCTCGGTCGCGTACGCCTACACCGGGTTCTTCGGCGGCGACCAGGGCCTCGACGTCAACTTCACCACGCCCGCCTTCCTCGGCCTGAACTTCCCGCTGACCCGGTGGGAGGCGTGGGTCTGCTCGGCGGCGGCGCTGGTCACGCTGGTGCTGCTGGCGAACCTGGGCCGCAGCCGGGTCGGCCGCAGCTGGCGCGCGGTCCGCGACGACGAGGTGGCGGCCGCGCTGGCGGGGGTCAACGTGGCCGCCGCGCGGGTCCTCGCGTTCGTGGTCAGCGCCGCCTGCGCCGGGCTGGCGGGCGGGCTCCTGGCGATCGTCACCGGGCTGGTCGCGCCGGGGGCGTTCACCATCACGCTGTCGATCGCGCTGCTGACCGCGGCCGTGATCGGCGGCCTCGGCACCCTGCCCGGCGCGGTCTGGGGAAGCCTGGTGATCGTCCTGGTGCCGACCTACGCCACCGACGTGGCCACCAGCCACGGCCTGTCGAGCTCGGTCGCCTCCAACATCCCGCTCGCCGCCTACGGCGCGGTGCTGATCGTGGTCATGCTCATCTTCCCGCAGGGCATCCAGGGCGCGGTGCGATGGGCGCTCGGCCTGTTCGGGATTTCGGCCGGCCCCGGCTGGCGCTCCGCAGACGTGTCATCGGTCCAACCCCATGAAAAGGAAGGCACTCAATGAAGAGATCGAACCGGCTCCGCGTGCCCGCGCTCGCCGTCATGGCGGCGGCCGCGCTGGCCGTCGCCGCCTGCTCCTCTAACTCAAGTCCGACCCCTGTCACCGGCTCAAGCTCCACCTCGAGCGCGACCGGCAGCGCGAACGCGCCGCTGACCGCGTCCGCCCCCGGCATCACCGCGACCTCGATCCTCATCGGCAGCCACCAGCCGCTGACCGGGCCCGCCGCGCCCGGCTACAGCGAGATCGCCCCCGCCTCGGCCGCCTACTTCGCCTACGTCAACGCGCACGGCGGCGTCTACGGCCGCGACATCAACTACAAGTACCTCGACGACGGCTACAACCCGACCACGACCGCCACGGTCGTGCGCCAGCTCGTGCTGCAGAACAACGTGTACGGGATCTTCGACGGCCTCGGCACCCCGACCCACCTGGCGGTGGAGAGCTTCCTCAACGCGCAGAAGGTGCCCGACGTGTTCGTCGCGTCCGGCTGCAACTGCTGGGACCAGCCGACGGCCGACCCGGAGACGTTCGGCTGGCAGCTCGACTACATCCGCGAGGGGAAGATCCTCGGGCAGTACATCGCCCAGCACTTCAAGGGCAAGAAGATCGGCTACTTCTACCAGGACGACGAGTTCGGCATGGACGGGGTCAAGGGCCTCGACTACGAGATCCCGAAGTCGATGGTGGTCAGCCGGCAGAGCTACGTGGACACCAACGTCAACGTGGCGCCGCAGGTCGCGGCGCTGCGCGCGTCCGGCGCCCAGGTGGTCGTCTCGTTCTCCATTCCCGCCTTCACCGCGCTGCTGAAGCTGACCAGCCTCAAGCTCGGCTTCAGCCCGACCCTCGTGGTCAGCAACGTCGGCTCCGACCCGATCACGCTGTCCGGGCTGCTCGAGTCGTTCGCGAAGCAGGGCGGCGCGACCGTCAACGGCAACTCGCTCACCAACGGGATGATCACCGACAGCTACGCGCCGTCGCTCGGCTCCGCCAGCAACAGCTGGATCGCGCTGTTCAAGAAGGTGCACGACCAGTACGACGCCAAGGCGCCGTTCGACGGCAACGTGCTCTACGGCATGGGCGTGGCCTACACGTTCGTGCAGGCGATGCTCAAGGCGGGCCGGAACCCGACCCGGGCCGACCTGGTCAACGCGATCAACGCCGGCCTGCCGCAGGGTCCGCTGGTCGCCCCCTATGCTTACTCCATGACCGACCACGATGGTGTCACCGGCGCGTACATCGGTGTCATCAACAACGGTGCGCTCACCCCGGAGGGACCGGTCCTCGTCACCGACGCCTCCGCCACCGGGGCGATCACCCCCTATACCCCCGCCCAGCCCGCGGCGCCGGCCAGCGGCATCCCCGCGCCCTGACCCCTTGCCGATGAACCACGCATGACAACCGATGAGCGGCCGCCGGCAGAGCGCCTGCTGGCGGCCGCCGAGGAACTGTTCGGCGAGCGCAGTTACGGCCGGACGACGGTGGCCGACATCTGCGCGCGGGCCGGCATGGCGACCGGCAGCTTCTACGCGTACTTCGACTCCAAGTCGGAGATCTTCGCGGCCGTGGTCCGGACCATCAACCGGGACCTCCGCCGGGCGATGGCGATGGCAGTCGAGCAGGCGGAAGACGGCCAGCGGGCGCGGGAGCGGGCCTGTTTCCGCGCGTTCTTCGACATGGTCTCGAAGCGGCCGTGGATCGACCGGATCGTGCGCGAGTCCGAGTTCGTCGCGCCGGGGCTGTTCCGCGAGTACTACGAGCAGCTGGCCCGGGGGTACGCCCGCGGCGTGCGCGTCGCCCAGCTCGCCGGGGAGGTCGACGCCCGCTACGACCCCGAGGTCATCGCCTACGTCTACACCGGCATCGGCAACTTCGTGGGCATGCGCTGGGCCGACTGGACGGCGGGCGGGCGCGTCCCCGATGACGTGCTCGACGACGTGCTCGAGCTCTTCGCCCGGGGACTCGCCCCGGGCAGGTCGCAGTCAACCCCGTTAGCTCGAACGGGCCGTTGCTTCGCCCCGGGTCTCCGGTATCTCCGGCCGGGTTGGTGGAGCCGGGGTCCGTTCGGAAAACTGATTTTGATCTTCTGCTAGTCGTCCCTGGAGAGTCCCCGCGCTGCCTCCTGCAGGGCCGCGCGCACCGCGACCACCGACGGGCGGGCGCTGGTTGACCGGCGGGCGGCGGTGAAGACCGTGCGCCGGGGCCCGCCGGGGAGGTCGATGAGGCGGACCGACGGGTGCGGCCGGCCCTGCCACATCAGCCCCGGCATCAGCGCGACCGCGTTGCCTGAGGCGATCAGCGCCACGTGCACCTGCAGGTCGGCGGTCTCGTAGCGGACGTCGGGGTCGAACCCGGCCTGGCGGCAGGCCTGCTCCGCGTAGTGCCGGGAGGCGGCGCCGTGCGGCTCGGCCACCCACGGCACGTCGGCCGCGTCGGCCAGCGTCTTGATGCCGTCCCACTCGACCGGCACCGCCAGCCGGATCGTGTCCTGCACCAGCGCGTCGCGGTCGAGCTCGTGATGCCAGGGGGCGGCGTGGCCGGGGTACTGCTCGGCCACCGCCAGGTCGAAGTCGCGGGCGAAGGTCTCGAGCAGCGCCGTCTCCGGTTCGCGCTGGGTCACCGTGAGCCGCAGGCCGCTGCGTTCGCGCAACTGCGCCAGCGCGCGCGGGATCAGGGCCAGCGCGGCCGACTGGAAGATCGCCAGCCGGACGGAGCCGACCGGTTCGTTGACCGACGCGAGGACGTGCGATTCGGCCAGCTCGAGGCGCTGCAGGATCGCCTCGGTGTGCTCGACCAGGATCTCGGCGTGCGGGGTCAGCTGCACGCCCCGGCCCGACTTGATCAGCAGCGGCAGGCCGACCTCGCGCTCGAGCTGGGTGAGCTGCTGCGACACCGACGAGGGGCTCTGGTGCAGCGCGTCCGCGACCGCCGCCAGGCTGCCGCGGACCGACAATTCGCGCAGCAGCCGCAGCCTTCGCACGTCCCACATGGCGCCCGCCCGTTCGGTTCGTCAATCCATCGGTAAAACCGACGAATACGCGTTAGAAAAGATCACTTTACCTAACCAGTGGTCATGGGCAAACTATCCGCATGACAGTGACCGAGAGCCCCGTGCGCGAGCACTATGACGAAAGCGCGGGCATCGCCGAGCTGTCCGCCCTGGTACCGGACGTGGAGGCCACGGTCCGGCGCTGGCTGGAGTACTCGCAGGGGCTGCCGGTGGACAAGGCCGCCGCCCGGCTGGCGGCGATGCTGAACGACCCTCGGGGGCTCGCGTTCACGGTCGGCTTCGTCGACGGCGTGATCCGGCCGGAGGACGTCTGCGAGGCGGCTCGTCGCTTTGCCGAGCTGGCGCGGGACGTGCCCGGGTTCCTGCCCTGGCACCTGCGCGCGGCGGTGAAGGTGGGCGCCTTGCTGTCGAAGCCGCTCCCCTGGGTCGTCATTCCGGCCGCGCGGGGCGCGTTGCGGTCGATGGTCGGGCATCTGGTCACCGATGCGCGCGAGCGGCAATTGGGGCGGGCGATCCGGCGGCTTCGTTCTTCTTCCGGAACCCGGCTGAATCTGAACCTGCTGGGCGAGGCCGTGCTGGGCGAACGCGAGGCCGCCCGGCGGCTGGACGGCACCCGGCGGCTGCTGGCCCGCGACGACGTCGACTACGTGTCGATCAAGGTGTCGTCGACGGTCGCGCCGCACAACCCGTGGGCGTTCGACGAGGCCGTCGCGCACATCGTGTCGTCGCTGACGCCGCTGTTCCGGCAGGCGGCGGCCGCGTCGCCCGCGAAGTTCATCAACCTCGACATGGAGGAGTACCACGACCTGCGGCTGACCATCGCGGTGTTCACCACGCTGCTCGACCAGCCCGAGTTCGAGCGGCTGTCGGCTGGCATCGTGTTGCAGGCTTACCTGCCTGACGCGCTTTCTACCATGATGCTTTTGCAGTCGTGGGCCGCCGAGCGGCGGGCTCGCGGTGGCGCCGGGATCAAGGTGCGGCTGGTCAAGGGCG
>DATCGA010000749.1:0-2870 GCA_036509215.1 Trebonia sp.
AGATGGCGACCTGCAGCAGCTGCCCCTGGACGAGGGGGTTGTCGCAGTTGCTGGCGATGCCGATGTAGGCGTAGTTGCCGACGATCAGCGGGCTCGACCAGTTGTAGTGCGCGCCGGTCTGGCTGTTGTCCCCGGTGTAGACCTTCCACAGGATGTTGCCCGTGGCCGGGTCGAGTGCGTACCAGTCCGGGCCGCCGCCGCCCACGTAGAGCACCCCGTTGACGATCGCCGCCGAGGAGGTGATGCCGATGTTGACCGGGTTGCAGCCGGGGTCGGTGGTGGTGCCAAGGAATTGCTTCCAAATAATCGCGCCGGTCTGGGTGTTGATCGCGTACTCGTACCCGTCCCAGGCGCCCACATAGGCGGTGGTGCCGACGATGCTCACCGAGGTCGAGATCGGACCGCCGGTAACAACGGCCAGCTTCTCCTTAAGCGTGGCCGCGCTGCTCACGCTCAGCTTGGGGTCAACCGTGGCCGCAGTGCGCTCCGGGTTCTGCAGGAACATCGGCCAGTCCTGGTAGGACGCCGCATTTGCCGCATTATCACCCGTGACAACCGTAAACACAATGGTAGATCCGGACAAGGCGGATGCCGTCATGACGGTGGCCACTAGGATTCTGAGCACTCGCGAATCCACCCGGCGCACGGCGTTCACGAGGATTTTGCAGGCCGTTGATCTAATGGCCATTTCCCACCGCGAAAATGCACGCAGGTTGACCAGGGCTGATCTCATTAAACTCCCCTTGGCGCCGGACACGCAAATACCTACGTCCCGTATAATAGACGCGCCAGCAGTCCCTATGGGCCACACCCGGTCTCGATAGAATTCCGATTGCCGCCACGGGAAAGCGCAATTCCTGTAACTTCCGCAATTCCCGCCGCACTGCCACAAGAACTCGCACCGAGGGTGCCGGCTCGGCTGCGGGGGCCGGCAAGCTTGCCCGCGGGCTGCGACCTCGCCCTGGTATTCACGCGTCGTCGACGGCGCCGCCGGCAGCTAGCCGATTCGACCAGGGAACCGGTACGACCCCGGCATGACCGGTCGGGCGCTGGGGCAGACTGGGTGCCATGACTAGTGACGACAGGACGGGCCCCGGTCCCGACGACATGGGCGATGACGAGCAGGAGTTCAAGATCGCCGAGTACGACCAGTACATCGAGGACCCGCCCGACAGCGGCCTCGCCATCGACGAGGACGACGATGACGACGGCGAGCGGGCCGTCGACTGGGCCGAGACCCACCCGCGCGAGGTGACCAAGGAGAACGCCGTGCCCGACGACCGGCCGGCCGAATCCTCCGCGATTCACGAAATTCCCGGAACGTGACCTGAGGTCTTGCGCTGAGCTTCGCTACTCGCTAGTAATGGGGAAAGGTGATGGCGACTGGCGAGGCCCCTGGAGGCACGCGTGAGCACCTACGATCTGTACACGACGCCGGTCTCGACGGACACCTGGGACGTGCCCGCGAGCGGGGCCGCCCGCTTCTCCTGGGAGTACGACGACGGCCGGCAGCGGCTGCTCGACCTGTACCAGCGGGGCAAGGACAAGCAGTGGGACGCGACCAAGCGGATCGACTGGGAGCAGCCGGTCGACCCGGCCAACGTCATGCAGACCGGCGAGGAGCTGACCGCGATCTACGGCTCGCGGCAGTACGAGAAGCTCAACCAGGCCGAGCGGGACGAGCTGAACCACCACATGTCGTCGTGGCTGTTCAGCCAGTTCCTGCACGGCGAGCAGGGCGCGCTGACGGTGGCCGCTCGGATCATCGAGTCGGTGCCGGACATGGACTCCAAGTTCTACGCCGCCACCCAGGCGATGGACGAGGCCAGGCACGTCGAGATCTTCTCCCGGTTCACGACCGAGAAGATCGGCCTGTTCTACCCGGTCAACCAGGACCTGGCCCGGCTGCTGGCGGACGCGCTGGCCGACTCCCGCTGGGACATGCCCTACCTCGGGATGCAGGTGCTGATCGAGGGCCTGGCGCTCGCCGCGTTCGGCGTGCAGCGTGACGTCGCCGCCAACCCGCTGGTCAAGCAGCTGCTCGCGTACGTGATGCAGGACGAGGCGAGGCACGTAGCGTTCGGCCGGCTGGCCCTGCGCGACTACTACGCGCAGCTGTCCTCGGCCGAGCTCGCCGAACGCGAGGAGTTCGTGGTCGAGGGTTGCTATCTGATGCGCGACCGGTTCGTCGCCCGCGAGGTGTACGAGCGGCTCGGCTTCGACGTCGCCGAGTGCGTGGAGTTCACCGAGCACTCCCCGGTCCAGCAGGCGTTCAGGAAGCTGCTCTTCACCCGCATCGTGCCCTGCGTGAAGGACATCGGCCTGTGGGGCCCGAAGGTGCAGCAGGCGTACGTCAACCTCGGCGTGATCGACGCCGCCGACAGCGACCTCGACGCGCTGATGCTCGACGACGAGCAGGTGGCCGACCGGATGGAGCAGGAGCACGCGGCCGAGCTGGCCGCCCGCAAGGTCGAGGTCGAGGCCGCGATCGCCTCGGGGGCCGTGAGCTGAGGCCGCTCGCGGAGCGCATAGAGCGCGCTACCGCCCTCGACGGGCCGGTCCGCGCGCTATCGCGGGCCGTGGTGCGGGCCCTGCCGCCCAGCCGGGCGGTCGACCTGCTGCACGGCGTCCCGTTCGGCCAGCCCGCCCACCCGGCCGCGGTCCGGCTGCCGATCGGCTGCTGGACCTCGGCCGTGCTCCTGGACTGGCTGGGCGGACGCGGGCGGGAGGCCGAGCGGGCGTCGGCCACGCTCATCGCGGCGGGCGTGGCGGCGGCGCTGCCGGCCGCCGCCGCCGGCCTGGCCGACTGGTCGGCGCTGCACACCGGTCAGCAGCGGGTCGGGCTGGTGCACGCGATCGCCCAGACCGGC
>DATCGA010000750.1:0-3434 GCA_036509215.1 Trebonia sp.
GGCGGCGGCCGTGCCCGCCGCGCCGGCCGCCGTCAGCGCCGCGTCCTTGCGGGCGAGGCGACGGCCCACCACCGCGTGATGGCCGCCGCGGGCGGCCAGCAGGACGGTGAGCGCCTCGGCGTTGGTGACCGACGGCCGCCAGCCCGCCGCCCGCAGCGTGGCGCAGTCCACCACCCATGGGTAGACCACGTAGCGCAGCTCGGCGGCCGGGGCCGGCGTCGCGCCGAGCCGGTGCAGCCGCTGCGCGGTGCCGAAGGTCAGCCGCGCGGGCAGCTCGAGCGACTTCATGCCGCTGAGCGACTCCACCTCGGCCTGCGAGAGCGACCCGTCGCAGCCGACCGCGAAGTCGCTGCCGATCGTCCCGGCCGCCGCCAGCTCGAGCGCGGATACCAGGTCATCGACGTGGCAGAACTGCCAGCGAGGCCCGCACCCCCGCACCGCCAGCAGCCGCGGCGCCTCGAAGTGCCTGGTCAGCAGCGTGTCGACCGCGTCCCCGACCAGCGCGGCGGGCCGTGCGACGATCACCTGGGTGCCCGGGTTGACCCGGCGCGACCGGCGGGCAAGCTCCTCAATCTCGACCAGGTCCCCGGCCACGCTGCCGTCCGCATCGGCCAGCAGCGGCGCGTCCTCCGGCAGCGGGACCGGATTGTCGGGGCGCGCCCCGTACACCATCGCGCTGGTCAGCAGCACGACCCGGCCGATGCGCTCGGCCGCCGCGGCGGTCAGCACGGTCTGGGCGCCGCGCACGTTCCTGGCGCGCCGCTCCTTGGGGTCCTGATCGACCGACGTGGACATGTCGGTGTGCACCACCACGTCCACCCCGGCCAGCCGCGACGCCAGCGCGGGATCCCTGACGTCGGCGACCCGCCAGGTGACCCCGGCCGCGTCGCCCCGGTGATCGTCGATCGCGACTACCCGCCCGATCAGCGGCGAGTCCGCGAGCCGGACCGCCAGCGCCTGCCCGACCCCGCGCGCCGCACCGGTGACCGCCACCACCGGCGGCACCGGAGCGGTGCTACGCTCACGGCGAACGCTGCGCTCATGGCGAACCTGCCGTCTGCCGTTTCTCAAAATCGGCTGCTCCCGAATAGCTTTGCAATGTATGACCTTTCTATCCTGCCCGACCCCTATCAGCTGAGGGGGCGCATCATGGCTGACCGTCCACCCTTTGGGTTCGGCCCACCCAGCCGGCCCGGCGACGACGAACCCACGCCGCCAGGCGGCCAGGGGCCGTCCGGCCCGTTCGGATTCGGACCTCCCGGCGGCCCGGAAGGCCCTGGCGGCCCCGGTAACCCGAACCAGTTCGCCGACGCGCTGCGCCAGTTCGCCGACCTGCTCTCCTACACCGGAGGGCCGGTCAACTGGGACCTGGCGAAGAACCTGGCCAGGCACTCGATCGCCGGCCGCGGTGATCCGAGCGTGCTCGCCAACGAGCGCGCGACCGTGACCGAGGCCGTCCGCCTGGCGGACCTGTGGCTCGACGACGTCACCGCGTTCCCGTCCGGCATCAGGAAGATCGAGGCGTGGTCTCAGTCCGAGTGGCTCGAGGCGACCTTCCCGGTCTGGTCGGCCCTGTGCGAGCCGATCGCCAACAGGGCGATCGAGGCCATGGGATCGATGGCGGCCTTCGACCCGTCCAACCTCGACGAGGACGTGCCGCCCGAGATGCGGGCGATGCTGTCGGGAATGGGCGGCATGACCGCGTTCGCCCCGATGCTCAGGCAACTGGGCGGCGCGATGCTCGGCGGCCAGGTCGGCACCGCGATCGGCGAGCTCGCGAGCGAGATGGCCACCTCGACCGACGTCGGCCTGCCGCTGGCCCCGGAGGGGACGGCGGCCCTGCTGCCCGCCGGGGTGGCCGCGTTCGGCGACGGCCTGTCGGTCGACCCGGGCGAGGTGCGGCTGTTCCTGGCGCTGCGGGAGGCGGCCCACCACCGGCTCTTCGGCCACGTGCCGTGGCTCAGGCAGCATCTGCTCGGGGCGGTGGAGGCCTACGCGGCCGGGATCACCATCGACATGAGCAAGCTGCGGGACGCGCTGCCGGACATGGACATGGCCAACCCGGAAGAGGCGCTGCGGGGCGCGCTGAGCGGCGAGACGCTGTTCCGCCCGGAGGACTCGCCCCAGCAGAAGGCCGCCCTGTCCCGCCTCGAGACCGCGCTCGCGCTGGTCGAGGGGTGGGTGGCGACCGTGGTGGCCGCCGCCGCGGATTCGCGGCTCGTCCACAGCGCGGCGCTGGCCGAGGCCATCCGGCGCCGGCGGGCGTCCGGTGGCCCGTCCGAGCGGACCTTCGCCGCCCTGGTCGGGCTCGAGCTCCGGCCCCGGATGCTGCGCGAGGCGGCGGTGCTCTGGGCCGACGTCACCCAGGAGCGCGGGATCGAGGGCAGGGACGCGCTGTGGGCGCACCCTGACCTGCTGCCGACGGCCGACGATCTGGCCAACCCGGACGGGTTCCTGCACGCCGCGACCGAGCTGGACATCTCCGATCTCGAGGACGGCCCGGCCGGCCCGGCGGCCGAGGACGGCCCGGCTGCCACGGAGGATGACGACCCGGGGACGGCGTAAGGCCGAGGCCGCCCCGCAGGTGCAGGCCGGATGGGGCGGCCAGCCGCGCCGCTGCCACTGCCACTCGGGCAGCACCAGCTCGAGCGTCCCGTTGGCGGCCGCAGGCTGTCCCGCCCGGTCGATCAGCATGAGCGCCTGGGCGGTGGCGAGGGCGGCGGTCGCCGCCGCCAGCACGGTGTCGCACGCCTGCGGAACCGTGAGCGGGCCGCCGGCGCCGCCGGCCTGCGCCAGGATGCGCGGCCAGGCCGGATCCCGCGCCGTCTTGCTGAGGTCGAGGCAGCGCACGCAGGCCCACTGTCCCGGCCGGACGAGCGGCCCGACCACCCCGATCGCCTCGTCCGCGTGCGCCACCAGGTGCGGCACCCGGTGCCGCATCAGGTCGTCGAGAACGACCGGGTCAGGCCGGCCGGTGAGCACGGCCAGGTCGGGCAGCCGACGGCTGTCGTCGGCGGTTCGCACCTCGCGCGCGACCCGGTGGACGGCGCGGGCGACCGCAGCCGGCTTCCTCGCGCCCACGTCGGCCAGGCCGGGCCCGGCCGGGGTGATGTCGGCCGGGGCCGTCGTGCCGGTGTCCACGCAGCTCACCCACGCGACGCCGGACGCCGCCAGGAACGTCGCGATGCAGGCCCCGACCCGGCCCGCGCCGTAGACCCGGGCGAACGCGGCCCGGCGGCGGGCGAGCACCGCCGCCCCGCCGTCGCCGTGCCCGTAGGCCAGCGCGGCGCAGGCAAGCTCGGGGGTGATCCGCTCGCGCAGGTAGCCGGGGAGCGCGGCCCGCAGGCCCGCCGGGAAGTCGTCGAGCACGCCGGCCGAGGCCAGCAGGCCGAGGATCTTGTCCACCGCGTCCTGGCCGATGCCGTACGTCGCCG
>DATCGA010000751.1:0-6399 GCA_036509215.1 Trebonia sp.
CAGGTCGCCGCGCCGCACGCCGGCCGCGCGCAGCCGCCGCTGCTGCGCCGCGATGGCGGAGATCAGCTCGTCGGCGGTGATCTGGTACTCGGCGTCGGCCACGACCGGCCGGCCCGGGTCCGCGGCGACGTAGCGCCGCAGTAGTTCCGGCGTGGGGTCGCTGATCGCGTCGGCCTCGGGGAACGGCCGCGGCGAGCGCCAGGTCGGGGTTAGCGGCATGGCGCCTGCTGGCGGTGGCTGGCCTGGCTCATCGGCAGACAGCTCAGAGCCCGCGAACCGGGTCGGGGTTGCTGCCGGGCAAGATGGCGTGGCCGCCGTCGACCGGCAGCACGACGCCGGTCACGTCCGCGGCGTCGTCGGACGCCAGCCACAGGGCCGCCCTGGCGATCGACGCCGGGTTGAGCAGGCCCCGGCCGGCCAGCGCGGACCAGTTGTAGGCGGCGTGCTGACGGTCCTCGGCAGTGCCGCCGGGCGCGCCGGCCATCATGTCGTAGGCGCCCTGCCAGTCATTCATCTTCGTGTCGACGATGCCGGGGCAGACGGCGTTGCAGCGGATGTTGTAGGGCCCGAGCTCGAGGGCGGCATTGCGCATCAGGCCGAGGACGCCGTGCTTGGCGGCGACGTAGTGCGTCATCCCTGCGCCGGCCTCGAATCCGTTGACCGAGGAGGTCAGGACGATCGAGCCGCCGCCGTTCTCGATCATGGCCGGCACGACCGCCTTAACGCTGCGCCAGGCGCCGGTGAGGTTGGTGTCAACGACGTCCTGCCACTGCTCGTCGGTCAACTCCCACAGCCGCCCCAGCGCCCAGATGCCGGCGTTGGCGATCAGGATGTCGAGCTTGCCGAACTGGTCGAGCCCGGCCGAGACGGCGGCGTCAAGCGCGGCGCTGGAGCGGATGTCGCATTGCATGCTCACCACCCGCCGGTCCAGCTTCTCTACCTCGGCGACGGTCTGCGCGAGGTCGTCCGGTGTCGCCAGGTCGTACGGGGCCGAGGTGATGGGGTTGCAGATGTCGGTGGCGATGATGTCGGCGCCCGCCGCCGCGAGTGCGAGCGCGTGCGCCCGGCCCTGACCGCGGGCGGCACCGGTGACGAGCGCCACTTTCCCGATGAGATCGGCCATGCTGCTACCTACTTCCTGAGTGAGACGATGCGGCTCATCGCGTTGCTGACCGACGGCCCGGACCGCCAGCTGCCGACGATGAGCGCGAGGACGGTGAGCGCGCCGACGGCGATGAGATAGCCGCCGTTGGGCAGGTTGATGAACGGGACGAAGTCCTCGACCTCGGCCACGAACAGCGCGCCGAGCACGCAGCCAAGCGCCGAGCCGCGGCCGCCCGCCAGGATGGCGCCGCCGATCACCGGCACCGCCAGGGACAGCAGCGTATAGGTGGAGCCGACGCCGGGGTCGCCGACCCCGGTCTGGGCGGCAAGCACCACCCCGGCCAGCCCCGTGAGCAGCCCGGCGACGATGAACATGGCGGCCTTGAAGGCCCGCGAGCGAACGCCGAGCTGGGCCGCCCGCTCGGCCGAGTAGCCGACCGCCCGGGCGCGCAGGCCGGCCCGGCTGGCGTTGATGTAGATGTCGATGGCGAGCGCGAGCACGACCACGATGATGAAGACGTACGGGATCTGGCCGACCGCCTTATCGACGGCCGTCGAGAGCTGGAGGCTGATGGTCCCGGCCGGCGTCGGCCGCAGTATCTCGCCGATGCCGAGGAACGCGCCGAGGGTGGCGATGGTGGCGATGACCGAGTTGATCCTGAACCCGATGACGAGCACGGCGTTGATCAGCCCGCAGGCGATCCCGCCGCCCACCGCGATCAGGCACAACACAGGGACCGGAGTATTCGGCTGGAAGGACAGCAGCACCACGATCAGGCCCATCATGGAGCCGAGCGACGCGTCGATCTCCCCCACCAGGAGGACTGGCATCTGCGCGATCGCCACCAGCGTCAGCGGCAGCGCCAACTGCAGGATGGACCCCACGTTGCCCATGGTCGCGAAGTCGCCGTTCTTGCCCGTCGCGTACCCGCCCAGCGCCAGCAGCAAGACGATGACGAGCGCGAAGGTGGCCGGGCTCCAGGTGAGCTGGCGCAGCGGCACCGGCCGGCGCCACCGCGGCCGGTCGTCGGCCGCCGACACCGTCTCGCGCCGGTCGGCGGCGGTCGAGAAGGCGTGCACGATCGCCTCTTCCGTCACCTGCTCCCCGGCCAGCTCGGCGACCTGCCGGCCGCGGGCCAGGATGAGCACCCGGTCGGCGAGCATGCGCAGCTCGCTCGCGTCGCTGGAGGTGAAGATCACGGCGGCGCCCTGCCGGGCGGCGTCGATCAGGGCGCGGTAGATGCTCAGCCGGGAGCGTACGTCCACCCCGGCCGTCGGCTCCTCGACCAGCAGCACCGCGGGCTGCCGGGCGATCGCGCGGCCGATGGCGACCTTCTGCTGATTGCCGCCCGACAGCGAGCTCACCGGCTGCTCGATCGAGCCGCGGGCCAGGTCAAACTGGTCGGCCAGCCGGGTCGCCTCGGCCACTTCGCGCCGCCGCGGCAGCCAGGTCCACCAGCGCTCGGTGGCCGCGCGGCCCGCCAGGGTGTAGTTCTCCCTGATGGACAGCAGGCTCGACAGCGACTCGGTGCGCCGGTCACCGCTCACGAAGACGGCCCCGAGGCCGACGGCCTGCTCCGGCCGGCGCAGCCGGGTGCCGTTGACCAGCACCTCTCCGCCGGTGACGCCGGCCCCGGACAGCGCGCGGATCAGCTCGCCCTGGCCGTTGCCCGCCGCGCCGCCGATGCCGACGATCTCGCCCGGCCTGACTGTGACCTCCACCGCTCCCAGGCCACGCCCCCGCAGGTCAGTGGCCTGCAGGACCGGCCCGGCGGAGGTCGCCGCGGGCAGTTCCCGCCGGGTGAAGGCGGCCACCTCGCGGCCGGCCATCAGCCGGACCAGCTCGTCGGTCGACGCGCCGGAGGTGGCGAGCTCGCCCACGACCCGCCCGTCTCGCAGCACCGTGATGTCGGCCGCCACCGCCAGCACTTCGTGGAGCCGGTGGGTCACGAAGATCACGCATACTCCGGCCGTCGCCGCGCTGCGCATGCTGTCGAGGACGCGGGCGACGCCGCGCTCGTCGAGGGCGGCCGTCGACTCGTCGAACAGGGCGACGTCGGGCCGCCGCGCCAGCGCGGCCGCGATCTCGACCAGACGCTGCTCATTGTTGGGTATGTCGGCGACGCGGCTGCCGAGATCGACCTCGGTCAGCCCGAAGTCGTCAAGCAGCGCCCGTCGCCACGATTTGCCGACTCGGGACTCCGGGTCGACGATCAGGTCGAGGTTCTGGCCGACGGTCAGCTCCCCGATCAGGGAGCCGTCTTGGTAGACGCAGGCCACCCGCGTCTTCCCGGCTGCGGGGCCATTCCCCCCGCTGCTGGTCGCCATCGCGGTGCCATCGAGCGTGACCTGTCCCAGATCCGCTCGATGGGCGCCGGCGACGACCTTGACGAAGGTGGACTTTCCCGAGCCGTTCTCGCCGATCAGCCCGTGCACGGTGCCGCGCGCGAACGCGGCGTCCATATGGTCAAGGGCGATCGTCGAGCCGAAGGTCTTGGTCAGGCCCCGGACGGCCAGGCCTTCGCCAGCCGGCGGCACCGAGCCGGGAGGCTCGGTCCGCAAGCGGTCGGCCTGATCAGAGTCGAAGTCTGGCACTAGCTCCTCCGCGAACTCGGGTATCGGGCTCAGCTGGCGCTGAGCAGATCGGTCAGCAGGGCGTCCGGCAGCAACGTCGGACCGGGCGCGTCGGCAGGCTGGGACGCGTTGTAATCGCCGGTCTTGGCCTGCACGAACGGCAGCGGGAAGATCAGCTGGCTGGTGACGGTCTTGCCCGCCAGGTGGTTCATCAGGGCCGCGAGCGCGATGTTGCCCTCGAAGTTGATGCTGCTGGAGTACGCCAGCTTCCACGGGTCGGATGAGGTCTGATCCTGCTGCCACAGCTGCAGCAGCTGATTGTCCGACGTCCAGGTGACCTGGTCGGGGACAGCCAGCTTGGCGTGCTGGTAGGTCTGCACGATGTTGACGGTCTGGTTCGCGTAGTCGTACAGGATCGCGTTGATCGTCTTGCCCGTCGCGATCAGCGCCGAGGTGGCGGAGACGGCTCCCGGTCCGGTCCAGCTGGTGTTGGACTTGTCGACGACCGCGATGCCGGGGGCGTTCTTGGCGAACCAGGACTGCGCGCAGGTCTCCCAGCCGGCTCCCTGCGGGTTGCCCGGCGTGCCGGTGAAGAACGCCACGTTGCCCTTGCCGCCGAGCATCTGGCTGGTCGTCTGGGCCATCTGGTCACCGTCGGCGCAGAAGCTCGACTGCACCTGCGAGACGACCGCGCTGACGGCGCCCGATCCGGGGGTGCCGCCGTAGGCGACGACCGGGATGCCCTGCGCGGTGGCCTGCTGGTAAGCGGCGGTCATGGCGGCGCCGAAGTCGTCGTAGGTGACGATGCCGGTGACCCGGCGCGCGATCAGCGACTTGAGGTCGGCCTGCATGGTCTGCAGGTTCCCGCCCGCCTGGAGGTAGATGACGTGGCCGATATTGGGGTAGGCGAACGCCTCCATGGTGATCGCGGCGCGGGTGATCTGCCGCCACAGGTTGCCGCCGTCGCCGTCCAGGATCGCCAGCGTCTGCGAACCGCTGCCGATCGTGCAGGTCGTCTGCGACTGGCACGACCAGGCGGTCTTGACCTGCGCGGCCGTGTAGCTCCCGCCCGCCTCTTCCAGGCCCTGGAGGATGTCCGGGTTCAGGGACGACGGGCTGACGGAGGTGGTGAGGAACGCCTTGCCGATGACCGCGGTTTCCTGCGCCGCCGAGAGCGTGACCGGCGTCGGCGCGTATTGCGAGCTCGCGCTGGTGCTGCTGCTGCTGCCGCCGCTGGTGCTCGAGCCCGCGGACGAACTGGACGAGCTGCACGCGGCCACGGTGACGGCGACCATGCCCGCGGCCGCGATCGCGGCCAGCATGCGCGCCCGGCGTCCGGCCGGGCCTCCTCTAATGACCATGACTTGCCTTTCTTCTTCGAATTGGCAGGACTGAGCGATGCGAATCAGGGCGCGGGCCTCAGGGCGCCGACGGACCCGGGTCGGTGGGGGATCCCGCCTCGGTCGCCCCGAGCGGGGACGAGGCGGGCGGCGGGGCGGGCGGCGGGGCGGCGGACCTGCGCACGCCCCGCCGCCGGATGCTGCGCAAGGTGCCGAGGCCCGTCGCGGCCATCGCGGCAACGAGGACGGCGCCCTGAATGACTCCCTGGGTGCCGGCCGCGATGCCGGACGCCGCGACGTCCTGGTTGATCAGCGACAGGAACAGCGCTCCGGCCACCGTTGCCGCCGGATGCAGGCGGCTGCCGCTCAGCGCGGCCCCGCCGAGAACGACGGCGACGATGGTGGACAGCTGGTAGACGTTGCCGAGCGAAAGGGTGGCGGTGCCGATATCGCCGACGAACAAGATCCCCGCCAGGCTGTACAGCAGGGCGGCGACCACGTAGTTGGCGGCCCGGTAGCGCCGGGCGGAGATGCCTTGGTAGCCGGCGGCGCGAGAGCTGGTGCTGGCGGCGGTCAGCCGACGGCCGAGTGCGGTGTAGCTGAGCACGACGCTGAGCAGCAGCGCGGCGACCATCGCGATCACCAGCACGTAGCTGATGCCGTCGCCGAAGGCATCGCCGGTGAACTGCTGCCAGCTCTTCGGCACGACCAGGTTGTTCGTGCCGCCGCCGTACCAGATGCTGGCCAGCCCGGCCATGACCTCGCCGGTCGCCAGCGTCGTCACCAGCGGGCTGAGGCGCAGGTACTCGACCAGGAATCCGTTGACGACGCCGCACGCGAGCCCGGCCAGCAGGGCGTAGACGATCGCCAGCGTCACCGAGCCGCCGCGAGTGCCGCCCTGGAGCACGAACACCACGCCGACGATCGTGATCACCGAGGAGACGCTCAGGTCAATGCCGCCGCTGCCGATGACGAGCGACTGCCCCAGCGACGCGATCACCAGCACGCCAAGCAGCGGTGTCACGGTGGCCATGCCGCCGTAGTGGATCGTCGCCGGGTACAGGATCACGCTGATCACCAGCAGTAGCAGCGCCACCGCCCAGGGTGTCGCCACCGGCATGGCACGCCACCGGAGACCTGGCGCCCGCAGCCGGGCGCGCAGCCCGGAGGAGGCGCTCCGCTCTGGCTGGGGTGCTGCAAGTGACATGGCTTTACTCCTGGCTGGTCGGGTTAGGGGATGAGGGTGGTGGTGAACCAGCGGGCGGCGGCCTGGGCGGCGAGTTCGAGGGCGGTGAGGTTGCTGTAGAGGACCATGTGGGTGGTGGCGGGGAGGACGACGAGTTCCTTGGCGGGGCTGGGGATGGCGTTGTAGGCGGCGATT
>DATCGA010000752.1:0-37313 GCA_036509215.1 Trebonia sp.
TGGATCTCCTGGACAAGCTCGGCGTAGCGCTGGCCAGGCGCCATCTTCCCGTCCCGCCAGTGGCTCATCGCGTGCGTCCCCGAGCTGGCGAGCAGGATGCCGTGCGCCTCGACGGCGCGCTGCAAGTCCTTCAGCGACAGGGCGAGGTCCGCCTTGGCCTCGGCCACGGTGCCGCAGATGCCGGTCACGACCTCAATGGTGGACTGCATCAGCTCATGGCGCATCTTCGGGTGCTCGCCGCTCTCGAGCAGGCCCGGCAGATCGGCCAGCACGGCAGACGCATCCTGCCTGAGCATGCGCGTCTGCGCGTCGATGAGCTGCACCTCCCATTCGACGCCGAGCGTCGGTCCGGCGGAAGGGTTCCACTCGATCGTCATGACAGGCCTCCAGGGGGGCGCCGAGAGCGTATCGCGACTAAATTTCGCGATACGGGTGCCTCCCTAGCGTTTCCACCCCTGGAATATTGAATCGTCCCGCAATAGCGCTGATTGAGGTTAGACGTCCAGTTACTCCTGTTACAGCCGCCCCGGTCCGTTCGACCGACTGATTTTAGGAACTCAGCGGGGGGAAGCCGCTGCGATCGCGGACCGCCACCATCGTCTCGCCGGCGATCCTGCGCGCCCGCCTGGCGCCCTCGAAGAGCAGCGCGTCGAGGCCGTCGGGGTCGGCCAGGTACTTGGCCGTCCGCTCCCTGACCGGGGAGAACGTGTCGACCACGAGCTCGCCGAGTTCCTTCTTGAAGCCGCCGTAGCCGCCGTCGCCGTACCGGGCGGCGATGTCGTCGATCGGGTCGCCGGACAGGGCGGAGAAGATCCGGAGCAGGTTGGTCACGCCCGGCTTGGCCTCATCGTCGGCCCGGACGACCGACTCGGCGTCGGTCACGGCCCGGTTGATCTTGCGCCGGATCGCGGCGGGCTCGTCGAGCAGGTCGATGATGCCCTGCGGCGAGGACGACGACTTGGACATCTTGCTGGTCGGGTCCTGCAGGTCGGTGATCTTGGACACGGCGGGCAGGATGTACGGGGCGGGGACGGTGAACGTCTCGCCGAACCGGTGGTTGAAGCGCTGGGCCAGGTTGCGCGACAACTCCAGGTGCTGCCGCTGGTCCTCGCCCACCGGCACCTCGTCGGCCTGGTAGAGCAGGATGTCGGCCGCCTGCAGGACCGGGTAGGTGAACAGCCCGACCGACGCCTGCTCGGCGCCGCCCTTGGACGACTTGTCCTTGAACTGGGTCATCCTGCTCGCCTCGCCGAACCCGGTCAGGCAGCCGAGCACCCAGTTCAGCTCGGCGTGCTCGGGCACCTGGCTCTGCACGAACAGGATGCACCGCTCGGGGTCGAGGCCGGCCGCGAACAGCTGGGCGGCCGCCACCCGGGTGCGCCGCCGCAGCGTCTCGGGGTCGTACGGCACGGTGATCGCGTGCAGGTCCACCACGCAGTAGATCGCGTCCCTTGACGCCTGCAGGTCCACCCACTGCCTCACCGCGCCCAGGTAGTTGCCCAGGTGAAACGAATCGGCGGTCGGCTGGATGCCGGAGAATACGCGACGAGTGCCCATGGGCGTGAAGTTTATCGGCGTCGGGGGTCGGGCGGCGTCACCACGACCTCCACCCGCTGGAACTCCTTCAGCTCCGTGTAGCCGGCGGTGGCCATCGTCCGCTTGAGCGCGCCCATCAGGTTCATCGAGCCGTCGGGAACGGTCGACGGGCCGTTGAGTATCTGCTCGATCGTGCCGATCGCGGGGACCTTGAGCCGGGCGCCGCGGGGCAGCTCGGGGTGGTTGGCCTCGCTCCCCCAGTGGTAGCCGCGACCGGGCGCCTCGTGCGTGCGGGCCAGCGGCGAGCCCACCATCACCGCGTCCGCCCCGAGCGCGAGGGCCTTGGCGATGTCGCCGCTGCGGGTCATCGAGCCGTCGGCGATCACGTGCACGTACCGGCCGCCGGACTCGTCGAGGTAGTCGCGGCGGGCGGCCGCGACGTCGGCGATGGCGGACGCCATCGGCACCGCGACGCCGAGCACGGCGGCGGTGGTGTGGCCGCTGCCGCCGCCGAAGCCGACCAGCACGCCCGCGGCGCCGGTCCGCATCAGGTGCAGCGCCGCCGTGTAGGTGGCGCAGCCGCCGACGATGACCGGGATGTCGAGCTCGTAGATGAACTGCTTGAGGTTGAGCGGCTCGGCCCGGCCGGAGACGTGCTCGGCGCTCACCGTGGTGCCGCGAATGACGAAGATGTCCGCCCCGGCGTCCACCACCGCCTTGTAGTACCGCGCGGTGCGCTGCGGCGAGAGCGCGGCCGCGGTGACCACCCCGCCCCTGGAGATCTCCTCGATCCGGCGGCCGATCAGCTCTTCCTTGATCGGCTCGGCGTAGATCTCCTGGAGACGCCGGGTGGCGGCCTCCTCGCCGAGCTCGGCCACCTCGGCCAGCAGCGGCTCAGGATCGTCGAAGCGGGTCCACAGGCCCTCGAGGTCGAGCACGCCGAGGCCGCCGAGCTTGCCGATCGCGATCGCGGTGGCGGGTGAGACGACGCTGTCCATCGGGCACGCGATCAGCGGCATGCCGAACCGGTAGGCGTCGATCTGCCAGGCGATGCTTACCTCTTCGGGGTCGCGGGTGCGCCGCGCCGGCACGATGCCGATCTCGTCGAGTGAGTACGCCCGGCGCCCGGTCTTGCCGCGCCCGATCTCGATGTCAGTCACTGGAGTTCTTTGCTTCCCTTACTTGCGGCCGCTGTAGTTCGGGGCCTCGACGGTCATCTGCACGTCGTGCGGGTGGCTCTCCTTGAGCCCGGCCGAGGTGATCTGGACGAACCGCGCGTCCTGGAGCTCGGCGATGGTCCGGGCGCCGCAGTAGCCCATGGCCATCCGCAGGCCGCCCACGAGCTGGTCGGCCACCGACGAGAGCGGCCCGCGGAACGGCACCTGCCCCTCGATGCCCTCCGGGATCAGCTTGTCCTCGCGCAGCACGTCGTCCTGGAAGTAGCGGTCCTTGGAGTAGGACTTGCCGCGCTCCCGGTTGCGCATGGCCCCCAGGGACCCCATGCCGCGGTACATCTTGTACTGCTTGCCGTTGACGAAGACCATCTCTCCGGGGCTCTCCTCGCAGCCCGCAAGCAGGCTGCCGAGCATCACCGTGTCGGCGCCGGCCGCGATCGCCTTGGCGATGTCGCCGCTGTACTGCAGGCCGCCGTCGCCGATGACGGGGATGCCGGCCGGCTTGGCGGCCAGGCTCGCCTCGTAGATCGCGGTCACCTGGGGGACGCCGACGCCCGCGACGACCCGGGTGGTGCAGATCGAGCCGGGGCCGACGCCGACCTTCACGCCGTCCACGCCGGCGTCGATCAGCGCCTGCGCGCCCGCCCGGGTTGCCACGTTGCCGCCGATCACCTCGATGTCGGCGTTCGCCTTGATCTGCCGGACCATGTCCAGGACCGACTGCGCGTGGCCGTGCGCGGTGTCGACGATGAGGAAGTCCACGCCCGCCTCGATCAGCGACTGGGCGCGGAGCTTGGCGTCCTCGCCGACCCCGACCGCCGCCCCGACGACCAGGCGGCCGCCGGCGTCCTTGGTCGCGCTCGGGAACTTCTCGCTCTTGGTGAAGTCCTTGACCGTGATCAGGCCGCGCAGCCGGCCGCCCCCGTCGACCAGCGGGAGCTTCTCGATCTTGTGCTCCTTGAGCAGCCGGAGCGCCTCTTCCGCCGCCACCCCGACCGGGGCGGTGACCAGCGGCATCCTGGTCATGACCTCGTCGACCCGGCGGGACATGTCGGACTCGAACCTGATGTCACGATTTGTCACGATGCCCAGGAGGGTGCCGTCATCGCTGGTCACCGGCACGCCGGAGATCCGGTAGTGCGCGCACAGCCGGTCCACGTCCGCCAGCGTCGCGTCCGGCCCGCAGGTGACCGGGTCGGTGATCATCCCGGCCTCGGACCGCTTCACCAGGTCGACCTGCTGGGTCTGGTCCTCGATGGACAGGTTGCGGTGGAGCACGCCGACGCCGCCCTGGCGCGCCATCGCGATCGCCATCCGGGCCTCGGTGACCGTGTCCATCGGCGACGAGACGATCGGGATGCGGAGCCGGTACTTGCGGGTGATCCGGGCGCCGGTGTCCGCCTCGCTGGGCATCAGGTCCGAGTGCGCCGGAAGCAGCAGCACGTCATCGTACGTCAGGCCTACCGGGGAGAACTTGGGTGACTCGGTCATGATGCCCTCACGGCTCATCGCTGCAATGGACGTAGCAGCTGCTAACGGCGTGATTGGTGTCCATCCTACTGAACAGGCCGACGGCCGTTACCCTTCCTGACCCGCTGGTGGGATGTCTCACCAGCGGGCCCAACTAGGACGCAACCGAGACGCAACCGGCCAAAACGCAGAACGCGGGGGCCACGATGATCCGTGGCCCCCGCGTTCGCGGGGTGACCCTGTGCGGCGTCTCGCGTGATTAGTGCGAGTGCCCGTGCGAGTGGCCGTCAGCCGACTCGGAGGTCTCCTCAGCCGGCTTCTCGACGATCAGGGTCTCGGTCGTCAGCAGCATGCCGGCGATGGACGCGGCGTTCTGCACGGCGGACCGGGTGACCTTAACCGGGTCGATGACGCCCTGGCTCATCAGGTCGCCGTACTCGCCGGTGGCGGCGTTGTAGCCGTGACCGGCGGGCAGCCCGGCGATCTTGGCGACCACCACGGAGCCCTCCTGGCCCGCGTTGAGCGCGATCCAGCGGGCCGGCTCCAACAGCGCCTTCTTGACGACGAGCACGCCCGTCGCCACGTCGCCGGTCTTGCCGAGGTCATCGAGGCCGGACGCGACGTGCACGAGTGCCGCCCCGCCGCCGACGATGATGCCCTCTTCGATCGCCGCGCGGGTCGCCGAGATCGCGTCCTCAAGGCGGTGCTTCTTCTCCTTGAGCTCGACCTCGGTGGCCGCCCCGGCCCGGAGCACGCAGACCCCGCCGGAGAGCTTGGCCAGCCGCTCCTGCAGCTTCTCCTTGTCCCAGTCCGAGTCCGTGGCCTCGATCTCGGTCTGGATCTGGCGGATCCGCTCCTGGATCGCGGTCTGGTCGCCGGCGCCGTCCACGATCGTGGTGTTGTCCTTGGTCACGACGATGCGCCGGGCGGTGCCGAGCGCGTCGAGGTCAACGGACTCCAGCTTGATGCCGAGGTCCTCGGTGACCAGGGTCGCGCCGGTCAGCGTGGCGATGTCGCCGAGCATGGCCTTGCGACGGTCGCCGAAGCCGGGCGCCTTCACCGCGACGATGTTGAGCAGGCCGCGGATCTTGTTGACGACGATCGTGGCGAGCGCCTCGCCCTCCACGTCCTCGGCGATCACCAGCAGCGGCTTCTTGGTCTGGGCGACCTTCTCGAGCAGCGGCAGGAAGTCGGCCATGGAGGAGATCTTGTTCTGGTGGACGAGAACGTAAGCGTCCTCGAGCACCGCCTCAAGACGCTCCTGGTCGGTGACGAAGTACTGCGAGACGTAGCCCTTGTCGAACTGCAGGCCCTCGGTGAACTCCAGCTCGAGGCCCATCGTCGGGGACTCCTCGACGGTGACCACGCCGTCCTTGCCGACCTTGGCGAACGCCTCGGCGATGAGCTCGCCGATCTTGACGTCCTGGGCGGAGATGGTCGCGACGTGCGCGATCTCCGTCTGCTCCTCCACCTCGCGGGCGGACTTGAGCAGGCGCTCGGATACCTCGGCGGCGGCGAGGTCGATGCCGCGCTTGAGGTCCATCGGGTTGGCGCCGGCCGCGACCGAGCGGAGCCCGAGGTGGACCATCGCCTGCGCGAGCACGGTCGCGGTGGTGGTGCCGTCACCGGCGACGTCGTTCGTCTTGGTGGCGACTTCCTTGGCGAGCTGGGCGCCAAGGTTCTCGAAGGGGTTCTCCAGCTCGATCTCCTTGGCGACGGTGACGCCGTCGTTGGTGATCGTGGGAGCGCCCCACTTCTTGTCGATGACGACGTTGCGGCCGCGCGGGCCGAGCGTCACCTTCACGGTGTCGGCGAGCTTGTCCACGCCACGCTCAAGGTGGCGTCGGGCGTCCTCGTCGAACTCCAGGATCTTGGGCATTGACTTACCTCAACCTACGGTTGGATCAGGTGCGGTACTTGGACCTGGGTGTCGCCGACGGGTCCCCGAGCGGCCCACGTGGTGGGCCGCTCGGGGGCACGCACGGGCGCTGGATCTACTTCTCGATGATCGCGAGCACGTCGCGGGCCGAGAGCACCAGGTACTCCTCGCCCGAGTACTTCACTTCGGTGCCGCCGTACTTGCTGTACAGCACCACGTCGTCGACCTTGACGTCGATGGGGACGCGAGCGCCCTTGTCGTCGAACCGACCCGGACCGACCGCGAGGACCTTGCCCTCCTGGGGCTTCTCCTTCGCGGTGTCCGGGATGACCAGCCCGGACGCAGTGACCTGCTCAGCCTCGAGCGGCTTGACCACGATGCGGTCTTCGAGCGGCTTGATTACAACCTTGGTGGCGGTCGTCATGATCTGACCTCCCCCTCCGGAAACGTAATGGAAAGTTGGCATGCGATGGCGACTCGACCCAGCCTGCCGTCGCGGGGGTCAGACTTGCCTCGTCGCATTAGCACTCTACACCAGTGAGTGCTAATGCCGAACACTATCCGCCGCTCAGGACACCCGTCAACACGGCCTGCCGAGTGGGTCGCCAGCCACCAGGCCGATCCAGAGTTTTAGCCGCTTGCACACGAGCGAGCACGCTGAGCTACTAAAGTGATCCCACTCCACCCCTCACCGGAGCGCTTGCTTGAAGGAGCACGATGGACCAGTCGGGCAACAATCAACTGCTGTTGCGCGCTAGCCAGTCCGGGCCTCCCGGCTACAACGGCTACACCGGGCAGCACGCGGCCGCCGACCGGATGCGCGAGCTGCTCGCGCGCACTGTGCAGGACCACATCGTCGAGGAGCGGACGACGGCCGCCGCGCTGCAGGACATACGCCAGCGGCTGAACGACCTCGACGACGCGAGCGCGGCCGGGATCGCCGCCGCGCTCGACGGCCTCGCGGCCAGCCTCGGCACGCTCGACAGCAAGCTCACCGCCCGGCTCGAGCGGCTCGACGAGCGGCTCGACGATCAGTATGACCGGGTGCGCGCGCTCGAGTCCACGCTCAAGGAGCAGCCCGTCAGCCTGGAGGAGGCCGTCGCCAAGGGCGTCGAGGCGTCCTCGGCCGACATCATGGCGCGGATCGCGTCCCTCGAGGACACCGTGCTCACGCTGGCGGAGGCGCTGCTGCGCCCGGCGATCAGGCGGTTAGATCATTCCCACTCGATCGTGCCGGGCGGCTTGCTGGTGATGTCGAGCGCCACCCGGTTGACCTCCCGGACCTCGTTGGTAATCCGGGTCGAAATCCGCGCCAGCACCTCGTAGGGCAGCCTCGCCCAGTCCGCGGTCATCGCGTCCTCGCTGGTCACCGGCCGGAGCACGACCGGGTGGCCGTAGGTCCTGCCGTCGCCCTGGACGCCGACCGAGCGCACGTCGGCCAGCAGCACCACCGGGCACTGCCAGACGGACTTGTCGAGGCCGGCCGCGGTCATCTCCGCCCGGGCGATCGCGTCCGCCTCGCGCAGCACGGCCAGCCGGTCGGCCGTGACCTCGCCGATGATCCTGATGCCGAGGCCGGGGCCGGGGAACGGCTGCCGCCAGACGATCTCGCCCGGCAGCCCGAGTTCCTCGCCGACCCGGCGCACCTCGTCCTTGAACAGCGCCCGGAGCGGCTCGACGAGCCGGAACTTGAGGTCGTCGGGGAGCCCGCCCACGTTGTGGTGCGACTTGATGTTGGCGGTGCCTGCGCCGCCGCCGGACTCGACCACGTCCGGGTAGAGCGTGCCCTGGACGAGGAACTCGGTCGACTCGCCGTGCGCGCCCGCGTCCTCGGTGATCTCCCTGGCCGCGCGCTCGAAGGCGCGGATGAACTCCCGGCCGATGATCTTCCGCTTGGCCTCGGGGTCGGTGACGCCGGCCAGCGCGCCGAGGAACTCGGCCGCCGCGTCGACCACGTGCAGCCTGACCCCGGTGGCGGCCACGAAGTCGTGCTCGACCTGCTCCGCCTCGCCCTTGCGCAGTAGCCCGTGATCGACGAACACGCAGGTCAGGCGTTCTCCGATGGCTCGCTGGACCAGTGCCGCGGCGACGGCCGAGTCGACCCCGCCTGACAGCCCGCAGATGGCGCGGCCGCCGCCGACCTGCTCCCTGATCCGCCCGGTCTGCTCCTCGACGATGTTCAGCATCGTCCAGGTCGGCCGGCACCCGGCCGCCTCGAGGAAGCGGCGCAGGATCTGCGTGCCGTACTCGGTGTGCATCACCTCGGGGTGGAACTGCACGCCGTACAGGCCTAGCTCCGCGTTTTCCACTGCGGCGGCGGGCGTGGCCGCGGTCCGCGCGGTCACGATGAACCCGGCCGGCGCGACGGTCGAGGTATCCCCGTGCGACATCCACACGCTGAGCTCGCGGCCGAGGCCGCCGAGCAGCCGCCCGCCGTCGGGCTGGACGTGCAGCGGCGTGCCGCCGTACTCGGCCGCGCCGGTCCGCTCGACCGTGCCGCCGAGCTCGCGGACCATGACCTGGTGCCCGTAGCAGATGCCGAAGACGGGCACGCCCGCCTCGAACAGCCCCTCGGGCGCGTTGGGGGCGCCCTCGGCGTAGACCGAGGCCGGGCCGCCGGACAGGACGATCGCCTTCGGCTGCCTGGCCAGCATCTCGCTGACCGGCATCGTCGACGGGACGATCTCGGAATAGACGTGGCACTCGCGCACCCGGCGGGCGATCAGCTGTGCGTACTGCGCGCCGAAGTCAACCACCAGAACGGTGTCAAACCCACCAGGCCCAGACACACCAACCGCCTTCCACCAGCTACTTCCTCCATGTGAGGGCACAGTCTAGTTGGCGCGACCACCCGAGGCCGCCCGGTCAGGCGGTGGCGCCCGGGCTGCCGCCGTCGGCCGGGCCGGGCTCGGGGCTCGGGTCCTGAGTCGGGTCGGGGACCGGGGCCGGGTCGGGGACCGGGGCAGAGGCCGGGTCCGAGTCGGGGACCGGGGCCGGGTCGGGGACCGGGGTGACCCGGAGGCGGGCTATGCGGCGGGCGTCCATTTCCGTGACGGTGATGATGTAGCCGGGGACGCGGACCGAGTCGCCTTCGCGGGGCAGTTCGCCGAGGGCCGCGAGGACGTAGCCCGCGACCGTCTCGTAAGGTCCCTCGGGCAGCCTGATGGAGGTCTGCTCGGCGAACTCGTCCAGGTTGAGCAGGCCGTCCACCTCGACCTCGCCGCGCGGGAGCTTCTTCGCGGCCGCCTCGCCGGTGTCGTACTCGTCCCTGATATCGCCGACGAGCTCCTCGACCAGGTCCTCGAGCGTGATGATGCCGGCCGTGCCGCCGTACTCGTCGGCCACGATCGCCATGTGCGCCCGCTCCCGGCGCATCTCGGACAGGGCCGACAGCACCGCCTTGCTGATCGGCAGGAACTTGATCGGCCGGACAACCTGGTCGACCAGCGTCGAGCGTTCTGGCGCGGACGGGCCGAGCAGGTCCCTGATGTGGACGAACCCGACCACGTTGTCGTACGAGCCCTGGTAGACCGGCAGCCGGGAGTAGGGGACGCTGGCGGCGATCTGCGCGGCCTCGCCGACCGTGATCCCGGCCGCCAGGAACTCGACCTCGGTCCGCGGCAGCAGCACCTCGCGGATCTGCCGCTTGCCGGCGTCGAAGACCTCGCTGACGATGCGCCGCTCGTCCGCGCTGAGCGTCTGGGTTCCGGTCACCAGCTCGCGGACCTCCTGCTCGGTCATTTCCGTGCGGCCCTGCCGGGGGTCGCCGCCGAGCAGCGTCACGACCACGTTGACGGTCACCGACAGCAGCCACACGACCGGCCGGGCCAGCGTCGCGATCCGGTCGAGGAGCGGCGCCGCGAACAGTGCCAGCGGAATCGTCCGCTGCAGCGCGATCCGCTTGGGCGCGAGCTCGCCGAGCACCAGGCTGACGAACGTGATGCACACGGTGACGATCCCGAAGGCCAGCGGGGAGGCCACATCGCCCGACACGTTGTGCCGGATCAGCCAGCCGTGCAGCAGCCCGACCAGGGTGTCGGCGCCGAAGGAGCCGGCCACCAGCGTCGCCAGCGTCACGCCGATCTGCACCGCGGACAGGAACCGGTTCGGGTCCGACGCCAGCTGGGCGGCCTTCGCGCCGCGCTTTCCGCGCCTGCTCAGCGACCGCACCTGGCCCTCGCGGAGCGAGACCAGCGCCATCTCCGAAGCCGAGAAGAACCCGCCGATGGACACGATGACGAGGACGATGACCACGTCCAGGACGACCCTGCTCACGCTGCGATCGCCGACTTCCTCCGTTGCCCACCCGTTGACTGCTGTCCCGGCAGGGTATCCGCACTTTTCCGTCCAGGCCAGTTCCTGCGGTCAGTGTAAACGGGATAGCGTTTGCGCCCGGGGAGGCGGCAGTGTCGAGAAGAGGCGATGTGAGCGCGGGATGAGCACGGAGGTCTGGTTCGCCCCGGGGCGGGCCAACTTGATGGGCGAGCACACCGATTACAACGAGGGGTTCGTGCTCCCGTTCGCGCTCGACCAGGGCGTGACCGCGACCGCCGCCGCTCGCGACGACGGGCTGCTGGCGCTCAGCTCCAGGCAGCGGCCGGCCGAGCCGGTCACGCTCTCGCTCGGCTCGCTGGCGCCCGGCTCGGTGACCGGCTGGGCGGCCTACCCGGCGGGCGTGGCCTGGGCGCTGCGCGCGGCCGGACTCGACATCGGCGGCGCCTCGATCGACATCGACTCCGACCTCCCGGTCGGCGCGGGCGTATCGTCCTCGGCCGCGCTTGAATGCTCGGTCGCGCTCGCCCTGTGCTCGCTGTCGGGGGTGTCCGTGGAGCGCGCGGCCCTGGCCAAGATCGCCAAGCGCGCGGAGAACGAGTTCGTCGGCGCGCCGACCGGCATCATCGACCAGTCCGCCGCCCTGCTCTGCCAGGCCGACCACGCCATGCTGCTCGACTGCCGGACGCTGGCCGCCGCCCAGGTGCCGTTCCGGTCGTCCGCGGCGGGGACGTCCGCGCTGATCGTGGACACCAGGGTCGCCCACGCCCTGGTGTCGGGCGAGTACGCCGCCCGCCGGGCCGAGTGCGAGGAGGCGGCCCGCCTGCTCGGCGTGCCCGCCCTCGGCCTGGTGATCGATCCGGCCGCGGTCGAGCGGCTTGACGACCCGCTGCTCCGGCGCCGGGCCCGGCATGTCGTCACCGACAGCCTCCGCGCCCAGGCCATCGCGGCCGCCCTGCTGGATGGTTCGAGGGCCGACGGCTACTCGTTTACCGGGAAACTGCTGACCGAGGGGCACGCGTCGCTGCGGGACGACTTCGAGGTCTCCTGGCCGCAGGCGGACGCCGCCGTGGACGCCGCCATCGAGGCGGGCGCCTACGGGGCGAAGATGATCGGCGGCGGCTTCGGCGGCTCGGTCCTGGCCCTGGTCCCGGTCGAACGCGTGCCCTCGGTTCGCGCCGCCCTGGCCGAGAGCTTCGCGGCCTGTGGCTGGACGCCCCCGGAGTTTCTCGAAGCTACCGCTGCACCAGCCGCCCGTCGGCTCGCTTGAACCACGGAGCCGGAAAGGAGCCTCCGAGATCGCCGGGAACTCGGGAGCGTTCCCCTGTCACGGCGCCGATGCCTTCCCCGA
Source organism: Trebonia sp. (assembly GCA_036509215.1). GTDB lineage: Bacteria > Actinomycetota > Actinomycetes > Streptosporangiales > Streptosporangiaceae > Trebonia. Next base: position 11,684 of record DATCGA010000752.1, read on the forward strand.
CCTGTCGGCTACGCCATCGACAGGTTCCCGGGCCTGTCGGCTACGCCATCGACATCGCCTATAGGTGTCGCTGGCGTAGGTGACAGGCTGCCTGTGGCGCCGTTGCCGGCCGGTGTGAGCAACGGTACGTACACCCGTCATGTGGCCGGGCTGTAACCTGCCTGTCATGAGTACTCCTGTGACCGTGACCGTGACCGGCGCAGCCGGGCAGATCGGCTATGCACTTTTGTTCCGCATCGCCTCCGGACAGCTTCTCGGGCCTGACGTGCCGGTCCGACTGCGGCTGCTGGAGATCACCCCGGCCCTGCAGGCCGCCGAGGGCACCGCGATGGAACTCAACGATGGCGCCTTCCCCCTGCTGGCCGACATCGACATCACCGATGACCTCAAGACCGCCTTCGACGGCGCCAACGTGGCCCTGCTGGTCGGCGCGCGGCCGCGCACCGCGGGCATGGAGCGCGGCGACCTGCTGCAGGCCAACGGCGGGATCTTCGGCCCCCAGGGCAAGGCCATCAACGAGCACGCGGCCAGCGACATCAAGGTCCTCGTGGTCGGCAACCCGGCCAACACCAATGCGCTGATCGCCCAGCAGAACGCGCCCGACGTGCCCGCGAGCCGGTTCACCGCGATGACCCGCCTGGACCACAACCGCGCGGTCTCGCAGCTCGCCGCCAAGCTGTCGGTCCCGGTCACCGCGATCGAGCACCTGACGATCTGGGGCAACCACTCCGCCACCCAGTACCCGGACCTCTACAACACGATGGTCAACGGGCGCAGCGCGGCCGAGCAGGTCGACTCGGAATGGCTCGCCGGGACGTTCATCCCCGAGGTGGCCCAGCGCGGCGCGGCCATCATCAAGGCCAGGGGCGCGTCCTCGGCCGCGTCCGCCGCCAGCGCCGCCATCGACCACGTGCACGACTGGGTCAACGGCACCGACTGGACGTCCGCCGCCGTAGTCTCCGACGGCTCCTACGGCGTGCCCGAGGGCCTGATCAGCTCCTTCCCGGTCCGCTCGGCCAACGGCGCCTGGGAGATCATCCAGGGAGTGCCGGTCAACGAGTTCTCCCGCGGCAAGATCGACGCCTCCGCCGCCGAGCTGGCCGGCGAGCGCGACGCGGTCAAGGAACTCGGCCTCATCTGATCGAAGCGGGCAACAGCCGAAGGCCCCAGGAACCTCGAGGTTCCTGGGGCCTTCGCCGCCTTGCGGGCCAGCGATCCTACAAAGCCGCCAGGGCCTCGTTGAAGGTCTTCGAGGGGCGCATCACGGCGGCGGCCTTCTCGGCGTCGGGCAGGTAGTAGCCGCCGATGTCGGCCGGCTTGCCCTGGACCGCGAGGAGCTCCCCGACGATGGCGGACTCGTTCGCGGCCAGCGTCTCGGCCAGCCCCTTGAACGCCGCCGCGATCTCGGCGTCGTCGGTCTGCCTGGCCAGCTCCTGGGCCCAGTACAGGGCCAGGTAGAAGTGCGACCCTCGGTTGTCGAGGGTGCCGAGCCTGCGGCCCGGGCTGCGGTCCTCGTCGAGGTAGGCGCCGGTCGCGCGGTCGAGCGTGTCGGCCAGCACCTTCGCGGCGGGCTGGCCGGCGAAGTCGGCGTACTGCTCGAAGGAGGGCACCAGCGCGAAGAACTCGCCCAGCGAGTCCCAGCGCAGGTAGTTCTCGTTGACGAGCTGCTGGACGTGCTTGGGGGCGGAGCCGCCAGCGCCGGTCTCGAACAGGCCGCCGCCCGCGATCAGCGGCACGACGGAGAGCATCTTGGCCGACGTGCCGACCTCGAGGATCGGGAACAGGTCGGTGTTGTAGTCGCGCAGCACGTTGCCGGTCACGGAGATCGTGTCGAGCCCGCGCCGCATCCGCTCCAGCGAGTACGCGGTGGCCAGCTGGGGCGAGAGGATCTGGATCTCCAGGTCGGCCGTGTCGTGCTCGGGCAGGTAGGCGTTGACCTTCTTGATCAGCTCGGCGTCGTGCGGCCGGGCCTCGTCGAGCCAGAAGATCGCCGGGGTCTGCGCGGCCCGGGCCCGGGTGACCGCGAGCTTCACCCAGTCGCGGACCGGGATGTCCTTGGTCTGGCAGGCGCGCCAGATGTCCCCGGCCTCGACGTCGTGGGCGATCAGGACCTGGCCGGCCGCGTTGACGATCGTGACGGTGCCGTCGGCCGGGATCTCGAAGGTCTTGTTGTGGGAGCCGTACTCCTCCGCCGCCTGCGCCATCAGGCCGACGTTGGGGACGGTGCCGATCGTCGCCGGGTCGAGCGGCCCGTTCTTCTTGACGTCCTCGATGACGGTCGCGTAGACCCCCGAGTAGGAGGAGTCGGGGATGACCGCGAGGGTGTCGTCCTCGGCCCCGTCGACCCCCCAGAGCTTGCCGCCATTGCGGACCAGGGCCGGCAGGGAGGCGTCGACGATGACGTCGCTCGGCACGTGCAGGTTGGTGATCCCCTTGTCGGAGTTGACGTAGGACAGCCGCGGGCCCGACGCCAGCGCGGCCGCGAAGGCCGCCTCGATCTCGGCCCCGTTCGGCAGCGCGGGCAGCCCGGCCAGGATCGCGCCGAGGCCGTCGTTGGCCGACAGGCCCGCCGCCGCGAGGTCGCCGCCGTATTTCTCGAAGACGTCGGTGAAGTACGCCTTCACCACGTGGCCGAAGATGATCGGGTCGGAGACCTTCATCATCGTCGCCTTGAGGTGGACCGAGAACAGGACGTCCTCCGCCTTCGCCTTCGCCAGCGCGTTGATCAGGAACGACCGGAGGTTGGCGACCTGCAGCACGGTCGCGTCGACGACCTCGCCCGCCAGCACCGGGAGCGCCGCCAGGAGCACCTTCTGCTCGCCCGCGGTGGTCTCGAGGACGATCGCGAGCGTGTCGTCGGCGGGCAGCGTGACCGACTTCTCGTTGGCCTTGAAGTCGTGGGCGCTCATGGTGGCGACGGTGGTCTTCGAGCCCGCGCCGAACGGCTTGTTGACGTGCGGGTGCTTGCGCGCGTAGGCCTTCACCGAGAGCGGCGCCCGCCGGTCGGAGTTGCCCTGGCGCAGCACCGGGTTGACCACGGAGCCGATGGCCCGGCCGTACGTCGCCCGGGTCTCGATCTCCTCCGGGGTCGCCGCCGCCTCCGGATAGTCCGGCAACGCGTACCCCTTGGCCTGCAGCTCCCTGATCGCGGCCTTGAGCTGCGGGACCGAGGCGGAGATGTTGGGCAGCTTGACGATGTTGGCGGCAGGGTCCTCGGTCAGCTCGGCGAGCTCGGACAGCGCGTCGTCGGCGAGGCCGAACTGGGCGAGAATGCGCCCGGCCAGCGAGATGTCACGGGTCTCGACCTCGACGCCGGCCTTCTCGGCATACGCGGAGACGATGGGGAGGAAGGAGTACGTCGCCAGCCGCGGCGCCTCGTCCGTGTAGGTGTAAATGATCGTGGCCATCGTGTTGCCAGCTCCTGCTCTGGAGATTTCTTCTCGACGTCAAGATACCTGCCGCGCGCCGTCAAAAGAAACCCGCCGCCCCAGATCGGGGAATCGCCGCCCCGGCCGGCCGGGCGGACGGGGCCTTACTGCGGCAGCACCAGTCCCGCGACGATCAGGCCGACGCCGAGCGCCGCCAGCGTGAGCACGTCGGTGACCCGTTTCCTGGTGCCGAGCAGGCCGACCAGCCGCACCGGGAGGACCAGCCGGACCACGGCGGCCACCAGCAGGGCGACGCCTGCGACCACGGCCCCCCGCCCCCCGTCGGCGCCCTGGCGCCAGGCGATGTACAGGCCGCCGAGAACGCAGACCAGGACGACCAGGTACGGGATGACGGCGACGATGCCGCCGTCATCGCGGGCGCGGTGGCTGCCGGACGACTCGTGCTTGGTCTCGGACGTCATGATCGTCTCCCGCGGCTGGCCGCCTGATGGCGGCCGGCCCTTCTGGCTGCTCGCTAGGCAGCTTACCGGCGACGGCACGGCGCACACACGTGCACTGACGGAAATCCCAAAGTGACGATAGAATGAGATAAGCGTCACGTCTCCGATAGGCAGGAGGGTCTGGCGTGGAAACGCCTTACATTCGCATTGAGGACACCGGGGAAGTAATTCCGCTGCGCGGTGAGATCACCACGATCGGGCGCGGCCTCCGGGTGGACGTGCGACTTGACGACCCGAGCGTATCCCGGCTTCATGCGGAGATCGTGCGCCGCGGACCCTACTTCTACCTGTCCGACCTTGGTTTATCTCGGAACGGCACCCGGGTAAACGGGCGGCCGATCGCCCGCCGGGTGCTCGACGACGGCGACGTGCTGACCTTCGGCTCGGCGCGGTGCCGGATCGAGGGGCTTCCCTCCGAGGAGGCGACGGCCGAGGCCGAGCTTCGCCGCTCGGCCGCGCCGGAGCTGACCCGGCGCGAGCTCGACGTGCTGATCTCGCTGTGCCGTCCGGCGCTGTCGGAGGACGCGTTCATCACGCCGGCCACCCCCAGGGAGATCGCGGGCGACCTCGTCGTGACCGAGGCGGCGGTCAAGCAGCACCTGCTCCGGCTTTACGCGAAGTTCCGGGTGCCGGAGGGAACCAACCGGCGCGCCCGGCTGGCCAACGAGGTCATCGCCCTCGGGCTGGTCCGGCCGCTGGCCGAGCACGGCTCAGGGCAGGTGCAGCACGCCCACGGTGTGGCGGAGCAGCCACCCCTGGACGGAGTGCAGCGTGCCGCCCACTGACGGCAGCATGTTGATGGTGGGCAGCATGTGCGGGATCGTCGAGCTGGTGGCCGGCCAGATCAGCGGCGGCTGAGACAGCGCCGACGAGACCACCGCGAGGGCCAGCGCCATGGTCGAGATGCAGGCGACGAGCAGGACCCCTCTGGTCCGGATGACCGCGGCGGACATCCGCCGCAGCTGCCGCCGGGGCGCCCGCGAGCCGGGTCCGACGCAGTACATGGCCACGGCCGCGCCCGCCCCCCAGCTGAGCGCGGCGGGCAGCGTCCCGGCCCGGATCAGGATGACCGACGCGATCGCGGCCGGCACCGCCACCAGCAGCGCCAGCGGGGCCAGGAACACGGTCTTCAGCGCGGCCCGGACGACGGTCCAGGGCGCGGTCACGGTCACCAGCACGAGGTCGCTGGGCCGGGCTCCGCGCAGGCTGCGCCGTTCGGTCAGCGCGGTCTGGGCCGTGTCGGCCGCGCGGAGCAGGGTGATGACGCCGAGGGCGATGATCGTCCCCGCAACCGGGAGCAGCACGCTGAGCGCGACCGCGCCGATCATGGCGGCGAAGCCGACCAGGCCGAGGCCGGCCACCGGGGGCGCCTGCGCCCGGCCGCCGCCGTCGCCGTTCCTGGCTCCGGGGTCCTGGGGACGCGGCGCCGGCGACTGCGGCCGCTGGACCGCGAGCACGCCCGGGCGGGCGTAGTCGACCGGCGGGAGCAGGTCGGCCATGTCCGCCGCGGCCGCGGCAGGCGATCGGTACTGCGGCCAGTCCGCGCGGCCGGGCGGGACCATCCCGTAAGGCCGCATCGGCCCGGCCGCTGCCCGCCCGCCGTCGGGCATCGTCAGCGTGGCCCCGTTCACGCCCGAGGCGGCGCACAGGCTGACCAGCGACCGCGCGGTCGGGCGGGCCGGCGGGTCGGCCGAGAGCGCGGCCCGCACCAGCGGCAGCAGCTCCGGCGGGACGCCGGCGAGCTCCGCCTTGCCCTCGATGATCCTGAAGAAGACGGTCTGGAAGTCGCCCGTGCCGTAGGGCGGACGGCCGGTGGCGGCGTAGGCCACGGTGGCCCCCCAGGCGTGCACGTCGGTTGCCCCGCTGGCCGGCCTGCCCTCGATGACCTCGGGCGACAGATAGCCGGGGGTGCCCATCACCAGCCCGGTCTTGGTCAGCCTGGTGGTGTCGGGCAGGTGCGCGATGCCGAAGTCGATCACCACCGGCTGCCCGTCGTCGAGCAGCACGTTCCCCGGCTTGAGGTCGCGGTGCACCACCCCGGTCGCGTGGATGGCGGCGAGCGCCTCGGCCAGGCCGCCGGCCAGCTGCAGCAGCGCCCGGCCGCGGAGCGGGCCGCTCCGGCGGACCGCCTCGTCCAGCGACGGGCCTGGCACGTACCTGGTCACGATGTACGGCGACGGCCCGTTGACGTCGGCGTCGAGCACCTGGGCGACGTGCCGGCTCCTGACCCGGCGCATGGTCTCGACCTCGCGGGCCAGCCGCAGCCGGGCATCGGGATCGCCCGCGACCGCAGGCCCGAGCACCTTAACCGCAACCTGGCGGTTCTCGCCGTCGCAGGCGAGATAGACCACGCCCATGCCGCCCTCGCCGATTTTCTCGAGAACTCGGTAAGGGCCGATCTTGCGCGGAAGGGATTCCAGAGCAGGCATCGTCCTCTCAGGGTATGTGCTGCATCCGGGATTTCTATAAAACCTTGATTACTCTCAACAGCTGAGAAGCACGGGCTAAGAGCCGATGACGAGTCGGCGCAGGGCCTCGGCCGCCTGCGCGTTTGACTCCGCGTTGGCGACGAGCGCGCTGGCCAGCGCCTGGGCCCACTGCTGGAGCGGCACCGGCTGGGTCGACAGGACCACGCCGCGAACCTCGCGGCAGATCGCCGCCTCCGGGCGGCCGTTGTTCACCGCGAGGGTCATGACCTGGTCCCCGAGCCTGATCGCGACCTTGGAGACCTCGCCAGGACGCCCGCGCATCCGATCGGACATGGACTGCTTGCGCTCCACCGTCACGTAGCCCGGCGGCAGCGCCTCGCTCAGCGACTTGGTAAGGACCCCGGCGTAGATCGCGGCGTCGCCACTGTCAAGGCGCAGCGCGGCCGTGACCATGTCGAGCGAGAGCGCGTCATCAGGCTGCTCAGTCACACCTTGAGTATTGCATCTGATGGAAGCGTCCTATCCGTCAGCGGCCCTCGAAGACGGCCTTTCCCGGGCCGTTCTCCATGAAGCTGGTCATGCCGGTCTTCTGGTCCTCGGTGGCGAACAGCCCGGCGAAGTGCAGCCGCTCGATCTCCAGCCCGGTGGCCAGGTCGACCTCGAGGCCCTTGTTGACGGCCTGCTTGGCCGCGCGCAGCGCGAGGGCCGGGCCCGCCGCGTACTGCGCGATCATCTCCCTGGCGGCCTGGTAGACCTCCGCGTCCGGCACCACCCGGTCGGCCAGCCCGATGGCGAGCGCCTCGGCCGCGGTCACGTGCCTGCCGGAGAAGATCAGGTCCTTGGCCCTGGCCGGGCCGATCAGCCGGGGCAGCCGCTGCGTGCCGCCTGCCCCCGGGATGATGCCGAGCAGGATCTCGGGCTGCCCGACCTTGGCGCCCTCGCCCAGCACCCGGAAGTCGGCGCAGAGCGCGAGCTCAAGCCCGCCGCCGAGCGCGTAGCCGGTGACCGCCGCCACCACCGGCTTGGGAATGTCGGCCACGGCGGTGAACGACGCCTGCAGCGCGGCCGACCGCGCGGCCATCGCCGGGTACCCCATCGAGGCCATCTCCTTGATGTCGGCCCCGGCCGCGAAGACCCGCTCGCCGCCGTAGAGGATGACCGCGCGGACCGCGTCGTCGGCCGACACCTGCGCCGCCGCGGCCGCGATCTCGTCCTGGACCTGCGCGTTGAGCGCGTTCATCTTCGGCCGGTCCAGCCTGATGGTCGCGATCCCGTCCGCCGACTCAACCCGCACGAACTCGCCCACGCTCGCTACCTCCACGCCGAGACCACCCGCGAACCCGCGGCATCCCTAAGAAGCTACAGCGCCGCCCGCTGCCCTGCTACGGCAGCAGGCCGCGCAGGGCGAGGTCGACGATGTCGTCGACGAACTGGTCGTCAAGCGGGGCGTGGCCGTGCAGCAGCCGGTGGTAGAGCGGACCGTAGATCAGGTCGATCGCCACCTCGATCTTGGTGCCGGCCGGGATCTCGCCGCGCTCGACGGCGTGACCGAAGATCGCGCGGGCCTGGGCGCGGCGCGGCTCGACCATCCGCCGCTGGTACTCGGCCGAGAAGGCGGGGTCGGTCTGGCCCTCCATGAGCAGGGCGGCGACCACCCGGCCGTAGGGCCTGCCGCTGGCCAGCCGGCTCCAGGCCCGCAGCAGCGCGAGCAGGTCGACCCGGAGCGAGCCGCTCTCGTACTCCTGCGGGGTGACCCTGGTCCACTCGTTGTAGAGCATGTCGAGGGCCAGGGTCTCCTTGGTCGGCCACCAGCGGTAGATGGTGGCCTTGCTGACCCCGGCCCGCTCGGCCACCGCGTCCATGCTCACGCCGGGCAGCCCGCGGTCGAGCAGCAGTTCCGCCGCCGCCGCGAGGACCGCCTTGCGGGCAGTCTCGCTGCGCGGCCTGCCGCGGGTCGCGGCGACGGTCTCGCTCATGCCCGCGCTACCCCCTCGTAGCGCCCGGTGGTGTCGCGGCGGGGGTGGCCGCTCTCCCTGACCCGGCCGAGCGCCCGGTCGACGGCCGCCGCCACCGGGAGTTGGAGGCCGGACGCGTGCGCCGTCTCCAGCGCCAGGCGAATGCCCTTGTGCATGCTCGCGACGTCGCACCCGGCCCGCTTGCTCAGTTCGAGGGCAAGTGGCGGGCGGGACCTCGCCATGGCCGGCCCGTTCACGAATTCCGTCATTGCCCGCGCGGTTATCGTCGGGTCAATGCCGCCGCCTGCGGCCAGCATTACCCCCTCGTGAAAGGCCAGCATCTGGGCGGCGGTGCCGATGTTCACGGCCAGATCGAGAAGGAGCCCCTGGCCATTCCCGCCGACATGGGTGACGGTGCGGCCGAGCCGGAGCAGCAGCGCCTCGGCCGCCCGGTAGCCCGCCTCGGTTCCGCCCACCATAATCGCGAGCGTCCCGGTCTCGGCGGCGGGAACGCCGCCCGAGACTGGCGCGTCGACCATGGTCGCGCCCGCCGAGCAGACCCGCCGGGCAAGCTGCCTGCTGGCGCTCGGGCTCACGGTGCTCATGTCGATGTACAGGGCGCCGGGCTGCAGGCCGGCCAGGATGCCGTCCGGTCCCGAGGCGACCGCCGCGAGCGCGGCGTCGTCGGTGACCATGCTGAACACGACGTCCGCGGCGGCGGCGACCTCGCGCGGCGTATCGCGCCAGATAAGGCCCTTGTCGATAAGCGCGCTGGCCTTTGATCTGGTGCGATTCGTCCCGAATACCCGGTTTCTATAGAGCAGCCGCCCGGCCAGCGGTCCGCCCATCGAGCCAAGGCCGACGAAACCGATCCTGGTCCCGAGCTGTCTCCCCTGCATGATTTCCCCCATGCGAAACTACACTATCAGTTTCGTTTAAGCGGCGCGACGCGTTCTTTTGCGGCGCCCGGGGAACGGGCGCCGCAAAAGCCGCATTTCATACTGAATTACCGGTGAATTACCTCAGGTCGCCGGTTGACATTCCGGCCGGCCCGTCCGGGTAGGTGACCAGCCCGAGCTCGGCGGCGTTGCCGAGCAGCGGGTGAGACGGCAGCACCCGGCCGGTGTAGCCGAACGGGCCGGGCTGGCTGAGCTCCACCGACCCGGAGAACCGCCCGGGGGCCGAGTCGTCGGCGGCCAGGGCGACGTGCAGCGGGTCGATGATCTCGTCGTCCTCGCCCAGACGGCCGTAGACCAACTCGACGCAGACGTCGGACGCGGACAGGTCGCCGAGCGCCACCGTCACCCGGACGTCGAGCACCGCGCCGAGCGACGGCTCGGCCCCGTCCGCCTCGACGTGCTCGATCCGCACCGAGCCCCAGGCCCGCCGGACCCGGTCCTTCCACCCGGCGAGGTCGCGGGCCGGGCGGCTGCCGTCGGCCGCGAGCGCTCGCGAGGCCCGCGCGGCCGGCGCGTACAGGTTGGTCACGTAGTCGCCGACCATGCGGTCCGCCCGGACCAGCGGCCCGAGGCTGCGCAGCCCGTGCCGCATCATCTCGACCCAGCCGTGCGGCACGCCGTCGACCGCGGCGTCGTAGAACAGCGGCGCGACCGACTTCGCGAGCAGCTCGTAGAGCGCCGACGCCTCGAGCTCGTCCCTGCGGTCCGGGTCGGCCACGCCGTCGGCGGTGGGGATCTCCCAGCCGTTGCCGCCGTCGTACCACTCGTCCCACCAGCCGTCGCGGACGGACAGGTTCAGGCCGCCGTTGAGCGCCACCTTCATGCCCGACGTGCCGCACGCCTCGAGCGGGCGCAGCGGGTTGTTCAGCCAGACGTCGCACCCCTGGACCAGGTACCTGGCCATCGCCATGTCGTAGTCGGGGAGGAACACGATCCGGCGGCGCACGGTCTCCGCGTCGGTGAACTGGACCATCTGCTGGATGAGCCGCTTGCCGCCCTCGTCGGCCGGGTGCGCCTTGCCCGCGATCACGATCTGGATCGGGCGCTCCGGGTCCAGCAGCAGCCCGGCCAGCCGCTGCGGGTCGTTCAGCATCAGCGTCAGCCGCTTGTAGGAGGGCACCCGGCGGGCGAACCCGATCGTCAGCACGTTCTCGTCGAGCACGTCGTCGATCCAGGTCAGCTCGGCCCCGGACGCGCCCCGCTGCTGCCAGGACTCGCGCAGCCTGCGCCGGGTCTCGGTCACCATCCGGGCCCGGAGTCGGCGGCGGATCCCCCACAGCAGGCCGGCCTCGGCGGACGCGGCCTCGGCCGAGTCGCCCAGGTCGCAGACCTCGCGCGCGACCCAGGTGGGCGCGTGCACGCCGTTGGTGATCGAGCCGATCGGCACCTCGGCGGTGTCGAACCCGGGCCACAGGCCCGCGAACATCTCCCGGCTGACCTCGCCGTGCAGCACCGACACGCCGTTGACCCGCTGGGCGAACCGCATGCCCATCACGGCCATGTTGAACACGTGCGGGTCGCCGCCCGGGTAGGTCTCGGCGCCGAGCGCGAGCACCCGGTCGAGCGGCAGCCCCTCGGCCCCGGAGGCGAAGTACCGCTCGATCAGCTCGCGCGGGAACCGGTCGATGCCGGCCGGCACCGGGGTGTGGGTGGTGAAGACCGTGCCCGCCCTGGACAGCTCGAGCGCCTCGTCGAAGGAGAGCCCGGCCGCCACGTACTCCCTGATCCGCTCCAGGCCGAGGAAGCCGGCGTGCCCCTCGTTGGTGTGGAACACCTCGGGCTCGGGGTGGCCGGTGATCGAGCAGAAGGCGCGCACCGCGCGGACGCCGCCGACGCCGAGCAGCAGCTCCTGGCGGAGCCGGTGCTCGCTCCCGCCGCCGTACAGCCGGTCGGTCACCTCGTGCAGCGCGGGCTCGTTCTCCTCCACGTAGGAGTCGAGCATCAGCAGCGGCACCCGGCCGACCTGGGCCAGCCACACCTGGGCGGTGAGCAGCTTGCCCTCGGCCAGCGTCACCGCCACCTTGACCGGCTCGCCGTCCGCCGTCCGCAGCAGCGTGAGCGGCAGGCCGTTGGGATCGTCGGCCGGATAGCGCTCCGCCTGCCAGCCGTCGGCCGACAGCGACTGGGTGAAGTACCCGTGCCGGTAGAGCAGGCCGACCCCGATGATCGGCACGCCGAGGTCGCTGGCCGACTTCAGGTGGTCGCCCGCGAGGATGCCGAGGCCGCCGGAGTACTGCGGGAGCACGGCGGTGATGCCGTACTCGGGCGAGAAGTAGGCAATCGCGGCCGGCAGCGCCGCCGGGTCGCCCGCCCCGCCGGACTGGTACCAGCGCGGCTCGCGGATGTAGTCGCGCAGATCGGCGAGGACCGCGTCCAGGCGGCGCAGGAAGGCCTCGTCTGCGGCAAGATCGGCGAGCCGGCCCGGGCGCATTGAGCTGAGCATCGCCACCGGGTCGCCGCCGGAGGCGGCCCACCCGGCCGGGTCGATGGACTCAAACAGCTCTACCGTAGGCAAATGCCAGGACCAGCGGAGGTTGAGCATCAGGTCATGCAGCGGCGCGAGCGGCTGCGGCAGCGTTACGCGGACGGTGAAACGTCGGATCGCTCTCACGGGCAGTCATCATAAGCGCTACGCATTACGACCGGGTCGGGCTTGGCTTGCGAATCGTGACTAGGTACGGTGACCGCGTGATCGGACGCATCCCCATCCTCGACGTCGAGCCCGTGGTCGAGTGCGGGCACCGGCTGGCCAAGGCCGTCGCAGGCGAGACTTTCCAGGTCAGCGCTACTGTCCTCAGAGAGGGCCATGGCGGGCTCGGGGCCGGCGTGGTGCTCCGAGATCCCGAGGGCCGGGTCGGCCCGCTGGTCAGGATGCGCGAGCTCGGGCCGGGAACGGACCGGTACGGCGGCGACGTCACCGTCACCGGCGAGGGAACGTGGCATTTCCGGGTCGAGTCGTGGTCCGACCCGATCGCGGCCTGGCAGCACGACGCCGGGATCAAGGTCCCGCGCGGCCAGGACGTCGAGCTCATGCTGATCGAGGGGGCGCTGCTGTTCGAGCGGGCGGCCCGGTCGATCAGGCAGCCGCCGGGCGCCGCCCGGCCGGCCGCCGCCCGCACCGCCCTCAACGCGCTCGCCCGTCGGCTGCGCGACCGCAGCATGCCGCCCTGGGACCGGCTCGCGGCGGCGCAGGCGGCGCCGATCGCGGCCGTCCTGGCCGAGTACCCGCTGCGCGAGCTGCTGACCAGGTCCGGCTGGCATCCGGTGCTGGTCGAGCGGCTGCGGGCGCTGTACGGGTCCTGGTACGAGTTCTTCCCCCGCTCCGAGGGCGTGCAGTTCGACCCGATGGGGCGCCGGGAGCCGATCTCGGGGACGCTGCGCACCGCCGCCCGCAGGCTCGAGGCGATCGCGGAGATGGGGTTCGACGTCGTCTACCTGCCGCCCGTGCACCCGATCGGGACCACGTTCCGCAAGGGGCGGAACAACACGCTTGCGGCCAGGCCGGTCGATCCCGGCTCCCCGTGGGCGATCGGCGCCCCCGAGGGCGGGCACGACGCCATCCACCCCGACCTGGGCACGTTCGCGGACTTCGACGCGTTCGTGGCCCGGGCCGGGAAGCTCGGCATCGAGGTCGCGATCGACCTGGCCCTGAACGCCTCGCCCGACCATCCCTGGGTCAAGGAGCACCCGGAGTGGTTCACCACCCGGGCCGACGGGTCGATCGCCTACGCGGAGAACCCGCCCAAGAAGTACCAGGACATCTACAACTTCAATTTCGACAACGACCCCGAGGGGATCTTCGCCGAGTTCGACCGGATCGTCCGGCTGTGGATGAGCCACGGCGTCCGCATCTTCCGGGTCGACAACCCGCACACCAAGCCGCTCAGGTTCTGGGAGCGGCTGCTCGCCAGCATCCGCCAGACCGACCCCGACGTGCTGTTCCTGGCCGAGGCGTTCACCCGCCCGACGATGATGGCCAGCCTGGCCAAGGTGGGCTTCCACCAGTCCTACACGTACTTCACCTGGCGCACCACCAAGGACGAGCTGACCGAGTACCTGACCGAGCTGTCCGGCCCGGACTCGGCCTACATGCGGCCCAACTTCTTCGCCAACACCCCCGACATCCTGCACGAGTACCTGCAGCACGGCGGCGTGCCCGCGTTTAAAATCCGCGCGGTGCTGGCAGCAATGCTCAGCCCGTCGTGGGGTATCTACTCCGGCTATGAGCTATGTGAGAATACGCCGCTGCGGCCGGGCAGCGAAGAGTACCTGGACTCGGAGAAGTTCCAGTACCGGCCGCGCGACTGGGAGACCGCGGCCCGCGACGGGCTCGGCATCGCGCCACTCCTCACGGAACTGAACCGGATTCGGAGGAGCCATGTGGCATTGCACTGGCTGCGTAATCTACGCTTCCATAGCGTGGATCAGCCGGAGCTGATCTGCTTCTCCAAACGCGTCGACGGGGCGCCTGCGATCTCGGAGAGATCCTCCGTGCAGGCAGCGCCGCAGACGGTGGGGCAGGACGGGAACGCCGCAGACACCGTTCTGGTTGTAGTGAATCTTGACCCGCACCAGGCCAGGGAAGCCACGGTGTGGCTTGATATGCCCGCGCTAGGGATGGACTGGCACGAGGGGTTCACGGTCACCGATGAACTCAGCGGCGAGATCCATCGGTGGGGCCAAGCCAACTACGTGCGCCTTGATCCTGCCGTGCGAACAGCACACATCTTCTCCGTTACGCGTGACCAGGCCTGAGCAATGCGTGATTTAGCCTGGCATGCGTCGGTCGCGCACTCTCAGGAGATCACGCCGTGTCAGAACACGAGCCGGCCACCGGGCTGCAAGCAGCCGCAGCAGAATCACCCGTGACGACGCCTCCCTTCGCCGCCCCACCCGGCGAGCGGGTGCCCGACTTCACCCTCGAACGACCGCGCGACCCCGAGTGGTACCGCCGCGCCCTGTTCTACGAGGTGCTCATCCGGGGCTTCCAGGACGCCAACGGCGACGGCACCGGCGACATCAAGGGGCTCACCGCCCGGCTGGACTACCTGCAGTGGCTCGGCATCGACTGCATCTGGCTGCTGCCGATCTACGAGTCCCCGCTCCGCGACGGCGGCTACGACATCGCCGACTACCTGCGGATCCTCCCGGAGTACGGGAACATCGCGGACTTCGTCGAGCTGGTCGAGCAGGCGCACAAGCGCGGCCTCCGGATCATCGCCGACCTGGTCATGAACCACACCAGCGACCAGCACCCGTGGTTCCAGGCCAGCCGGTCGGAGCCGGACGGGCCCTACGGCGACTTCTACGTCTGGGCCGACGAGCCGGACAAGTACGCGGACGCGCGGATCATCTTCGTCGACACCGAGACCTCGAACTGGACGTTCGACCCGGTGCGCGGCCAGTACTTCTGGCACCGCTTCTTCGCGCATCAGCCGGACCTGAACTTCGAGAACCCCAAGGTCCAGGACGCGATGATCGAGAACCTCAAGTTCTGGCTCGACCTGGGCATCGACGGCTTCCGCCTCGACGCGGTGCCGTACCTGTACGAGCGCGAGGGCAGCAACTGCGAGAACCTCAAGGAGACGCACGAGTATCTGAAGCGGATCCGCAGCGAGATCGACGCCGCCTACCCCGACCGGGTGCTGCTGGCCGAGGCCAACCAGTGGCCGGCCGACGTCGTGGAGTACTTCGGCGACCCGGAGACCGGCGGCAACGAGTGCCACATGGCATTTCACTTCCCGCTGATGCCGCGCATCTTCATGGCCGTCCGCCGCGAGCAGCGCTACCCGATCTCGGAGATCCTGTCCCAGACGCCGAAGATCCCGGCCGGCTGCCAGTGGGGCATCTTCCTGCGCAACCACGACGAGCTGACGCTCGAGATGGTGACCGACGAAGAGCGCGACTACATGTACAAGGAGTACGCCAAGGATCCCCGGATGAAGGCCAACATCGGGATCAGGCGGCGGCTGGCGCCGCTGCTTGACAACGACCGCAACCAGCTCGAGCTGTTCACCGCGCTGCTGCTGTCGCTGCCGGGCTCGCCGGTGCTGTACTACGGCGACGAGATCGGCATGGGCGACAACATCTGGCTCGGCGACCGCGACGGCGTGCGCACCCCGATGCAGTGGACCCCGGACCGGAACGGCGGGTTCTCGAGCAGCGACCCGCAGCGGCTCTACCTGCCGCCGGTCATGGACCCGATCTACGGCTACCAGTCGCTCAACGTCGAGGCCCAGCAGCGCCACCCGCAGTCGCTGCTGCACTGGACCCGGCGGATGATCGAGATCAGGAAGCAGCACCCGGTCTTCGGCCTCGGCGCCTACGACGAGCTCAACTCGTCCAACCCGAGCGTGCTCGCCTTCGTGCGGGAACACGACGCGACCGGCACCGCGCAGGAGCACGAGGCGACCGATCGGGTGCTCTGCGTCAACAACCTGTCCCGGTTTCCGCAGCCGGTGGAGCTTGACCTGCGCCGGTTCATCGGGGTAACGCCGGTGGAGTGCATGGGCGGGGTGACATTCCCCCCAATCGGGGAGCTTCCGTACCTGCTGACTCTGCCCGGTCACGGCTTCTACTGGTTTCAGCTCCCGCTCGCGAGGGAGGATCATGACCGATGACCCGCGACACGCGAGCATGACCGTTGCGTCGCATGTGTTCTAATTTGTCATCACCTAGAACCCAGCCCCCCGCCGACACCGGGGCACGGGGGGTCCTCCCCCCGGAGGAATAGGAGCGCGCGAGGCCGATGGCGATCGAGGACGCACTAGCACCGTGGCTAGGCAACCAGCGCTGGTTCGCGGGCAAGGGGCAGGGACCGCGCGACCTGGCGATCGTCGCGGACACCAGGCTCGTGGCCGGCGACCCTGAGCTTCGCCATCTGATCATCGCCGTCTCGCACGGCGCGGCGGTGGACTACTACCAGATCCTCGTCGGGCTGCGGCGCAGGCTGCCCGAGCGGCTCGACTACGCCAGGATCGGCCCGATCGGGGACGGCCCGGCCGCAGGCGGCCGGATCGCCTACGACGCGCTGCACGACGCCGACCTGACCAAGCCGCTGCTGGCCGCCATCGCGGGCGACGACAGCATCGGGACGCTGCGGATGCGGACGATCGAGGGCGCGGCCTTCGAGACCGGGCTCGACAGCCTCGTCCTCACCGCCGAGCAGTCCAACACCAGCCTGGTCTTCGGCGAGGAGTCGATACTCAAGGTCTTCCGCAGGCTCTCGCCCGGGCCCAACCCGGACCTCGAGGTCACCACCGCGCTCCACCGCCTCGGCTCGACCCAGGTGGCGGAGCCGCTCGGCTGGATCGAGACCCGGCTGGAGGGCGTGCCCACCAGCCTGGCGATCTTGTCCAGGTACCTGCGGCTCGCGAGCGACGGCTGGTCGCTGGCCGCGACCAGCGTGCGGGACCTGTACGCGAGCCCGGACATGCGCGCGGCCGACGTCGGCGGCGACTTCGCCGGCGAGTCGCACCGGCTCGGCATCGCCACCGCCCACATCCACGCCGACCTGGCGGCCGCGTTCGGCACCGACGAGCTCGGCACCGCGGCGGTCAGCGAGCTCACCGAGCGGATGTTCCGCAAGCTCGACCTGGCCTCCGCGGCGGTACCGGAACTGGCCAAGCACGCCGACATGATCGGCGACGCCTACGCCGGGTTCGCCAAGCTCAAGGGCCCGTTCCCGGTGCAGCGGGTGCACGGCGACTACCACCTGGGCCAGGTGCTGCGGACCGAGACCGGCTGGGTCGTGCTCGACTTCGAGGGCGAGCCCGCCACCCCGCTCGCGCAGCGCCGCGCCCGCGCCTCCGCGTTGCGGGACGTCGCCGGGATGCTCCGCTCGTTCGACTACGCCGCCCGGCACCAGCTCATCGGCCATCCCGACCAGGCCGCGCTCAACGACGTGGCGCGTGACTGGGTGCGCAGGAACGCCGACGCGTTCTGCGCCGGCTACGCCGAGGCCGGCGGGCTCGACCCGGCCGCCAACAAGGTCCTGCTGCGCGCGCTGCAGCTGGACAAGGCCGTCTACGAGGTGCTCTACGAGGCCAGGCACCGACCATCCTGGCTGTCCATCCCGCTTGATTCACTGGCAGAGTTCTAAGTGCTATCGAAGAATGAAATGATCTCCCTCAGCGAGATCGAACGCGTCGTCGCGGGTCAGCACCACGACCCGCACTCCATCCTGGGCGCCCACGCCGGTCCCGGCGGCGTCACCATCCGCGCCCTCCGCCCGCTGGCGGCCGAGGTCACGGTCGTGCTGCCCGACGGCAGCCGCTACCCGATGCCGCACCGCCACCAGGGTGTCTTCGAGGTGACGGTGCCAGAGTCGGCCGGGACCGTTCGGGAATACGAACTTGAAGTCCGCTACGTGGACGGCGAGCCGCAGCTCCAGGACGACCCCTACCGGCACCTTCCCACCCTCGGCGAGATCGACCTGCACCTGATCGGCGAGGGCAGGCACGAGCAGCTCTGGCGCGCGCTCGGCGCGCGGCCGTCCGCGACCGGCACCGCGTTCGCGGTCTGGGCGCCGAACGCGCGCGGGGTCAGGCTGGTCGGCGACTTCAACTTCTGGGACGGGCGGGCGCACCCGATGCGGTCGCTCGGCGGGGCCGGCGTCTGGGAGCTGTTCATGCCCGGCGTCGCGCCCGGCAGCACGTACAAGTACTCGATCTGCGGGCCCGACGGCGTCTGGCGGGACAAGGCCGACCCGATGGCGGCCTACGCCGAGACGCCGCCCGCGACCGCCTCGGTGGTGTACCAGTCCGCCCACCAGTGGCGCGACGACGACTGGCTGGCCGACCGCGCGGTCCGGCAGCCGCTGGCCAGCCCGATGTCGGTCTACGAGGTGCACCTCGGCTCGTGGCGGCCCGGCCTGTCCTACCGGCAGCTGGCGGTCGAGCTGGCCGGCTACGTGACCGACCTCGGGTTCACCCACGTCGAGTTCCTGCCGGTGGCCGAGCACCCGTTCGGCGGCTCGTGGGGATACCAGGTCACCTCGTACTACGCGCCGACGGCCCGGTTCGGCTCGCCCGACGACTTCAGGTTCCTGGTCGACGCCCTGCACCAGGCCGGCATCGGCGTGATCATCGACTGGGTGCCCGCGCACTTCCCGCGCGACTCCTGGGCGCTGGCCGAGTTCGACGGCACCCACCTGTACGAGCACTCCGACCCCCGGCTCGGGTCGCAGCCGGACTGGGGCACGCTGGTCTTCAACTACGGCCGCTCCGAGGTCAGGAACTTCCTCGTCGCCAACGCGATCTACTGGCTCGAGGAATTCCACATCGACGGCCTCCGGGTCGACGCGGTCGCGTCGATGCTCTACCTCGACTACTCGCGCAAGGACGGCGAGTGGGCGCCCAACGTGCACGGCGGGCGGGAGAACCTCGACGCTATCTCGTTCCTGCAGGAGGTCAACGCCACCTGCTACAAGCGCGTCCCCGGGATCATGATGATCGCCGAGGAGTCCACCGCCTGGCCGGGCGTCTCCCGGCCGGTGCACCTGGGCGGTCTCGGGTTCGGCTTCAAGTGGAACATGGGCTGGATGAACGACACCCTCGACTACATGGAGCACGACCCGATCCACCGGCAGTACCACCACAACGAGCTGACGTTCTCGATGGTGTACGCGTTCTCGGAGAACTACGTGCTGCCGCTCTCGCACGACGAGGTCGTGCACGGCAAGGGCTCGCTGCTGCGCAAGATGCCCGGCGACGAGTGGCGGCAGTTCGCCGGCCTGCGGGCGCTGTTCGGCTACATGTGGGCCCATCCGGGCAAGCAGCTGCTGTTCATGGGGTCCGAGTTCGGCCAGGGCAGCGAATGGTCCGAGCGGGACGGCCTGGACTGGTGGGTGCTCCAGTACGACAACCACTCGGGCGTGCAGCGCCTGGTCCGCGACCTCAACGTGCTCTACCGCGACTCGCCGGCTCTGTGGTCACAGGATTACACGCCCGACGGCTTCGGCTGGATCGACTCCAACGACGCGCATGGCAACGTGCTGTCGTTCCTGCGGTTCGGCGCGCAGGAGCACGGCGTCCCGGTGCTCGCCTGCGTGGCCAACTTCTCGGCCATGCCGCACGAGAACTACCGGGTCGGGCTGCCGCTGGCCGGCCGCTGGCGCGAGGTGCTCAACACCGACGCGACCGTGTACGGGGGCAGCGGGATGGGCAACCTCGGGGGCGTGCAGGCGATCCCGATGGCGTGGCACGGCCGTCCGGCCTCGGCGACGATCGTGGTGCCGCCGCTGTCGGTCGTCTGGTTCGCCCCCGAGCGGGTGTAACGCCACGTGACGTGGCTCGTGATCCTCGACCCGGATCGCGGGCATGACCGTGGTGAGCGCCGCGCTCGCCTCGGCGGCGGCGGTGCGGGCGCGTTGTTTGTCATTGCCGCGGGCGGCCGCCGCGGCCAGCCGTTGGGCGGCTGCGCGGCGTTTCCTGGCTCTCCGGACGACCCGCGTGAAGCGGTCGGCCAGGACGAGCAGCCCGGCGACGAGCAGGACGACGACTACCAAAATCACGTACATGGGCATCAAGATTCCGGTCGATGAGAACGGACAGTTGACCACATCGTGCGACGCAGCGGTGAGGGGGGTTCTGTTTGATGTTACCCGCTCACAGCAGCCGGAGCAGCCATCCGGGGCCGACAACCGAGGCGTTGAGCTCCTCGCAGCGCCGCCGGAGCTCGCGGTCCGCGGTCACCACCAGGCACGTTTCGTCGCGGGCGACGGCGTCGGCGACGACGCTGACGATCGCGTCGTCGCCCGATCCGGGCGCGGACAGCAGGCGCACCAGGGCAGGCTCGCCGTCGGTCCGCTCGTCCAGCCCCTCGTCCAGCTCGTTGAGCTCGTCGGCCAGCAGCGCGACGGCCTCGCGGGCCCTGCCCTCGAGGACCAGCACCCACGCCGCGACCTCCGGGGCCGACCCGTCCGTCCGGCCCGCGAGCGCCTTGACCTCCAGGCAGAGCCGCCTCGCGGCGCCCGCGCGATCACGCCACCAGCCGTCGGCCCTGGCGCCCATCACGTTGGCGACGTCGACCACCACCATGGCCGCGATGCGAGCGATGCGCGGTCACCCCCTTACGGTCGGATAGCTAAAGATGATCTTCCCCGTCCGCGTAAGCTAACGGCATGGCAGACGCGAAGCTTGCCGGGCAGATCGTCCGGATGCGGCAGCGCAGGACCGGGCCACTCATCCTTGAGCTCGACCTGACGGACGGCATCGCCGACGGACCTCCCCAGGACCCGGTGGCAGCGCTCCTCACGATACGCCGCACGCGCCTGCCGGACCTGCTCGACGGGCTGAAGCGGGCGGCCTCCGACGACCGCGTGCGCGCGCTGGTGGTCAAGGTCGGCGGGTCGCGGATCGGGCTGGCCAAGGTCCAGGAGCTGCGCGACGCCGTGCTCGACTTCCGCCAGTCGGGCAAGCTCGCGGTGGCCTGGTCGGAGTCGTTCGGCGACTTCGTCCGCGGCAACGTGCCCTACTTCCTTGCCACCGGCTTCGACCGGGTCTACCTGCAGCCCTCGGGCACTCTCGGCCTCACCGGGGTCGCCGTCGAGCAGGTCTTCCTGCACGGCGCGCTCGAGCGGCTCGGCATCGGCTTCCAGTCGGCCAAGCGGCACGAGTACAAGTCGGCCGCCGACCAGCTGACCGAGACCGGGTTCACCGCCCCGGCCCGGGAGGCGGCCGCCCGGCTCGCCGAGTCGCTGACCGAGCAGCTGGCGGCGGCGATCGCGGCCGGCCGCGGGATGACCGTCTCCGGCGCCAGGGAGCTGCTCGCGCGCGGGCCGTTCCTCGCCGCCCAGGCGGAGTCCGAGGGGCTGGTGGACGGGCTGCTCTACCGCGACCAGGTCTACGAGCAGGTCCGCAAGGAGGCCGGCGCCGACGCGACGCTGCTCTACCTGCAGCGCTACCGGCGCACGCATTCGCTCGGCGACCTCCCGAAGCGGCTGGGCAGCGGCGTCAGGGAGCTGACGCCGGGGCAGCCCGAGCGGTTCGTCGCGATGATCTACGCGCACGGCGCCATCAGGTCCGGGCGCAGCGGCCGGGGCGGCCCGGGCGGCGGCGGGATGGGGTCGGACACCGTGGCGGCGGCGCTGCGGGCGGCGGCGGCCGACGAGGGCGCCCGTGCCGTCGTGCTCCGGGTGAACAGCCCCGGCGGCTCGGCCACCGCGTCCGATGTCATCTGGCGCGAGGTGGTGCGGGTCCGCGCGGCGGGCAAGCCCGTGGTCGTCTCGATGGGCGAGGTGGCCGCGTCCGGCGGGTACTTCATCTCGGCCCCGGCCGACGTGATCGTGGCGCAGCCCGCGACGATCACCGGGTCGATCGGGGTCATCCTGGGCAAGCCGGTGCTGCACGGGCTGTTCGACCGGGTCGGGATATCGACGGACTCCGTGACCGACGGCGCCGAGAACGCGACGATGTTCTCCTCGTCCCGGCCGTTCTCCGACGCGGACTGGTCGCGGATCGACGAGTGGCTCGACGCCATTTATGCGGATTTTACGGAAAAAGTGGCATCCGGGCGGCGGATGGACATCGGCCGGGTGCACGAGCTCGCCCGCGGCCGGGTCTGGACCGGCGCCGACGCCGTCGCCGTCGGCCTGGCCGACCAGACCGGCGGCATGCGCGAGGCGATCGCGATCGCCCGCCTGCGGGCCGGGCTGCCGGACGACGCGCCGGTCCGGTCGTACCCCCGGTTCGGCCCGCTCGACCAGCTGCGGCCCGCGGAGTCGAGTGAGTCGCGGCCGGCCGCGGCCGGCTCGCTGCTTGGCGCGGGCGGGGTCGCGGCCCTGTTCGCCGACGGCTGGGGCCCGGCCTGGCGGTTCGCGGCGACGGCGGGGCTGCCGCCGTACGGGCCGCTCGCCCTCCCCGGGGCATGGAAAATCAGCTGATCTCGAACGGACCCTTGATGACTGCCCCCGGCAACGACTTCTCCTCCGCGCTCTCGGCCTGGGCGGCGGGCGTGACCCTGGTCACGATCGCGGATTCCGACGACGACATCGGGGCGACGGTCAGCGGGTTCACGCCCGTCTCGCTCGACCCGCCGCTGGTGCTGGTGTCGCTGATCGCGGGCTCCTACCCGGCCGAGGTGCTGAGCCGCCCGTCGCTGCCGGCCGCGCAGTTCGCGGTCACGCTCCTCGCCTCGTCCCAGAAGGCCCTGGCGGGGCAGTTCGCCGCCGCCGGGCGGCCGAGCGCGCGGCGCATCCTCGACGACGCGCCGCACACGCGCGGGGCCGAGTCGGGGGCGCTGATCCCGCTCGGCGGGCTGGCCGCGCTGGAGTGCTCGGTCGCCCGCCGGGTGCCGGCCGGCGACCACCTGCTGGTCATCTCGGCGGTGACGTCGGTCGCGTACGTGGCCGAGGGCGGGGACCCGCTGATCCGCTTCCGCGGCCGCTACCTGGTGCACTAGCTATCCGGTTTTGTCAGACCCCGATCGTATGGTTGGAACGTAGATTCGATCAACCATCTTTCTGGAGACGACTATGGCTACCCGACGGAATCGGCGTGTTGACGAGGCGACCCTACTTGACCTGCTGGCGAGGGGCGACGTCGCCGCATTTGAGAAGCTGACCGGGACGACCGGCGGCGATCTCAGTCGGATAGTGTCCGACCCGGACGCATTCGACGACGCGTTCGATGACGAGTATTTCCTCACCGAGGACGACGGCGAAGAGGACCGGTGGCCGCGGCCGGAGTGGCTGCCCTCGGGCTGCCTCAACGTTGGCTTTGCGCTGGAGGTGGGGACTTGCTGCAAGAATCCCGATAACCGGCTGGTCGGGGTCGCAGTTGATCTCGCCGACCTTGTCGACCTGGCACTCGGCCGGCTGACCGGCGCCGACTGCGAGCCGCCGGCGGCCGAGCTAGCCTACCGGCTCAAGTTGATTCCGGGGCTGCTGGCGCAGATCCACGCGATCTTGCCGAGGCTCAACCCGAGCGCGCTGGCGCAGCTCATCTGCCCGGTCGGACGCCTCGCGATCGCGGTCGACCAGGCGTGCCTCTACGGCTGCCCGTGGGCCTGCGGTGACCCCGACATCCCCGACCGGCGGCCCGAGTTCGCCCAGCTCGGGCCGCTGCTGTCGGACTGCCTGTCGAGCCTGCGCGACCGCCTCGGGTGGCCGCTCCCCTGACGGGGACTACCCATCGCTCAGGCGAGGCCGAGCGCTTCCGCGGCGGCCTGGGCGCAGGCCCGCGACGCGCCGTAGGTGGCCAGATAGGCGGTCCCCGGCGGCGGCGTCCAGGCGGGCGCCCCCATGTCCACCATGATCGCGTCAGGGCGCGCCCCCAGCAGCTCGTTGACCAGGGGAAGCGCCCCCAAGCCGTGCCGCACGGCCAATACCAGGGGCCTGCCCTCGGCGGCGGCGATGATCGAGCCCGCCACCGCCCCGCCGCCGGCCGCCGGGTCGACTCGCCGTGCCTCCGCCCACCGGGCGAAGCCCCAGGTGAATCGCCCGGCCGCGATGTTCTCCTCCGGCTCGACCTCGATGACCAGCGGGTCCACCAGCGAGCCGGGGACCGGGCCGGACCGCCGCAGCGCGCGGCGGGCGGCCAGCAGGCCGATCTCGGCGCCCGCGGCGGCGTCGGGCGCGCGAGTCCCGTCGCCCTCGCGGGCGCTGGCCAGCCAGCCCCGGAGCGTCGCCACCCGGTCGGCCGCCTCAGCCAGCCGGTCGCCGGTCAGCCGGCCGGACGCAACCGCGTCCGACAGCGCCGCCCGGACGGCGTGGTACATCGCCTCGTCCGTCTCCCGGCCGAGGCAGAGCAGGTCAACGCCGGCGATCACGGCCAGCACGGCCGCCTCGGGAATCCCGTAGATGGCGCTGGCGGCCTTCATCTCCAGCGCGTCGCAGATCACCACCCCGTCGAAGCCGAGCTCGCCCCGCAGCAGGCCGGTGACGGCGGCGGGCGACAACGTGGCCGGAAGGTCGCCGGTCAGCTCCGGCACCCGCAGGTGCCCGGGCATCACCGCCAGGGTCCCGCCCGCGATGGCGGCCTCGAACGGCGGCAGGTCGCGAGCGCGCAGGTCGGCCATCGTGCCGGTGACCGTCGCTAGCTCCAGGTGCGAGTCGCCCTCGGTGCTGCCGTGCCCGGGGAAGTGCTTGGCGCAGGCGGCCACGCCCGCGCCCTGAAGGCCCGCCACGGCCGCCGCAACATGGCGGGCTACCAGGTCAGGGTCCGATCCGAAGGACCGGGTGCCGATGACCGCGCTGCCGCCGGGCACCAGCAGGTCGGCGTCCGGCGCCAGATCGACGTTGATGCCCAGCCGGGCGAGGTCGCCGCCGATCGCGGCGTACACGTCCCGGGTCAGCGCCACGTCGTCGACCACGCCGAGGGCGGCGTTCCCGGGGTAGGGGCTGCCTTCCGCGTAGGCCACCCGGGTCACGTCACCGCCCTCCTCGTCGATGGCGATGACCGGCTCGACCGCCGAGGCCGACCGCAGGGCCGCGCTGAGGGCGACCGTGTCGCCGACGACGTTCGGGCCGAAGAGGGTGACGCCCGCCAGGCCCCGCTCGAGCGCCCGGAGGATCCAGGGCGGCGGCGTGGTGCCGTGGAAAGGGGGGATCAGGATCGCATCGGCGAGGGCGGCGAGGCCGGGGTCGATGCCTGACTCGAGCGACGTCATCCCTTCACCGCGCCTGCGACCAGGCCGCTCGCCAGCCGGCGCTGGGTGAGCAGGAAGAACACGAGGACAGGGATGGTGAAGAGGGTGGAGGAAGCCATGATCGCGCCCCAGTTAGTGGAATTCTGGCCGTAGAAGTACTGCACGTACAACGGCAGGGTGAACTTAGCGGTGTCGGTGCCGAGGAAGGTCAGCGCGAACACGAACTCGTTGTAGGCGAAGATGAACGCGAACACGCTGGTGGAGACCAGCCCGGGGGAGATGAGCGGCAGCAGGATGCGCCAGAAGCGGGTCCAGGCCCCGGCCCCGTCGATCGCCGCCGCTTCCTCGAGGTCCTTCGGCACGGTGGCCGCGAAGTTGCGCAGCATCCAGATCGTGACCGGCAGCGCGAAGGCGGTGTAGACCACGATCAGGCCGACGAGGCTGTCGAGCAGGTCGACCCGGCGGAAGTCGATGAACAGGGAGACGACCAGCGCCTGCTGCGGCAGCAGCTGCACGATCAGCAGCACGACCAGGTAGGTGGTGCGGAACCTGAACTTGAACCGGCCCAGCGCGATCGCCGCGAGCAGTCCGATCAGCGACGACAGCGCGACCGCGACCAGCGTGATGAACAGGCTGTTCTTGAGGAAGTTCCAGTACGGGATGCCGATCACCGAGCCGCTGAAGACCGCCTGGAAGTTGGCCAGCGTCGGGTGCAGCGGCAGCGGCTGCGGGGTCAGCGAGTAGATCTCGGAGGGGGGCTTGAACGCCGTGGAAATCATCCACAGCACGGGGAACAGCGCGAACAGGGCC
>DATCGA010000753.1:0-40230 GCA_036509215.1 Trebonia sp.
CTCAGCGGTGACGGTGCCCCCGCCGTGCCAGCTGTGTATCGCGGAACAGAGGGAAGGCCCGGGCCGGTGTTGTTCACCCTCGACGTCGATGGCGAACAGTTCGCCATTCGCCGAGTTGGAGACGGCGGCACCGCCTACGACTGGCTGAGCGGGCCTAACGAGGGCTACGGATTCGGGTCGAGCGGGACACCGAATCGGTCGGTGGAGGAACACCGGGAGAGCATCCGCGCCTTCCTAGCCATGATCGATCCCAATACGGGCTACATTGGGGACGAGTGAGGGAAGCGTGTAATCCGCCTGAGCCTTTCCAGGCGCAGACATCGTCATGAGCGCGTCGTCGAACTGGCGCTACCCCTTGGTTGTGGCCGGTGCCTAACGTCGCTCGGTCAGCGGTAGATCAGTGCGTTCCAGCGCGTCGTGTGGTGACGCTATCAAAGCGGCCGTCGCCGTGGTTGGAGCGGGCTACGGTCGTCAACCCCATCGACAACGCAGACGCGACTCCCGTGCGGACGGGCGGTCTCCGCCCGCGGACAAATGAGAACCTGACCTGACGGAAGAACACAGGAGGATGTACCCCATGTCGCCTATCCGGCACTTCGATCACGTCGGCATCACCGTCAGAGATCTCGACACGGTGACGGCCTTCTTCGTCGGGCTCGGCTTCGAGACTGAGGGCCGACGGTTCTGGAGGGCGAGTTCCTGGACACCGTCATTGGCATACCTAACTCCCGTACCGAGATCGTCATGCTGCGGCCGCCCGACGGAGGAACCGGGCTGGAACTGTCGAGCTTCATCCGCCCAAACCACGAACCAGGTTCGCCCCACCCCATGCCGAACGAACTGGGGTTGCGCAACGTGACATTCGAGGTGGACCACCTTCAGGCGATCCTCGACCGGCTCGCCGCGGACGGCTACCACCTGGTCGGCGGCGTCGGTCAGTACGAGGGCATCTGGCGCATGGCGTCTGTGCGCGGACCCGAGGGGTTCATCGTGAACTTGGCCCAGCGAATCAACTGATCCGCGCCCCGTAATGCGGTGTGTAACGACAGTCCTCTGACATCCGTATCTCGGCATAAGCGGACGTTCGCAGTCGTCCGTAGACACCCAGATTTGCCAGTTCTGCGTGGACTTCAGGTGGCTGAGCCATGGGGCAGCCGACGCGCCCGATCGGCGGATATCGGATAGGTGAAGCCGCCACGCTGTCACCGTCAGATGCAGGCAGGCTGGAGCTAGGCACGCCTGACTTCGGCCGCTTCGACGAAGTGACCTGGCAGATGGCCGGATGCTTCCGGGCTTGTCCGGCTCCGCCATCGCGCTGACCGCGCAATCAGCTGACGAGGCTGGCGATGACCTCGCCCGCGGCCCGTGCGAGATGCCCGGGATGTCGCCGGGCTCGGCGACCGACGCGTCGGCCAGCACGGCCGGGGAACGCACCGGAATCGACGGTGCCGGGCTGCCAGTCCGGAGCAGCGCGGGAGAAGGGCGGAGCGGGGCGCGGGGCGGGAAGGGCCAGGTGTGCCAGGACGGTGGTTTTGGCCGCCGGGACAGTGACCGGACGGGCCGTCAGGTGCACTATAGGGATATGGAATCCGGTGCGGGCGAGGTCGCGTCGGCCAGGGCTCGCCTCCTGGCCCGTTCGGGATCAGATATCCCGCCGCCGCCGAGTACGACGCAGGGCTGTTCCTCAATCCCGCCGCCGGTGACCGCGCTGGCCTCGCGCTCGCCGATCCCGCCGCCGCCGGAGACGGCGCTGGCCTCGTGCTCCCCGATCCCGCCGCCGCCGGCCACCGCCCTGGCGTCCTGCTCGTCCGTGCCGCCGCCACCGGAGACGGCGGTGACCTGCTCCTCGATCCCGCCGCCGCCGGTGACCGCGCTGGCCTCGCGCTCGCTGATCCCGCCGCCGCCGAGCATCGCGCACCTCGCCCCGGCTGATGACACGGTGTAGATATGGATGTTCCACATCTCGGGAAACAAATCGCCGACTCGGCGTGGCCCAGGCTGGCTCAGCCCGCAGGCTGAGACCTTGCAGATCCGCCGGTTCTGTGCGTGTGAGCCGAGGACAGAAGTCCTCATCGCGGATGAGTGCGGTTGGACTACTCGTAGCCGGCCGCAGCGGCGATGATCTCCGCGATCACGGGCCGCATGACGCTCGCGGGGGCTGAACGGCGGTCCCGCGAGATTTCCGGCAGAGCGCTGGATCCGGAGCGAGTCGTTCGTCTACAAGTTGAGCCGCGGCCGGAGGAGGCCGCCGGGACAATGGAGTGATGATATGACGCGGTACCTCATCTCGTTCGGCGCCCACGCGATGGACATGCCCGCCGTGGACATGCCCGCCGTGGACATGCCCGCCGTGGCCAAGGCCGCGCACGCGGTGGTCCAGGAGACCATCAACGCCGGCGTGCATGTGTCCGCCGGCGGACTGGAAAACCAGCCGGCGAGCATCGTGGCCATCGACGGGACGGTCACCGACGGCCCACCCGGAGGCCATCGGCGGATACACGCTCATCGACGTGCCCTCACGCGAGGAGGCGCCGGAATGGGCTGCCAAGATCGCCGTCGCCTGCCGCTGCGCGCAAGAGGTCCGGGAGATCGGGTTCGACCCCGAACTCGATGCGATGCTCCGCCAGCCAGATAGCCGACGGTGACGTCCCGGCGGCGTCGGATCAAACGCCGGCGTAGGGCCACCCTGGCCAGGCTGCCCGGCGACCGGTTAAGCGGCATCACCGGCCGTCTGACCGGGGATTGGTCCCAGAGGTCGCGTCAGCCACGGTCGGCATTCCTCAGACGTAGCAATAGTCACAGGCCAGGTCACAAGATGCTGGGGCGGTTATGCCCTGTCATCTCAATGAGCCTGGCAGCGATTTCTCGCGGTAACGCTAAGGCCTCTAAGCCCCAGCTGCCGTCTTGTACTGCTCGACGACGCCGGCCGGGACTCGGCCGCGGTCCTTGACCTCGATGCCCTGTTCCCTCGCCCACTCGCGGACCTTGGCGGTGTCGACGGCGGCTCCGCCGCGCCGGCTGCGGGCCGCGCTCCTGGCCGTGCCGCCGACCCGCCGGGCATGCGCGAGGTACCGCCCCAGTGCATTGCGCAGCTCGTCGCCGTGCGCGGGGCTGAGGTCGATCTCGTATTCCGTGCCGTCCAGGCCGAAGCGGACGGTGCCGGCCGCCTCGCCGCCGTCGATGTCATCAATGAGCAGCGTCTGAATTCTCTGAGCCATGAAAGGATCCTAATCCCCTCCAATGAGGGAAAGCACGCAGCCGTGCTGCGCCTAACAGTTGTCGGCCAGTCATGCCGACCGCGAACCAGCGATTCCCGCGGTTTGACACGTCTCCGCCCACCGACCCACGGCCGTCACCGCCGCGCCCGTTCCGCGTGAGCCTGCGGAATGCCTACCATTTGCGTGGGCTATCGCTGCTCTTTGAGTGCATATCACCTATTCGGTCATCGTCCCCGGTGCATTGCTGCGAGCTGGAACGACGCGGCGCTGCACCGAATCGCCGCTGACGCGAGCGGTGTCCCGCGTGCGTCCCGGGACGTGCGCCCGGACGTGAGCAGCACGGGCCTTCGGGGCCTGTGCCGGCCGGGGTCGCCGGCAGCGGCATCCCGTAGTGCATGAGATCATCCTGGGCTATGCGCAAAGACCTGCCGGAATCTCCCGAGTACGCTGCCGTCGCCGAGCATGTCCGGCGGGTGCACGAGCCGGCTTTGGGCAGGCCGCACCATGTTACCGACCTCGTCACGACGGCCGACGCCAGCCGCATCGTGGTGACGGGGTCGGTCTATGACGAACTCGAGGGGCTGCCGCGCACGGCCTTGTACGAGGTGCGGGACGGCGCGCTGCGCGCGCTGACTTCGGGTGGCGGGTCAGCCAGGTCCGCCCGGTTCGCGCCGGACGGGTCATCCCTGGCCTTCCTGTCAGACCGGGCCAAGCCTGAGGCGTTCCAGCTCTACCTGCTGGCCGACGGGCAGCTCGGCGAGGCCCAGGCGGCGCCTGCTGTCCCCGGCACGGTCGAGTATCTCGCGTGGTCACCGGACGGCACCCGGATCCTGCTCGGGGTCGCCGGGCTCGGAGCGGAGATGGCTGACGCGCAGGGATCGGGAACGGCCGGCTCCGGCGAGTCCGGGCTGCCGTCCTGGCGCCCGCAGGTCGAGGCCGGGGCATCGGAGGACGCCTGGCGCGGCCTGTGGCTCTACACCCTGGATTCTGGCGAGCTCGCCAGGGTTTCGCCCGACGGGCTGAACGTCTGGGAGGCGGCTTGGTCCGGCCCCGGGCATGTGCTGGCGATCACCAGCGAACAGCCCGGTGAGGACGACTGGTACTCGGCGGTGCTCGGCCGGCTCGACATCTCGACGGGCGAGGTGACCGAACTGCTCCGCAGCGACGTCCAGCTCGGGCTGCCCGCCGGGACGCCCGACGGCAGCAGGGCCGCCGTGGTGGAGGCGGTATGCAGCGACCGGTTGATCGTGGCGGGCGACCTGATCGTGCTGGACCTGGTGGCCGGCACCAGGTGCGCCGTAGACACCGCCGGGACGGATGTCACCGCGGTCCAGTGGATCGACGGAACGCGGCTCGGCTATATCGGCCAGCGCCATCTGGACTGCGTGGCCGGGATCGCCCACGCTGGGGAGGGACCCCTGCCGGAGACCATCACAGGCAAGGAGCTGGCCGCGTCCGCGCAGTCGTGGGCGAGCTGGTTCAATCCGGCCGGCGCCTTCACCTGCGACGGCCGGGTCGTCGTGGTCCGGGACGACTACGACCTTCCGCAGCAGGTCGCGATCGTCGGCGCGGGCGCCGACCAGGTGCTGGCCTCCCTGGCCCACGCCGGCACCGACTACATCCGATCGGCCGCGGGCTCCGCGGCGGACGTCACCTGGAGCGCACCCGACGGGACAGCGATCGAAGGAGTCCTGTGCACGCCTCCCGGAGCCGGGCCGTTCCCGCTGATCTTGCACGTCCACGGCGGGCCGATCGGGGCCTACCAGCGGAGCTGGACGATGCACGGCTACACGGTGCCCCTGCTGGTCTCCCGCGGATACGCCGTCCTGCACCCGAACCCGCGCGGCAGCTCCGGACGGGGTCGGGAGTTCGCCGCCGCGGTCGTCGGCGACATGGGCGGCGCGGACACCCACGACTACCTGTCCGGAATCGACGCCATGATCGAGCGCGGGATCGCCGACCCGGCGCGGATCGGCACGATGGGCGTCAGCTACGGCGGATACATGTCGGCTTGGCTGGTGACCCAGGACCAGAGGTTCAAGGCCGCCGTGGCCGGCTCGCCGGTGACAGAGTGGTACAGCTTCACGTTCACCACCAACATCCCCCGCTGGGGACTGTGGTTCCTGGGCGACGCCGATCCCGAGGAAATCGGCAACCAGGTGCACACACGCAGCCCGGTGATGCACGCGAGCAAGGCCAGGACACCGACCCTGCTCACGGCGGGCGCGAAGGACCGCTGCACCCCGGCCGGCCAGGCGAGGGCGTTCTACCAGGCACTGATCGGCCATGGCGTCGACTCGGAACTGGTGATCTACCCTGAGGAAGGACACGGCGTCAGCCGGTTCCCGGCCATCACTGACTACCTGACCCGGCTCGTGACCTGGTTCGAGAGGTACATGCCGGCGTGACCTATGCGTGCGCGCCAGATGCCCAGTTCGGGCACGGCCCCGACGCCGAGGGCCGATTATTTGCGGCTTGTGGTCCGGCTCCCTGTCCCCGTTGGGTGTGCGCAGATTGCCCAATTCTGGCCGCCACGCCAGCGGCCTGGCGGACCGGGTCGTGACGCTGACTGGCCCCGGCCCGGGCGATCTGCTCCAGGATCGGACGTGGCGCCCCGCGTGTGGGGGCTGGTCAGGGGTCGCGCCGTCGCCTGCATCCTCCTGACGATAAGTCGGGAGAAGGCGCGGAGCAAGACGCTGACGTCATGATCGATCCGGCAATGCGTGCACTGGCAAGTGGCGGCACGGCGGGAGGCCCGGCGACCGGGGCTGTCCGCCAGGCCTGGGCGGGAAGGCAGATGAGGCTGACCCGGCACTTGGCCGCCGCGCGGCGTCTTCTCGTAGTGTCGGTGATGGTAATCGCGCCGGCCATCAGCCTGGCTGCAGGATGCGGCAGCGTGCGCAAGGCCGTCCACAACGCCGACGCCAGTGCCGCGGCGTACAGCGACCTGCAGGGTTCATCCGGGACCAGCTCACCGCGAAGTTCAGCCGCTCGGTCCGCTCGGTGTCCTGCGCTCCTCGCGTCGACCAGGTCCTGCCCGGCGACGCCGCCGATCCGAGGTGCGCCGTGGTATGCACCGACGGCACGTCGTACGCCACCCCCCGCGAAGATCACCGACCCGTCGACCGACCCGGACATCGCGACCGAGTCGTTCAGCTTCAACGACCCGCCGGCGATCGACATCACGACCGCGCCGCTGCCCGGCCCGGCCGTCGCACTCGCCGCCACGAGCCCGCACTCGCTGCTCCTCGCGGGCAACCTGGCGCCCGTGCTCGGCAAGCTCACCGCCCGGTTCGGCAGCCAGGACCTGATCGCGCAGCTGGCGATCTACCCCGGCGAGGTCGAGGCGGTCATCGCCGGGGACAATGGCGAGGCGCGGGCGATCACCGCGACGTACGCCGGGGCGCTGACGGCGGGATCCCCGGCCGCCTTCGAAGGCCCCCGCAACGGCATCGACTTCTCCCAGTTCGTCCCGGGCGTGATCCAGCGGCTCACCGAGCTGATCACCGCCGAGGGCAAGGCCCGCCTCGGCAGCGTCAGCCGCTTCGTGCTTGCCAACTCCCTGCCCGGCGGCGATTCTGGCTGGACTATCTACCTGACCTCGGGCAGCACCCGGTTCCAGGCGCTCGTGCTCGGCAACGACCCGCAGATGATCACGCCTAGCGGCACACACGACCTGAACTGAACGTCGACCCGGCCGAGCACCCAAATGCTGCCGCAACGATCTTTCCCGAACCGTTCTGCTGGTTTTGGAAGTAGAACGCCACGGCGTTCCCAGCCGTCCGCAACGGCCTAATGCCTGACCCGATGCCGACAGAGCGTCCCGTCTCTGTGATGCAGATCGCCGAATCTGCGAGTTAGCCCAACCGAGCTTTACGATAGTCGCGTGCAAGCAGATCGGCCACAAGTGCACGTCATGAGGGCTCGCAGCGCTGGTCCACGCCCGAGATTGGACGAGGCGATGCAATTCTCATTGAATTTTACCCGTGACTAATAATCGGATGTTCGCATCCAACGCACGACACCATCTCGGTCTGATATCTAGACGGCGAAGTTTCGAATGGGACTCCGTTGTCATCAATACGAGCCTGACCGTTGACGCCATCCGATGACCAGAGAATGTCCGCCGACCAAACATCATCATATTTCTTGGCAACGCCCGCGATTATTAGCACCAAGCCTTCGGTATTACTTATTTCGTATGGAAACGTAAGCGGCTTGTAGTCGTTGGGAGTTGCACCGACCGTAGCATCAGGGCCCGAAGAGCTTCCAGTGATCCTCGCTGGCCTTTGGTCAAGATCCGCCTCCACGTATCGACCAGTTACGGGACCTCCACAGGGAGGACCTACCATGATTCCACGAATGGGTGGACTGCGTTTCACATTGAAATTGATACCCGTAAGGTATACTTTTTGGCCGAATCGCCCCTGGATCGTTATAGTTGCATATGTGAAGTCTGCATCTGCTGCTCCGGCGGCCTTGACCCATGGAGTCCAATCGGCATCATCGGCCGTTGGCGTTTTCGGAAGGGCGGACAGCGGCCCGTGAACCATCCATGCCCCACCGCAGGCGGGATTAGCCTTTCTAATTGCGACCGCTACCGGAGGCGCGGCTGAGTTCTTCTTGGATGAAGGAAGCAAGTGTGAATTGACGTAGCCGCTTAGAGGAATAATCCACGCGCCAAGCACTATGATGGCCACCCCCGCCGGGATCCCCACTAGCGTGTTTCGCAGCCAGTACGTTTCGGAATCCGACGAGGATGCTACTTGTCCTATTTTCGCGTTTTTTTGAGGTTTTTTAGCGCCTTTTTTTCGCGTGTTCACCGACTTAGCCTGTCACATTTTCAAGATCATCTTCTTCAATTGCGCTCTCCGGAGTCCTCATCGTGATTCTTTTGATAGTATTTAGGCGATCTGCCCGTATGACAGCGAGCTTCGAGCGCAAATTACATTGCCGCGGGTATGGGGTAATGAGGCGTGCGCAGAACAATCAGTTATGCGCGGCAACCGGATAAGTCGCGCTCCCTCCAATACGGCCAGATCGGCCGTTCGAGGGTTCGAGTCCCGCTTCTCTGTGAGTGCCGCGGTGAACGGCGGGGAATCCGTTGCGACCCCGAGGGTGTCGCGAGATGCTCACGACCGTGCGCCGGGCAGGAACGGCCCTGCGGCCAGCGGGTCGCTCAGGCACAGGATGAGCCGTGGCCGCGGGTAGATGGTGGTTGCTATCCAGGCCAGCTTGAAGGCATCAGCCAGGACCTTGTGCTTCTGAACGCTCTTCGGCGCCCCCTGGTGCGCCCAGCACTCGGCCAGGACCGTCCGGCTCGCGTCGGCGCCGTCCACTTGGACGCGTTCCCCGGACGGGACGGTGATGGTGTCTGGATTCAGCTCGAGGCCGAGTTGCGAGCCGAGAAGGTCAAGCATCACCCGTTCCGCGCCGCGTTGCTCAGCTGAATCTCCCGCCGGCACGACTCGGGCCGCGGTGACGGCTGGATCAGGCGTTGCTTGTTCACCCGTAACGGCCATGCTTGCTGGCACCGGGGGTATTCCCCGATTCACGGCCCTGGTCCCCAAGCCATTCATTGACGATCTTGCGGTCGGGACCGGGCCGGCGCCGGACCATCCCAGCGCCCTCACTCGCGGCTGCCACTTGACCTGACTGCGCGATCCAACCACGCAGATTACCTATTACGGCGCGTGAGGTGTCCGGATGGGCATCGATGAACTTCGGCCGCGACGGCGGTCTGACCCTTAAACCGGCAGGAAGGAACAGTTGCAGTGGACCTGTACAGCGTCGTGTGCGTGCGCGACCGGGCGGCAGCGCAGAAGTGGTACGAGGTGTTCTTCGGTCGGCCGGCGGACGAGGTCATCGGCGAAGAGTACCTGTGGCAGGCCGGCGAGAACGCGTGGGTCGTCATCGACGACCGGTCCATGCGAGCCGCACGGGTGGGCGGCGCGATGATCACACTCGGCGTGACAGACCTCGACGACATTCTGGCCCGGCTGGCACGGCACCGCATCGGGCACGAGCCTGTGGAGACCTACGGCAGCGGCGTGCGCCACGTGGAGGTCCTCGACCCCGACGGCAACAGCCTGTCGCTCGCGGAGGCGCCCACCCGTTAGTCCGAGCCCGGCAAGCGAGCCGCGCAGTTCATTCCTTCTCCCATCTTCTGACCGATCACCCTGAGCAGCACCAAAAACGCACCTAACGGCGGTTATCTTAAGTCGGTTTGGAAGACGCCCTGGTCAGGATGGGTTTTGCGTGGGAGACATGTCTCCCACGTGAAGTTCTGGGCGTGAACCAAGAGCCAAAAGCGGCACCGAGAAGAGGAGAGCCGCTGGTCAGCGCAGGGCGCCTCACATCAGCTACGTCGGAGACACCACTGAAGAGAACGTGTCCACCACGCAGGCCTCTGGGTGCGTCAAGCTACATGGGAGACACGCCAAGACCGACTTAAGATAACGGCGGTTCGGAGTGCCTAAGGCGGAGTCGTCCGGGAGGGTGCGGGATCGGGAACGCAGGGGTGCGCTAGTGCTCAAGATTGTTCCCCTAGCCGCAGGTAGAGTCTGGCAGGTGACTGGAATCGACCCGGGACGAGCAGGAATGCTCACCGAATTCGCCGGCCTCTCCACACCGCTGGTAGCCGACGCCTGCATCCGCCGGAACGTGCCGCTGCGCGTCGCGCCGCCTGGCATCGGCGCAGTCATCCCCGGTCGGCAGATCGCCGGCCGCGTGCTGCCGGCCCGCCACTACGGGAGCGTCGATGTGTTCTTGGAGGCGTTCAGCAGCGCCGGACACGGCGACGTGCTGGTCGTCGACAACGGCGGCCGGGAGGATGAGGCCTGCGTCGGCGACCTGGTCGTGCTGGAGGCACAGGCGGCGGGCCTGGCCGGGGTGGTGGTATGGGGACTGCACCGCGACACGCCGGAACTGACCCAGATCGGCCTGCCGGTGTTCAGCTACGGCCGCTGTCCGGCCGGGCCGGTCCGCCTCGATGAGCAGGAGCCATCCGCGCTGGCCAGCGCACGGTTCGGGTCATGCCTGGTCACTGGCACCGACATCGTGCTTGGCGACGACGACGGCGTCGTGTTCATCGCCTCCGATCAGGCGGGGGAAGTCCTGGCGACAGCCCGCCAGCTCGCCCAGGCCGAACGGGACCAGGCTCGCAAGATCCAGGCAGGTCAGACCCTGCGCCAGCAGACGGCCTTCGGGGAGTACCTGGCGCGGCGCGCAGCCGAACCGTCATACACCTTCCGGAGGCATTTGCGGCAGATCGGCGGAGCCACCGAGGAGTAGGCAAGCCGTCACTACGAGCGTTCCAAGGCCCGTTCCGACCGGCCTTCACAAGGCTAACCGCAGTCGCGCCAAGCATTTCATCTCGCCGGGGCCAGGCGGCCGAAGCGGCAGGAGCAAAGGCGGCGCCTCACGGCGCTCCTTGGTAGCTGTTGATGGGTTGTTCCCGTGTGAACTGCTCATCACCTGCCCGCCAAATCTGCGCCCGGCGGAGACGGGGATCAGCGCTGGCGCTGGGCGGTCATGGTGCCACCACCTGTCCCTTGCTGACCACGGTGACGCCGCCGGCCGAGACGACGAATCCGCGGGCGCGATCGTGTTCCTTGTCCACCCCGACCGTGGCGCCCGCCAACATGGTCACGTCCTTGTCCAGGATGGCGTTCTCCACGACAGCCCTCGGCTGGACGTGGGTGTTGTCCAAGATCACCGCCCGGTTCACCTGAGACTGGCCGTCCACGCGGACTCCGGGCGACAGGATTGAGTTGCGGATCACCCCGCCGGATACGATCACGCCGTTGCTGACCACGCTGTTGACTGCCCGTCCGGGCCGGTCGCCGTCCGCGTGGACGAACTTCGCCGGCGGCTGGCAGGACATCCGCGTCGCGATCGGCCAGCAGTCGTTGTAGAGGCTGAACGGCGGGATCACCGCGCGCAGATCCATCTGCGCGTTGAAATAGGAATCGATTGTCCCCAGTTCTCGCCAGTAGGAGCGCTCGCGCGCGCAGGCCCCGGGCACCTCGTTCCGCCGGAAGTCGTAGGCCTGCGCGGCCCCGTCGCCCGCCAGCCGGGGGATGATATCCCCGCCCATGCTGTGCCCGCTGTCATCGTCGGCCGCGTCCTTGTGCAGCGCCTCGATCAGCACGTCGGGGTCGAATACGTAGATGCCCATGGACACAAGCGACTCGTCCGGCCGTCCGGCGCGGCCCGGCGGGCTGGCGGGCTTTTCCAGGAACGACTCGATGGTGTGACCGTCGGCGCCGACCTGCACGACGCCGAAGTCCGACGCCTGCGCCTGCGCCTGCGGCATCGGGATCGCCGCGACCGTGACCCCCGCTCCCCGGGCCAGGTGCTGGTCGATCATCTGCACGGGGTCCATGCGGTAGACGTGATCGGCTCCGCAGACCACGACGAGGTCCGGCCGGTGTTCGTCGAGCAGGCTCAGCGACTGGTAGATCGCGTCTGCCGATCCGGATTGCCAGCGTGGTCCCACCCACTGCTGGGCCGGCACCGGGATCACGTGATCGCCGGGCGCGCCACTGCGCCCCCAGGCGGTCGCCAGATGCCGGTCCAGGCTGTGGCTCTTGTACTGGGTGAGCACGCAGATCTGGCGGATCCCGCCGTTGACCAGGTTGGACAACGCGAAATCGACCAGGCGGTACACGCCGCCGAATGGAACGGCCGCCTTGGCCCGCTCCGCGGTCAGCGGCGTCAGCCGCCGCCCGGGCGCGCCCGCCAAGACAATGCCAAGAACACGCTTGCCAGTCATCCCCGCACCCCCTGCCGCGCCCCACCGCGGCTTGTGAACGACGCGCGACGCACGGCCGTCAGGCCCTCATAAGCGAGTGCCGCTAGCTACCGGGGGCCG
Source organism: Trebonia sp. (assembly GCA_036509215.1). Lineage (GTDB taxonomy): Bacteria > Actinomycetota > Actinomycetes > Streptosporangiales > Streptosporangiaceae > Trebonia. The sequence goes on from DATCGA010000753.1 coordinate 12,094, forward strand.
AAACGCCCCAACCCGTACCGGCGAGCGCAGAACAATCTCCCAAACGTCTTCCCACCAGCGGACGAGCTCAATCGTGAGCGCCGGCGAGTCGCCGCCGACCACGCGCCCGCCGCTCGGCCCTAGCTGACTGAAGAGCCGGATTCGACGGGCTGGGTGACCACCGAGTTGACCTCGTCGAAGATGCCCGGGGCATTCTGGAAGGCGCCGCTCGTATTGTCCGACAGGGTTGAACCGTCGATGGTGAGCGTTCCGCCGTCGGCGTCGACGACGAAGAAGATGGCGCCGCCGCCCTCGCGGGCTGTGTTGCCGGTCATCACCGAGCCGTCGACGATCAGGTTGTAGCCGTCGCCGTCGGTGTAGATCGCTCCCCCGCTGCCGCCGCCTGGCGTGCCGCTGGCGGCGGGGTTCGCGCCTGACCCGATCGCCTTGTTGCCGGTCATCCGGCTGTTGTAGACGGCGAAGTTCGCGTAGAGCCCGCTGAGGGCCGCGCCATTGGAGCAGGAGTTATCGGTGAATGTGTCATTGGTGATGTAGACCGGGTCCTGCATGTACATGCCGGTGGCGCGGATCGCCCCGCCGCCGAGGTCGGGGCCGCTGGCGTAGCACTGGTCGCCGGTGAACACCGAGTTGACCACCTTGAGCTGGCCGCCCTCGTCGAAGATGGCCCCACCCCCGTAGGAGGCCGTGCTCGACTGCTGGATCGCCGAGTAGGCGTCAGTGAGCGTCATGTTCTGCACGACGAGCTGCGGCCACTGCTGCTCCCAGCAGTCGCTGGTGGTGTACTTCTGCGCCGGGTCGCAGGTGTTCATGTACAGGATCCGGGTGGTGCCTGCGCCGCTCAGCGTGACCTTGCCGCCGCCGTCGAGCACCACCTGGTGGCTGGTATTGACGACCTTGGCGGTCGCCGTCATCGTGATCGTTACCGGGCTCGGGCCGCAGTCGAAGGTGATGATGCCGCCCTCGCCGACCGCCTGCACGACCGCCGCCGACGTGCACCCCGCAGGCGAGCCGTCGCCGATCACGTGGTCGGGATGGCTCGTGTCCACGGCCAGGCCCGCCGCCGGGACCGACGCGTGCCCGTCTGGATTTCCGGCCTGCAGCGTGGTGCCCCCGGAGACGGTGGCCGCGGACGCGCTCGCAGCGCTGCTGGCGGTCGGACTGCTGCTTCTCTTGGCAGCAGATTTGGTCTTGTCCACCGCCGGGACGGCGGTGACGAAGGCAGGCTGGCCGTTCAGGCCCGCGTCTTCGGGCGCGGTGCTGGCCGACCCGGCAGCGCTGTGGGTCGCCGCCGCGGGCGCGGCGGCAACGCCCGCGCAGGCCGCCGCCCCGGTCACAAGGAGGCCGACCGCCGCGAGCTTGGCGCAGACCAGGCCGAATCGCCTCACCAGTCGCATAACGCGCCATGGTAGCGTCACCGCCGCCACCGGTAGGGGTCATCGCGCTTATCCCGGCCGGCGTTTCGCCCGGTCATGTCAACGGGCGGAATGCCGGCCGGCTGGCGAAGGCCCTGGTCTTCGTCACCGCCTACACGCTGTTTCTGGTTCAGGAGATGGTGAGGACCGGGTAGGGCGACCGACGCCGCAGCCGGACCGGGACCGAGCCGATGACCCGGCGGGCGGCGCGTCGAGAGCGACCAGTCACGATGACGGGCGTGCTCGCGGGCTGCGCTGCCTCCTGGGTTCTGGCCGCGATCAGGATCGCGTCTGCGGGCGACTCCCGGCGGCGCTCGAACGTGTGCGGGACGCCTGCTGTGGCGACGATCTGCGCTGCGGTGGCGGCCGGGATGTTCGACCACGTGCCGCCGCCGGTCCCGCCAGCGGGGACGGCGAACGAGTTCGTCGACGGGCTGCCGATCGGCCTCGGCTTCCGGGTCCCGGCGATCGTCGTCTCCCCCTGGTCGGTCGGCGGCTACGTCTGCTCGGACGTCCTCGACCACACGTCGCTGATCCGCCTCATCGAGGCCCGCTTCGGCGTGCCCGAGCCCAACCTCAGCGCCTGGCGCCGCGCCGCCTGCGGTGACATCACCACCTCGCTGCGCCTGCCCGGCGGCCCCGCCCGGTGGCCGGCGCAGAACCCGGCCGTCAGCCTGGCCGCCGCCGAGGCCGGCTTCCTCACGGCCCAGCAGGAGGTCTTCGACAACCCCAGCCCGACGATCCCCGCCGTCAACGAGCCGATCCCAGAGCAGTGATAATCCTTCAGCAACAACAGGGTCGTCACAGGCTGCTGCCGCCGAGGTAGCGGTCGACCGCTCCGCGCTCCAACGCGGAGCGTCCGAGGCGCGTGAGCGTGTAGTAGTTGTGGTGCGATCCCGATATCGGGCCGCATACGAGGCTCGCGTGTTCCAGGACCTGGAGGCCCTCCCGAACAAGCTCGGCGAAGCGCGAGTGCACCTCGCCATCAAGCGGGCCTATGTCTTCGGGGGCGAGGCGGCTGATGAGTCGCGCGAACACCGGGTACGCGCGCTCGTTCTCGTCATACCTCGGAACATCCGTGAACCCCGTGGCCATCACCTCGGCCGCCAGCTGTGGCAGTGTCAGCGAGCTGAGGTGGTCGGCCTCCGCTGCCAGCACGGCTCTGCGGGCGTCACGTTTTTCCTTGTGGCCGGACGGGGGTGTCATGCGGTCCTCCTGCGGGGTCTTTGGCGTCGCGCGGGACGGAAGCCGGGCTCGGTAGCGGGCGTGCTCAGCGTCGGCGTCATACTTCCATTTTCCGGGTTGCGCGGTCTCGTTGTAGCCGATGGTGAACTCGGTGATTCGGGTCTCGAGATCGTCGCGGGACGCGAAGTCGCCGCGGCGCAGGAGCTATGACGTCGTTGACCGGCGGAGAGCGGACGTGGACGACCGGGAGTCACCTCGGACCGTTCGATATCAGGGTCTTGAATCTTCTCCTATTCAAGCAGCGGAAACCGTCCGGAGCGGAGCAGCGCCGCGATCGCGTCGACCTTCGCCTGGGGGGCGGCGTAGTCCGGGTGCGCCCGCATTACGGCGGCGGCGTCGTGCAGGCGGCTCAGTTGGGCGGCAGCCTCGGCCACGCCGCGGCCGGACGGGCTGACCGGGTGGGCGGTGAAGGCGGGCCTGCGCGGGTCCACCCGCCCGGTCGCGAGCGCCTTCGGCACCCGCCGGGCGCAGCGGCAGAACGCGTCCGGGTTGACCACGCCGCAGGTGGAGTTCATGAACGCGCCGATGCGGTGCCGGGCCCGTTCCAGCCGCTTGCGGTACGCGGCCGGCGTGGTGTCGAGAATCCACGCCGCATCCGCCGACGACAGCTCGAAGATATCGCTGAGCACGAACGCAATCCGCTCGCCGCGCTCCAGGCACTGCAGCATCGCCTGGGTGCAGGACAGCCGCACCTCCTGGGCGAGCACGGTCGCCTCGGGTCCCCGGTAGTCGGCGTCGGCCAGGCCGTCGGCCAGCGCGCCGCCGAACTCCTCCAGGCTGAGCTGCTGCGCCTCCTGCGGGGTCTTCCGCCGCAGGTTGAGCAGGTAGTTGACGCCGATCCGGTACGCCCAGGTGAGCAGCTTCGCCTCGCCGCGCCAGGACGCCAGCCGGGTCACCACCCGGATCAGGATTTCCTGGGTCGCGTCCTCCGCGTCGGCCGGACGCCACACCATCCGCAGCGCCAGCCGGTAGAGCGGATCGGAGAGGAGTCTGATCACCTCCTCCAGCGCCGCCTTGTCGCCGTCGACCGCCCGCGCCACCAGGCCGGCTTCGTCTGGTTCCATGGTCACGACGCTACTGCCGACGGCCTGGTCAGCGCGTGCCGGCCGAGCCAGCCCGCGATGGCGGCGCCGATCGCGTCGGGCTGGTCCTCGGGCGCGTGGTGCCCGCCCGGCCCGACCGACTCGACTTCGACCGCCGCGAACGTCTGCGCCGCCCACGAGATCATCTCCGGCGATCCCAGCCCCGCCCCCTTGTCCACGGTCATGAGCAGCTTCGGCACCCGCGGCGTCTCGGCCATCCAGCGGTCGTAGCGGAGCACCACCTCGACGACGTCGGCCGGCTCGCCGTCGAGCGGGAACTCGCGCGACCACGCCAGCATCGGCTTGCGTGAGGCAGGCTCGAGGAACGGGGCGCGGTAAACATCGTGGTCTGACTCCGCCATCTCGCCGATCAGCCCCCTGGTCAGGTTGACCTCGATGAACATGTTGTTCTCGAGCACCATCCGCTCGCCCTCGGGCGAGCGGTAGCCGCGGAACAGCTCGGCGCCCAGCGGCGGCATTTCCGCCCAGCGCATCGGCCGCAGGAACGTCTCGATCACCGCGATCCCACGGACCCGCCCCGGATGCCTGGCCGCCCAGTCCATCCCGAGCGTGCCGCCCCAGTCGTGGCCGACGATGACCACCTCGGCCAGGCCCATCGCGTCGAACCAGGCGTCGAGGTAGCGGACGTGGTCGGCGAGCCGGTAGGCGATCTCGGGCTTGCCGGACTCCCCCATCCCGATCAGGTCCGGCGCGAGGCACCGGGCCTGGCCCGCCACGTGCGGGATCACGTTCCGCCAGAGGTAGGACGAGGTGGGGTTGCCGTGCAGGAACACGACCGGGACGTCGCCGGTCCCTGCTTCGGTGTAGCTGATGAACGAGTCGAGTACTTCGATGGTGGCCATGACGCCGGTCCTTCCTCGTGAAGATCTGGTCTCACTTGGTTGGACACGCGCTCCCGGCGGCTGTGACCGCGCTGGCGCGAAATTCCTCGCGTTACCCGGACTGGTGGCGGAGGGCGAAGATCGCGGCCTGGACGCGGTCCTGGAGGCCGAGTTTGGCGAGGATGCCGCGGACGTGGGTCTTGACCGTCTGCTCGCCGATCGCCAGCTCCCGGGCGATCTGCCGGTTGCTGTGACCGCGGGCGATCAGCCGGAGCACGTCGCGTTCGCGCGGCGAGAGCGGCTGCAGCGGGTCCGGCGGCGGGGGACGGCGCAGCGCCTGGGTGAGCCGGGTCAAGAGCTCGGGGCTGAGGCTGGCGGTGCCGGCGGCGGCGTCGCGGACGGCGGCGATGACGTCATCGGCCGGGGCGGTCTTGAGCAGGTAGGAGGTCGCGCCGGCGTGCATGGCGCGGATCAGGTGCTCGTCTTCGGTGGCGGAGGTGAGCACGACGACGGCCGGCCGGTCCGGGGTGTCGGGCAGCGCCGCGAGCACGGCGTGCCCGTCTAGCCCGGGCATGTACAGGTCGAGCAGCAGCACGTCGGGGCCGGTCGCGGCGACGACGTCAACCGCCTGCCGGCCGTCTCCGGCCTCGCCGACGACCTCGATCTCCGGCTCCTGGCTGAGCAGGTAGCACAGCCCGTCCCTGACGACGCGGTGGTCGTCCGCGATCACCACCCGGATCGTCACGGCGCCGGCACCCGGACGGTGAGGGCCGTGCCGCGCCCGGGGGCGCTGTCGATGTCCACCGTGCCGCCCAGCTCGGCGACTCGGTCCCGGATGTGAGCGAGCCCGGAGCCGTCCTGCGGCGCGGTCGGGTCGAAGCCGACGCCGGGGTCGCGGACGGCCAGCTGGACCTGTCCGTCCTGGCAGCTCAGGGACACCGCCAGACGGCGGGCGCGGCCGTGCCTGACGGCGTTGGCGCAGGCCTCCTGGGTGATGCGGAGCAGGGCATGCTCGACCGGCGGGGGCACGGTGACTTCGTCCACGCTGGCGTCGACGCTGACGCCGAGCCGGTCCTGGTAGGCCGCGCAGATTTCCAGCAGGGCCGAGGCGAGGCCGCCGCCGTCCAGGCTGGCCGCGCGCAGCTCGGTCAGCAGCGCCTGCATGTCGCGCAGCGCCTCCTCGCTGATGCGCTCGATCGCGCGGGCCTGCTGGTTGCCCGGGTCGGCCCGGCGCATCCCGGCCGCGATCATCCGCAGGCCGAACAGGTGCTGGGAGATCGCGTCGTGGATCTCCCGCGCGAGCCTGGCCCGTTCGGCCGCGCGCGCGTCGCTGGTGGCGCGCTGACGCTCGGCCGCCAGCGCCGAGCCGAGCTGCCGGGTCATGGCGGTGAAGTTCGCCTCCAGCCGGCCGACCTCGTCCCGGCCGGAGGAGGGCAGGGCGACGGCGTAGTCGCCGTCGGCGACCGCGAGGGTGGCCGTTTCCAGGCGGCGCACCCGGCGGACGAGACGGTGCGAGGCCAGCAGCCCGAACAGCACCCCGACCGGCACGATGGCGAGGAGCAGGGCGAAGGTGCCCGATAGCAGCGCGCGGGCCTCGCCCAGCTGCACGAGCTCGTCCCAGGCGCTGACCGGGTTGATGAACCCGGTCGACCACGGCGCCTGGACGTAGATGACCGTACCTGCCGGGCCGGCCGATGACCCGCTGGTCCCGGCCCGGCCCGGCGCCCAGGCCAAGTCCCAGAGGACGCTGCCGTGCGAGGTTGACAGGGTGCCGGTTTTGAAAAGCTGGCCGATGCCCATTTGCGAGGTCACCGGGACAGGGAGCTCGCTGGTCGCCGGCCGCCCGGGCGGGTACAGGGCCGGCGCGGAGGACGCGACGACCGTGCCGTCGGCGGCGATGGCCAGGACCACGGTGACCGCCTGGCCGCCGGGGACCGGGCCGGCGATCGCGGGAACGACCAGCGTGCCGTCCGCGGCCGGCCGGACCACGCCCGGCTCGGGCGGTTGTCCGTGCTCGCCGAGCACCGTCCCGGCCGGCACGCCGCCTGGATAGCGCTCGGCGTAGCTCTTGGCGGTGGCGTTCACCTGCTCCTGGAGCTGGGCGCCGTTCACCAGCAAGGGCACCTGGAAGCCGAGCGCGAGCACCTCAACCAGCACCACGACCGCGAGCGTGACGAGAATGTAGGACGCTATCAGCCGGCCCGATAGCCCCCACGCCCTGCGCCGCACCCGGTCAAGCACACCTGCACGGTACCGCCGCGGAGCCGGCGGGCGTATCCCTCCAGCGAGGGACCCGCCCTCCACCCGGCGCGTGATGCGCCCGCCGCCGCCGGCCGGGACGCTTACTGCCATGAGCACCGCTATCGAGACCCATGAACTATCCAAACGCTACCGGCGGGCCAGCGCCCTCACCGACTGCACGGTCACCGTGCCCGAGGGGCGGGTCTGCGCGCTGATCGGGCCGAACGGCGCCGGCAAGACCACGCTGCTGCGGATCCTGGCCGGGCTGGCGCGCCCGACCGGCGGCACGGCGCTGGTGCTGGACGGCGAGCCGCGTCAGGACCCGGCGTTCCTGGCCGACATCGGCTTCCTCGGCCAGGAGATCCCGCTGTACCGGAGCTTCACCGCCGAGGACCACGTGCGGGTCGGGGCCCACCTGAACCCGCGCTGGGACGCCGCGCAGGCGCGGACCCGACTGGAGGGGCTGCGCATTCCGCTTGACCAGAGCGTGGGCAAGCTCTCCGGCGGCCAGCGGGCCCAGGTGGCGCTCGCGCTGACGCTGGCCAAACGACCTCGGCTGCTGCTGCTCGACGAGCCGTTCGCGGCGCTGGACCCGCTGGCGCGGCGGAACTTCCTGGCCGCGCTGACCTCGGCCGTGACCGACGCCGCGGGCCGCCTCACCGTGGTGCTCTCCTCGCACCTGGTCACCGACCTCGAGCGGGTCTGCGACCACCTGATCCTGCTGGCCGCGTCCCGGGTCCAGCTGGCGGGCGACATCGACACCCTGCTGGCGGAGCACCGGCTCGCGCGGAAGGTCGAGGACGTCGCCCTCGAAGATCTGATCCTCACGTACATGGACGCCGACGGCACGCCGGCCGGCAACCTCCTCACGACCGCTGGAGAAGAATCATGACCTGGCTCGTCTGGCGCCAGTACCGGGCCACCGCCGCGATCTCGTCGGTGCTGCTGGCCGCGCTGGCCGCAGTGATACTCGTGGACGGTTTTCATATCGCGTCGCGCTGGCACTCCATCCTCGCCGTCTGCGCGGGGAGCAGCGGGTGCCTGCAACAGCAGCCGGGCCTGGTCAACGGCGTGGTCAGCGACCTGCCCTACATCTGCCTGATAGTCCCGGTCGTGCTCGGCATGCTGTGGGGCGCGCCGCTGGTGGCGTCCGAGCTCGAGGCCCGCACGGCCGATTTCGCGTGGACGCAGAGCGTCACCAGGACCCGCTGGGTGGCGGTCAAGGCCGGCTGGCTGCTGCTCGCCGCCGTCGCCTGCGGCGGCGCGGTCTCCGCGCTGGCCACCTGGTGGTCCGGGCCGATCAACGCGCAGTCGGCGACCGCGTTCACCCCCGGTCAGTTCGACGCCCAGGGCATCGTCCCGATCGGCTACGCGGTGTTCGCGATGGCGCTCGGCGTCACCGTCGGCACCGTGGCGCGCCGGACCCTTCCCGCGATCGCCGTCGTGCTCGGCGGGTTCATCGCTCTTCGGCTGGTGATCGCGAACCTCCTCCGGCCGCACTACCTGGCGGCGGTCACGACCTACTTCAACGTGGCGGGCACGTTCACGCCGTCGGGGCAGCCCTGGGTGCTCGGCCAGGGCGCCGTCAGCAGGACCGGGCAGACCGTGGCGGCGGGCTGGGGCGACCTGGAGCCCGCCCTCCCGGCCGCCTGCCAGCGGCTGCTGCCCGGGGCTCCGACGGCAAAGAATGGCGCTTCGATGAACGCCGTGTTCTCCTGCATGCAGTCGCATGGGTGGCGCGGGTTCGTCACCTACCAGCCCGCCAGCCGCTACTGGCCGTTCCAGGGCATCGAGACCGGGATCTACGTCCTGCTGGCCGCGGCGCTGATCGCGGTCACCTTCGTCGTCGTCCGGCGGAGGGACGCCTAGCTCGGACGTGCGCCGGGTCAGCCGGCCGGGTGGCGGCGGTCCATGATCGCGGCGCTCATGGCCGGGCCTTGCACGCCGAGGGCCGACAGGATCGGGGGCGCCAGGCCCTCGCTGACGGCGAGGATGCCCAGTGCCAGATCCTCGACGCCGAAGGGCGCAGTGACGCCCCGGGCCTGCGCCTGGCGGCGGGCACCGTGGAGGGCCTGCCCGGCGCCGGGGCCGAGGGGGAGGTAGGCGCCGTCCCGGCCGGCGAAGGCAGCCGGCCGCGGGTTGAACCAGCGGGGCTTGTGGTGGACGGCCAGGGCGGCGCGGGTGAGAGCCTCCAGGCCGAAGGACGCCTCGGTCGTCGCGCGGACGGCGTCGATATCGACCCCGACCGCAGCCAGCGCGCCGCGGTCCAGGTCGCCGAAGAGTCCTCCGCCGGACTGGCGAACGATCTCCGCCTCGACCCGCTCGGGGGTGACGCCGTGCTCGCGCAGGATCGCGCCGGCCGGCTGGCCGACGGAGCTCAGGGCGAGCAGGAGGTGCTCAGCCCCGAGATAGGGGTGCCCGAGCCCGGTGGCGCGCTCGTAGGCCTGCACCACGATGGCGTTGGCGTCCTCATTGAAGGTCCTGGTCATGACTGCCTCCCGGTTCGCCTGCCGTGCTTGCGGTGCACGGTCTGCTTGGTGACGCCGAGCCGCGCGGCGACCTGCTGCCAGGTCCACCCGCGGCTGCGGGCGTTGTCGACCTGGAGGATCTCCAGCCGCTCGGTGAGTTCCCGCAGGGCAGCCACGGCGCGGAGGCCGGTGTCGGGGTCGCTCCCGGAGGCGGCCTCGGTGATGGCGAGTGCTGATTCCATGAACGTCAGCATATGCTGACGCCCGGTTGGGGTCAACATATGCTGACGAGATACGGGGCCGTGCGCCGTTATTGTGAACGCAGCGGCGGGTCCCGGTTCACGGCTAGTCCGCCGCCAGCCCCTCGATGACGGGCAGCCGCGCCGCGCGGCGGGCGGGGATCACCGAGGCGAGCAGCGCGGCGAGGGCGGCCAGCGCGATGTACCCGGTCATCTCGAGGAAGGGAAAGCTGACAGTGCCGCCGTCGGTGCGCAGGAATGCCCGCCCGACGGCCCAGCCGAAGCCGATGCCGAACGCCACCCCGACGACCGCGCCCAGCACGCCGATCAGCACGGCCTCCAAGCTGATCATCTCCCGCAGCTGTCCCCTGGTGAGGCCGAGCGCCCGCAGCAGCGCGGACTCCCTGGTCCGCTCGAGGGCGGAAAGCGACAGCGTGTTGGCCATGCCCGCCAGCGCGATGACGATGGAGGTCGCCAGCAGGCCGGCCAGCAGGTCGGTCAGCTTGTGGACCGATGAGAGCATGTGCGCGCGCAGCGACGCCTGCGAGGTCACGCCGATGAGCGGATAGCCGGCCAGCGCCGCGTTCACCGCCGAGGCGGAGGCCGTGCTTGACACCCCCGGGCGCGCCTTCACCAGCACATCGGTGACGTCGCCGGCGCCGAACGCGGCGGCGAAGTCCTGCCACGAGACCAGCGCGTCCTCATTGAGCACTCCGTCGGAGAAGATCGCCACCACCCGCAGCGATTGCCTGCCGACCGAGACCCGCCCGCCGACCGCCACGCCCAGTTGCTGGGCTTCGGCGCCGGTCAGGGCTATCCCGCCGGTCCCGTCCACAACCTGGGACAGCGATCCGGAGCCCATGTAGGGCATGAACACGGACTGGTACGCAGACGGCTCAACCGCCATCAGCTGAGCGGCGGAACCATCGATTGGCGCCCTGCGCTGCCTGATGCCTGCCGCCTGGGCGATCAGCGGGCTGGCCTGCAGGTGCGCCAGCGCCAACGGGGGAATGCCTGTCGTTTCCTCCGACAGCAGGTAGTCGGCCGGGAAATGCCTGTTCGTCTCGTGGTCGGCGAATTGGCCGGCCGTCGATAGCACCACCGAGAACAGCGTCATCAGCCCGATCCCGATCGTCAGGGCCGCTGCGGTGGTCGCCGTGCGCGACGGGTTGCGGCGCGCGCCGGTAACTGCCAGCCGCATCCGGACGCCGAGCACCCGGGCGGGCAGCCAGCCGAGCGCGGCCGCGATGGGGCCGACCACGAGCGGCCCGATCGCCAGGAAGCCGAGGAAAAACAGCGTGCCGCCCGCCGCGATCATCACCAGACCGGGCTCGCCGTCCGGGATGCCCGCGACGGTGAGCGCCAGCCCGCCGCCCGCCAGCATCACCGCGGCGACGAGCCGCGTGGCCACGCCGCGGACCCGGCCCTCATGCGGCGCGCGCAGCGCCGCCATCGGAGCCGTCCTCGACGCGGCGGCCGCGGGCAGCAGCGCGGCGCCGACGGTGACGGCCACCCCGATCGCCAGCGACAGGGCCACGGTCCCGCGGCTCAGCGCGACGCTGCCGGAGTTCGCCGCCGCCACCAGCAGCACCGCCACAGCGAGTCCGGCGATGCTCGCCACCAGCCCCATCAACACCGACTCGGTGAGGATGCTGGTCATGACCTGTCGCCGCGTCGCGCCGACGCAGCGCAGCAGCGCCACTTCCCGCAGTCGCTGGGCGAGCAGGGTGCGGAAGCTGTTGTAGATGACAAGCGCGGCCACGACCAGCGACACCAGCGCGAAGATGAGCAAGCCGGTCGACAGCAGGCCCTCGCCGCCCGCGTTCTGCTCGGCCAGCGCCTGAGCCAGTCCCGCGCCGCTCTCCGCGCTCGCGTCACGCAGGTGCAGCATCGCCAGGCGCGCCGCGAGCGCGGGCTGGCTGCCCCCCGGCGCGGCGGCGACGTCGATCCGCTGGTAGCCGCGGGCACCGGTCAGCGACCGCAGCAGCGCGGCGGGCAGCACCAGCACCGCCTCGCCAAGGGCCTGCCCGGAAGCGCCCATGTCGATGATCCCGGTGACCACCAGGCGGCGGGTACGCCCGGCTTGGTCGACAACGGTAACCGGGGTGCCCGGACGCACGTGGTCGAGCGCCGCCGTGTCCTGGTCGAGCAGCACGCTCCCGCCGCCGGAGACCACCGTGTAGAAGCGGAAGCGTGGGTCGGCGGGCAGGTCGATCGCCGTGGCCGAGTCGGCACGACCGTCGGTTCCGACTAGCGGCAGCGAGGCCTGGAGCCTGCCCTCGGCCGCGGCGACGCCCGGCACGGCCCGCACCGAGGCGAGGTCAGACAGCGGAAGCGTCGCCCCGTCGGCCGGCTGGACGGCGGCATCGACGTTTTTCGCCTGCGCCGCGAACTGGCTGTAGTAGGAGGCCTTCACGGTGGCGGTGTAGATCAGGGTCGCGGCCGTGAACGCGACCCCCAGTGCGACGGCGAGCGCGGAAAGCAGCAGCCTCCGCCACCGGGCGCGCAGCCCGGACAGGGTGACGGTCAGCATGCCGGCGCCTTGAGCGCGTCGAGGATTTCCGCCGCGGTCGGAGCCAGCAGTTCCCCGTGCAGGCGCCCGTCGGCCAGGAACACCACCCGGTCGGCGTACGACGCGGCGACGGGGTCGTGGGTCACCATGATGACGGTCTGGCCCAGCTCACGGACGGAGTGACGGAGGAACTTGAGCACCTCCGCCCCGGAGCGGGAGTCCAGGTTGCCCGTCGGCTCGTCGGCGAAGATCGCCTCCGGCCTGGTGACCAGAGCGCGCGCGCAGGCAACCCGCTGCTGCTGGCCGCCGGCCAGCTCCCCCGGCCGGTGCCCGAGCCGGCCGGCGAGGTCGAGCACCTCGACCACCTCGCGGAACCAGCGCGGATCCGGTCTGCGGCCGGCCAGCTCGAGCGGCAGCAGGATGTTCTGCTCCGCGGTGAGCGCGGGCAGCAGGTTGAACGACTGGAAGATGAAGCCGACCCGGCTCCTGCGCAACAGGGTCAGCGAGCGATCAGACAGCCCGCTGAGCTCGGTGCCGCCGATCGTCACCGAACCCGACGTGACCGTGTCCAGCCCGGCCAGGCAGTGCATCAAGGTGGATTTCCCTGACCCGGAGGGTCCCATGATGGCGGCGAACTCCCCGCTGCCAAAGCTGATCGTCACCCGGTCCAGTGCCAGGACCGGGTTCGTGCCTTCTCCGTAGACCTTGCAAAGATCCTTCGCTGTGAGCATGCAGCCGACGATAGGAGCGAGCCCCCGGCTCGCGCGTCGGGCGCGACGCTGAGTTCTCCGCTACGCGCCGGCGCGTACCAGCCTCATCTCGTAGGCGTAGACGACCGCCTGCACCCGGTCCCGCAGGCCGAGTTTGCCGAGGATGTGGCTGACGTGCGTGCGGACCGTCGCCTCGGACAGGTACATCCGCTTCGCGATCTCCGCGTTGGAAAGACCGAGTGCGACCTCGCGCAGCACGTCGATCTCGCGCGCGGTCAGCGGCACGCCCGGCACAGCCGATCCGCCCCCAGGCCGGGCCGGGCTCGCGATGGTGCTGAACTTGTCGAACAGCCGCCGGGTAGTGCTCGGGGCGACGACCGCGTCGCCGGAATGAACGATTCGTATCCCGTCGGTCAGGTTCCTGGCGCCGGTGTCTTTCAGCAGGAAACCCGACGCGCCGGCCGTGGCGCGCGTTCGAGACGCTGCAGGTTGGTGCGGTGATCCTCAACGACTCGCCGACCTACCGGATTGATCACATGCCCTACGGCGGCGTTAAGGACTCCGGGCTGGGGCGGGAAGGGATTCGCTACGCCATCGAGGACATGACGGAGAGCCGACTGTTTGTCATCGCTCAGCCCCGGTAGCGGGTGCCGCTGAGAGGCCCCGACAGTCACGTCAGCCCGACACCTGGGATGCGCGGTCGACGACTTGGTCGTACTCGGTCATGATCCGGGTCGGGGAGATGCTGGTGGGGAAGGCCAGGACTCGTCCGGTGGCGCGCTCGACGACGCAGAAGGACCCGCCGCGGACCGACTCTTCGCTCATCCAGTCCTCGCGGACGAGCCAGCCGGAGGCGAACTCCTCCAGGTGCCAGCCCTGGCCGTCGGCGGCCGTGGCCGGGCCGATGGCCTCGGTTGCGATGCGGTGCGCGTCGTCACTGGTGATCATGGTGCACGACCTTCCCGTCCGGGGTGAAGTAGATGGCGTCCGAGTACGACATGCCGTTCTCATCGAAGCCGAGACCGTCGTTGGACGGGGGCCAGTCTTCGAAAAGGGCTGACTGCCCGTCGACTGCCAGGATCTTCCCGTCGTGATTCACGGCGTTGAACCAGTGCCCGGGCGCGTCGGCGCGGTCGAAGCCGACGACGGCCGAGCTTCCGGGACCGAGCTCGCGCAGCCGCTGCGCGATGCCGGTCATGGACGCCGCCTCCGGGGCCTGGCCCGCCCACTCGGTCATCACCGCGGGGCGTTCGCCGCCCGTAGGCCGGCTCGCGAGCTCGGCGGCCGCGACGGGGGCCCCGTGCCAGGTGCTGTCGGCTGACCGGGCGCACTCTCCGCAGTTGTTCGGCCGCTCGTTCCTGTCGCGGCCGGGGTAGATGTCGCCGACCCAGCCCGCGGGGTGCTCGGCCGGGCCCTCAACCTGCGGCGGCGGATCGGCCGTCCGCGCGTACCGGTCGGGATACCTCTCGGCCATATCGGGCCGCTTCGCCGCCTCGGCGCCGGCCGCAGGATCGCCGTCGCCCACCCGGCGAGAATCCGCGGCAGGCGCCGTCCTCGCGTGCACCGCGTCGACCGTGACGCGGTACGCAAGCGCGCACTCCCGCCGGGTGCCGGCGTCAGCGATCGCGCAGCGATCGGCAATAGCCACCGCGCCCTCGGACCGGGGCGCGTCGGGGGCGGCGTCCGGGTCGCCCGGCGGCCGGTCCATCCCTGACATGACGAGCCCCGCTTCCGGTTACGCCGCTGCTGCCCGCAGGCGTGACACCCAAAGGCGCACCTAAAGTCGTCTACATCAGTAACGGCGTGTGGTCGACTTTGGTTCAGCGCTCTCACAGCCGCGCGTCCGTGCGATTCAGAGTGGCAGGCCCATCACGATCGAGTCCCGCTTCGGCCCATGACGCGAGGCGCCCGGCCAGCGCGCGCATCCGGTCTCGAAGCTCGTCCGGCTCCTCGATGACGAACGGGAGGCCGAGGCCCGCCAGGGCGGACGGGACCCAGTCGAGCCGTTCGACGCGCCACCGCACCCGCACCCAGCCGGGTTCCCCGTCCGCCGGGTCGATGACGGTGGCCGGCCCGGGCAGCCGCAGCCGCGTCCGCACCGCCCGCTCGTCGCCTTGGACCCGCACCGAGACCGCGTGCGGGTAGGACGCCCCGGAGACTGCCTCGGTCACCACGGTCGCCGGGTCGAACCCGGCTGGCACCTGGAACTGCCCGTCCTGGACGGCAACGCGGGTGATCCGGTCCAGCCGGAAAGAGCGCACCTCGTCGCTGCCCGAGTCCAGGCCGGTGGCGTACCACCGGCCCTCGAGGGCGACAACGCCATAGGGCTGCAGCACCCGCTCGGTGGCCCGGCCGTTCCTGTCGGTGTACATGATCGCGAGTGGCTGACGCCGGACGGCTGCCCCGGCGACGGCAAGCAGGATTCCCGTCTCCGGGGTCACCGGGCTGCGGCCGTCGTCGGTGTAGGAAGTCGCCGCGGACAGCGCGGAAAGCCTGGTGGCGAGCGCGCGGGGCAGCACCCGCCGAACCTTGGCCTCCGCGCTCTCAACGGCGACCGCGGCATCCGGGTCCAGGGCCGCGCGCCGCGCGCCGGAGAGGCCGAGGAGCACGGCGACCGCCTCGTCGTCGGTGAGCATGAGCGGCGGCATCCGGTAGCCGGGCGCGAGCCGGTAGCCGCCGTACCTCCCGCGGACGGATTCGACCGGGACGTCGAGGTCGACGAGGTGATCGACGTAGCGCCGGACGGTCCGCTCGTCGACCCCCAGGCGCCCAGAGAGCTCGCGCAGGGTCCGCGTGCCGCCCATCTGGAGGATGTCCAGCAGCGCCAGAACACGGGCGAGAGGCTTGGCCATGCGAAAGCTTCCCCAGCGATAGTGGGCGGATTCTGTCCAGTATCCACTCTAACGTCGGTCACAACGACACGAAGGGACCTGTCATGGAATTCGTTTCTATCCGCCTGATCACCACCGACGTCGAGCGCCTCGCGGCCTTCTGGGAGCAGGTGACCGGCCTGACCGCCGCGCGGCCCGCCCCCGTCTTCGCCGAACTCCGAACCCCGGCCGGGACCATCGCCATCGGCGCTCCCGCGACCGTGGCAGTGCTCGGGGACGCCGCCCCGGCGCCCGGCCAGAATCACTCCGCCATCATCGAGCTGCGCGTCGACGACGTCGACGCGCACCGGGAACGCATCGCCGCCCTCGCCGTCGAGATCGTGCTGGAGCCGACTGACATGCCGTGGGGCAACCGCTCGATGATCCTGCGCGACCCCGACGGCGGGCTGGTCAACCTGTTCACCCCCGTCACCCCGGAGGCGAAGGCGAAACACGGCCTGTGACTCCGCCCAACAACCCTTTCGGCTACCGGGTCACCGGACGTGGTCGAGGACAATGTCGGCCACCCGCGCGACAGGGACCGTGGTGACCACTTCGAGCGTGGCCGAGGCCCGCAGCAGCGGTTCCACCGTCTGCTGGTACCGGAGCGTCTCGGCCAGCTCGGCCGGATCCTTCCCGTAGGGATTGGCGGTGCGGGCGGCCAGCCGTTCGGTCAGGATCTCGGGCGGTGCGCTGAGCAGCACGATGTGGTCGAAGCGAGGATAGAAGAGACCCTGGTTGCGGGTCGTGCCCTGGACGAACAGCACGCCAGGGAACTCGTCGGGAGCGCTGCCAAGCAGCGCGTTGATCCGGTCCTCGCGCCACAGGCTCTCACCGTCGACGGTGTGGAAGTAGCCACCGTAGTCGGTGTCGACGGTCCGGTGGCCGCGGGCGGCGAGCTCGTCGAGCAGCGAGCTCTTGCCCGCTCCGGACATCCCGGTGATCAGCACGCGCTTCACATTCCCGCCCCTTCCTGCCGGATCAATCCTGCCCGTCCATATTCGCTCGCATCGTCAGAAGGCGCGCCGCTAGCCTGTCAGGGTGACCAGCCAGACTCGCTCATCAGGGCCACGTAGCCGTTCCTCGGACCTTGCTCTTCGGCTTCGGCCGCTTCGCGGCGACGATGAGGCGGCGTACCGGAGCGCTCTTGCGGTCATGGCGGCGGAGGGCTTCGCCTTCGGCTTCGGGCTTGAGCCGGGCGTGCAGTGGAGCGCTGCTCTGCAGACCCTCGACGAGCGGCGTCGCGGGTTGAAGCTGTCGCCCGACCAGGTTCCCGCCACCTTTCTGGTGGCGGACGTCGGCGGGACCATCGTCGGCCGGGCCCACCTCCGCCATCAGCTGAACGACTTCCTCTACCGCGAGGGCGGGCACATCGGCTACTGCGTGCTGCCCACCTACCGGCGCCGCGGCTATGCGACCGAGATTCTGCGCCAGAGCCTCACCGTCATCCGCGCCATCGGCGTCGGCCGGGTGCTCCTCACCTGCGACGACGACAACGCCGGCTCGATCGCCGTGATTGAACGCTGCGGCGGTGAGCTGGACTCCGTGACCAGCGCCAGCCCGTCAGAGCCGCCGAAGCGCCGCTACTGGATCGATTGACCTGCGGGCTTGATCAGCGGCGCGTCGCGCGAGAGCTCACGGAAGCCGAGGCCGTAGTACAGTGCGCGGGCCGCGGGATGGGCGGGCGCGCCCAGGCAGACGACCGTCATGTGAGCGGCGCCGGCCGCCCGCGCCCGATGCATCCCGTGCAGCATCATCGCCCTGGCCAGCCCCAGCCGCCGGTAGCCCGGATGGGTACCGACCGGTTCGAACTCAGCGGTCTTGTTCGCCTCGTCGAACCACATGATCGTCGAGGCTGCCATCGTCCCGTCCGGCGCTTCCACCAGGACGTGCAGGTCGCCGCGATAAGCCGCCGTATGCCTGACGCTCTCGTAGGCCTCGGCCGTGTACGACGAGGGCGCCCAGGCGTCCACGTGGGCCTGGACCGCGGCCTGCGGCCCGGCCTCGTCGGCGGTGCGGAACCGGAATCCGTCTGGCAGCGTCGGCTGCTCCACGTCGATCAGGTCCCGCTCGTTGAGCTGGGTCCAGCCGCCGTCGTCGCCGAGGGAGGCCAGGTCGGCCTCATAGCCGTGCGCCGCCCATCGCCCCAGGGCGAACTCATCGCTCGCGGACGAGATCGCCGAGCGCTCGAGGCCGGCCGCCACGTCGTCGTACCAGACGATCACCTCGTCAACCAGTCCCGCGTGGTCGGGATGGACCTGATACGTCACTTCGGCGCCGGTGACGTCTCTCACCGACCCATCGCTCCGCTTCATCCGGCGCGGCAGAAGGGCCCAGGCGAACGCCACCAGCTCCCCGCCGGAGAACCACAGCCGCCGGGGCCAGGTCGCGCGGTAGGCCGCCTGCCCCTGGCCCCAGACCCAGGCCAGTTCGCCGTACGACGCGCCGGCGCTGATCAGGTCCGGCCGGAGGGCGGTGACGCGCTGCGCCAGACCCTGCATGAGCTCCACGTCCGCGGCGGTGACAAGCTCGACGTTGGTCATGGCGTGCCACTGTGCCAGCATCCCGCAGAGCCGTCGAACGGTTTTCCCGGCGGCCGGTCAGCCCTGCGCCTCCAGCTCCGCCATGTCGTCGGCAGTCAGGTCTACTCGGCTGGCGCCCATGTTCTCCCCGAGGTGCTCGACGGAGCCGGTGCCACCAATCGCGAGCATCACCGGTGACCGGGCGAGCAGATAGGCCAGTGCGACCTGCGGCACCGTCGCCTCATGCCGCTTGGCGACCGGCTCCAGACGGGTCACGTCCAGCGGGTTGGTGCCGCCGCCGAGCGGGAAGAACGGCGCGAACGCGATCTCAGCGGCCTCGCAGTCCGCCAGCAGTCCGGGATCCTGCTGCCGGTGCACGTGGAAGTGA
The DNA here is from genome assembly GCA_036509215.1 of Trebonia sp. Classification (GTDB taxonomy): domain Bacteria; phylum Actinomycetota; class Actinomycetes; order Streptosporangiales; family Streptosporangiaceae; genus Trebonia. Next base: position 30,625 of record DATCGA010000753.1, read on the forward strand.
TTCTGGACCGCCGCGACGGGCGCGATCGCGCGGGCCTCGGCGAGCTGCGCCCGGTCGATGTTGCTCACCCCGAGATGCCTGATCAGCCCCTCTTCGCGCAGCCCGGCCAGCGCCTCGAAGCGTTCTCCGACCGATTCGCCCGAGGCTTCGCTCCGGCCGCCGATCCGCAGGTAGACGAGGTCGAGCCGGTCCAGGCCGAGACTGGTCAGGTTCTGCTCGACCAGTTGGCGGAGCCCGGCCGCGTCGGACTGCCCCTCCGGGAAGCCATTCGGGCCAAGCAGCGGCCCCACCTTCGTGGCGATCACCAGGTTCTCCGGGTACGGCGACAGCGCCTCGCGGATCAGGTCGTTGGCCGCGACATCGCCGGCCCGGTAGAACCAGGCCGTGTCGATGTGGTTGACCCCGAGCTCGACCGCCCGGTGGAGCACGGCCATGCCCTCGGCGCGATCCCGGGCGGGTCCGTACAGCCCGCCGCGGGCCAGCCGCATCGCCCCGAATCCGAGGCGGTTGATCGTCAGGTCCTGGCCGAGCCGGAATTCCCGGCCGGGCCGGGGCGTGTCATGTGCCGTCATGGCACCCAGCCAACCGCACCCGGTCCCCCCGCGGGTCCGGCTGGCAGGAACCTGTCACGCGGGCGCGCGGGCGATACTGGGGCATGGAAGCAAACCAGGTCGCCGTCCTGCACGGCGATGCCGAGTTCGCGGCCAGGACGGGCCACCTGTTCGCCGCCGCGCGCACCACGTTCGCCTGCGTCGTCAGGGATCCGGGCACCTGGGCGCGGGTCTCCGCGCGTCATCGGGCGAGCGTGCCGGCCGGGGTGGCGGTGACGAAGCTGGTCAGCCCGGCCGTGCTTGCCGGTGAGCAGTATCGTGATCAGCTCCGCGAGATAACGGCGGCGGGCGCGCAGGTCCGGGTTTGCGGCAGCGCGCTGCCGCACGAGACGATCATCATCGACCAGCGGATCGCGATCATCGCGGGCGGGCACGCGCCCGCCGGGCGTGAGTACACGGTGACCACCTCGCCGGCCCTCGTCGCGGGGGTGAGCGACCTGTTCCGGGCGGCGTGGTCGGCGGCCGTCGACTTCGGCTCTTACCTGACCCGGGAGGCGCCTCCGCTCCTCGACGACTGCGCGCGCGACGTCCTGCGCGCGCTGGGCGATGGACTCACCGATGAGGCGGCGTCGCGTCGGCTCGGGGTGTCCCTGCGGACCTATCGCCGCCGGGTGGCCGACCTGTTGATGGCGCTGGAGGCCGACTCGCGATTCCAGGCCGGCCTGCGGGCCGGCCAGCTCGGCCTCGCCCGCTAGTCCTACCGCCCGCGAAGCGGCACGTGGCGAGGTCCTGCGGCGTGGCGCGCTGTTGACCGGGCGGCCGATCTCCTCGAAGAACCGGCCTAGCTTCGCCGTCGTGATCGGTCGATTTTGTTCATCCGTGGGCCACAGAGTGTTCGCGGTGGCGCTCCTGACGCTGAACCTGTTCGTGTCACGCTCCGAACCGGGTCACTCTCACTGCGGGAGGTACGTGCCATGAAGAGCGACGCCCCACTGAGCAGTCGACGGTTCATCGCTCACTCGGCCTCCGCTGTCGCGGCCGGCCTGGTGGTCCCCGGCCTGATCGGTGGCGAGGCTCACGCCGCGACCTCGGTCCGCCAGGCCGCCTCGCCCGCGTTCAGCCCGCCTGTGTTCACCGCGCAGGCGCAGGCCGAGGCGCTGCGGGCCCTCGGCCGCGAGACGCTGCGCCTCCCCGGCTCGCGTCCGTACCCGCAGTTGGCGGTCGGCACGGACACGATGCCAGGCGTTCAGCACATCGTCGTGCTGATGCTGGAGAATCACTCGTTTGACAACTTTTTCGGGATGCTCGGCCGCGGCGACGGCTTCACGCTGAACGGCAAGGGCATGCCGACCCCGGAGCTGTTCGTCGCCAACGACCTGATCCCCGAGGCGCTGCACCACGCGTCGCTCGACGACTTCTTCACCGCCGCTGCGAACGGCACGCTGCCGTCGTTCTCCTTCCTCGACCCCGACTTCAGTACCCAGTCGCAGGAGAACCTGCAGAACATCGTCGTCGGCGAGGCGCTGCTGGCGCAGGTTGTGCACGCGCTCGGCAGCTCGCCGCTGTGGGTTCCGCCGCCCGTCGCCATCCCGCCGGACGGGATCCCGCCGATCGTGCAGCCCGGAGAGCATGCGTACGAGGGGTTCGCCCGCTACGGGTTCCGCGTCCCCTCAGTGGTCGTATCCCCCTACGCGAAGCCGGATCACCTCAGCCACGTGCTCTACGACCAGACGTCTGTGCTCGCGTTCGTCGAGCGGAAGTGGAACCTCCCCGCGCTCACCCACCGCCAACGACCTCACCGACTTCCTCGACCTCGGCGCGCTCGGCAGCGGCCGGCCCACGTTCCCGAAGCTCCCAGCCCTGGCCGCCCCCGGCGACACCGCTGCCCGGCTCGCCTGCTCCACCAAGGGGCCAGGCACGATCCCGCCGGCGGGGACCATTAGCGGATAACTCCAGTTCCCGCCGTCAGGAGGTCGGCGCCGCGTAGAGGATCATGCCCGATCCCGGACGGGCGGACGATCCCGCCGCCGGTTCCTGGGCGAACACGGTTCCCGGTGGCACGCGTCGCGACGCGGGCGGCGCGGCCAAGGCGGTGCTGACGCTGAACCCGGCCGCCCTCGCGGCGTAGCGAGCTTGGTTGGCGGTCATCCCCACGACATTCGGTACCCGCTCGGTCGCGTTCGACGCGGGAGGAGTCCCGATTGCGGCCTGACAGGGGGACAGCGTCGTCGGCGCGGCGGTGGGTTCAATGCCCGGGTCGATGGGCGCCGCCGTGCTGGTCAACGGCGCCGATGCGATCTTCAGCCAGATCAATGCTCCGTGCACTGCCCTGCTGCCGGCCGCCGGCGACTCGGCCATGACTATCCCGGCCGGCACGCGAGTCGACGGGGCGAAATAGACCCCCTGGTTAAGGCCGGCGTCCTGGATGACGGCGCCCGCCGCGTCCATGGTCTCCCCGACGACGTTCGGCACGGTCACCGTGCGGCCCTGGCAAGTGGCGCTGACGTGAGGCGACGGCCTAGCCGAGCTGCCGGATACCCCCTGTGGGACCGCTGCCCCCCGGGGGCCCGTCAACTGCGCGGCGACCAGTCCGACGGTGACGCCGATCGCCACCACCGCCGCCGCTGCCAGTGCGGGCAGCCGCCACGACCTCGCCGACAGCCCGGCCGACTGGGTGGTGATCTCGTCGGCCGACAGCTGGACCGGCGGCTCGGGAACCGCCCGCTTGAGTAGCCGCGCCAGCCGCTCTTCTTCGCTGCTCATGCCGCCGTTCCCTCCGTCAGGATGTCCGCGAGGCCGGGGACGTGCCGCAGCCGAGCCAGCGCCTTCGACGCCTGGCTCTTGACCGTTCCGACCGAGCAGCCCATGATGATGGCGGTCTCGGCCTCGGTCCGGTCCTCGAAATAGCGCAGCATGATGACCGCGCGCTGTCGTGCGGTCAGCGCCCGCAGCGCGCCACGCAGTGACTCCCGGACGTCTACCTGCGCAAATCCGCCGGCTGCGACTGCGCGCTCGGGAAGCTCGGCCGATGCGATCTCGCCCGTCCAACGGCGTCCGCGCCAGCGCAGGCTGGTGTTGACCAGAACCTTGTCGGCGTAGGCGTCGGGCGCGTCCATCGTCGCGACGCGATCCCAGTGCCGCCAGACCTCGCCCAGCGCGGTCTGCGCGAGATCCTCCGCGAGCGCCCAGTCCCCGCTGGTCAGCAGCCAGGCCGACCGGAGCAGAGCGCCCGACCGGCGCTGCACGAAATCGGCGAAGTCTTCACGTTCGGTCATGAGGTCGTTCCCGCCCGGTTCGGGCCCCGATTTCGATTGTCGGCACACCTTGTCTAAAGCAGCCAGCCCACCGTAAAGGTTGCCGACGACGAAACTGGCAACAAGTTGCCAAATAAATATTCTATTTCGCCTACGCTTTCTAGCGGTCGAATGTCGGTGGCGGCTAGCAGAGTGGACACCATGAGCAGAAGGGGGCAGCATGATTGCTGTGACAATCGACGAGGCGTGGCCGGGCTTCGGCGGTCCGTTCACCGCCGCCGACCTGGACCGGATGCCCGGTGACGGCCACCGGTATGAACTCGTGGACGGAGTGCTCGTCGTGAGCCCGCGTCCGACGACCGTGCATCAGGCCGTGGCCGGGCGGTTGTACGGGGTTCTCAGCGCGGTGTGCCCCGACGAATACCTCGTCGTGCCCGAGCCGGCCGTCCAGCTCGACCCGGTGACCGAGCTGGCCCCCGACCTGGTGGTGGTTCACCTCGATGACGTGGGCGGCGCGAAGTTCACGACGCCGCCGTTGCTGGTGGTCGAAGTTCGCTCGCCGAGCACCGCTCTCATCGACCTGAACAGGAAGAAGTCGGTGTATGAGAAGTTCGGCGTCCCGTCGTACTGGATCGTGGACCCCGATCCGGCCCGGCCTGAGCTGACCGTCTTCGAACTGCGCGAGAGCGGTTACGTCCTGGAAGCGACCTCGACCCAGCCGATCACCGTATCGCATCCGTTTACGGTGATCATCACCCCGGCCGACCTGACCAAGGGCCTGCTCCGCTAGCTGCAACCCAGGGCGCCGCTCGCTTTCCACTAGTCGCGGCGTTCCATCGTGAGTCACGGAGGGGATGATCCGTCACGTGGCAGGCGAGGAGACCCCGGGCCCGGTTCATCCAGGCCGTGACGCGGCCGCCCTGGCCCGGTGGTCGCACCGGCACCGGGACGTGTCCGGCGGGTGGCTGCGGCCTATCGTCTTCGGGGCGGTCGACGGCCTGGTGACGAACGCGTCGCTGATCGCCGGGGTCGGCGGGGGCGGGGTCTCGGACCACACGGTGGTCCTGACCGGCGTGGCGGCGCTGGTCGCGGGCGCGTTCTCGATGGGGACCGGGGAGTACGTGTCCGTCACCAACCAGAACGAGCTGGTCCACGCCGAGGTCGACCTGGAGCGGCGGATGCTCGCGCGGTTCCCCGCGATCGAGCAGGACGAGCTGGCCGGCTACTTCCGCGGCTACGGGGCCGACGACGACACCGCCGCCCGGATGGCGGCGGCCGTGTCCAAGGACCCGGACACGGCGCTGCTTGTGCACACCAAGGAGGAACTCGGCGTCGACCCCCGCGAGCTGCCGTCCGCGCTCATGGCGGGGGCCGCGTCGCTGGCCGCGTTCTCCCTCGGCGCGCTCATTCCCCTGCTCACGTACCTGCTGGGGGCGCCTTACCTGGCGGTTGCGCTGGGCATCACGGCGGCGGCGCTGGCGGCCGGCGGGATGGCGGTGGGCCGGATCACCGGCCGTCCGCTGCTCCGCTCGGGGGTGCGCCAGCTCGCACTGGGGGCGGTCGCGGTCGCGGTGACCTACGGCGTCGGGGCGCTCATCGGCGCCCAGGCCCACTAAGCCGGGAACCGCTCGACGCCGGCGCGACGGCACCGCGGAGCGGGCTCAGCGTGCGTCGGTGAGACGCCCGCGTCCGTTCGATAAAAGGCATTTGATCTTCCGAACGGACCCGGGCGACTCTGCTCAGGCGGTTGACTTCCTGGTCACGACCACGACGTAACGGCATTCTTCATCGGTGTCGTTGCGGAACTCGCGCGACCGGGGCTGGCCGAGCTCGAAGGTGTCGCCCGCCGCGAGGACGCGCCGGACCGGGCCGTCGGTCAGCGTCAGCTCGCCCGACAGCACCCAGACGAGCTGGGCGATGAACGCGTAGGCCGCCGCCGGGTACGGCACGCGCGCGTGCGGCGGCAGCGTGACGTCGGTGACCGCGGCCGGGAACCCGGCCGTCGAGATCTGCCTGCGCAGGTAGCCGGTGTCCGGGTCGCGCCATTGCGGTGTGTCCGCCGCCCGGCGGACCCGGCCGGCCCCGGTCACCTCGGGCGCGCCGGCTGGCGGCGGTTCGGCCGTGGCCGGCTCCGGGCCGTCACCCAGCCGGGCACCGGTGAGCAGCTCGGAGACGCTGAGCTCGAGGGCGGCCGACAGCTTGCCAAGCAGCACCGCGGTCGGGCTGCTCTCGCCGCGCTCGATCTTGCTGATCATCGCGCGGGACACCCCGGACGCCCCGGCGAGCCGGTCCATTGACCAGCCCCGGCTCCGCCGCTCGCCGCGCAGCCGCTCCCCGAACGCGTCGCGTTCATCTACTATAGTAGACATGGATCCACTATATAAGATTCGGCCGGTCGCCGTCGACGACGCGGAGGCGATCCGCTGCATCCGCAACGACGTGATCGAGCACTCGACCGCGATGTGGACGACGCGGACGCTGACGCCCGAGGACGGGGCCGCCTGGCTGGAGGAGAACCTCGCGCGCCGTTCCGCCTACGTCGCGGAGACCGCGGACGGCCTGATCGGGTTCGCGAACTGGGCGCCCTGGCGGCCGAAGGACGGCTACCGGCACACCGTGGAGGACTCGGTCTACCTGGTCGCCGGCCACCAGGGGCGGGGCATCGGCGCGGAGCTGCTGCGCACGCTGATCGCGGGCGCAGGCGAGTCGGGCGCGCACGTGATGATGGCCTCCATCGAGGCGACCAACGGGCCGTCGGTGGCGCTGCACGCGCGGCAGGGCTTCGAGGTCGTCGGCACCGCCCGCGAGGTCGGCAATAAATTCGGCCGCTGGCTCGACCTGACCATGATGCGACTTGCTTTGTAAATCAATATCGAGCCAGGTCGGAATGTCGGTGGTCGGGCGTACCCTTTTGCGCGTGCGACTGGACAAGATTGCGATCATCGTCGACGACTACGACCGGGCCATTGCGTTCTTCATCGACGCGCTTGGATTTGACCTGCTCGAGGACTCGCCGTCGCTAACCAATGACGGCCGGCCGAAGCGGTGGGTGGTCGTCCGCCCGCCCGGCGGCGACACCGCGATCCTGCTCGCCCAGGCGGACGGAGAGCGCCAGGTGGGGGCCGTCGGGAACCAGACTGCCGGGCGGGTCGGCTTTTTCCTCGAGGTCGACGACTTCGACGCGGCGTACCGGCGGATGACGGCGGCGGGGGTCGAGTTCGTCAGCGCGGCGCGCGCCGAGCCCTACGGCCGGGTGGCGGTCTTCCTCGACATCGCTGGCAATCGCTGGGATCTGCTCGGTCCCGCGACGCCGGCTGAGTTAATTTTCGCGAAACATTCCATTACATAGCGGAAACCGTGATGCTTCTCAATACGTGCAAGATGCGTGGTGATGTGACGCGCGGGCAGTTTGGGAGGAAACAATGAGCACGGAATCCGAGGACGGCAAGGTCGCGGTAAGACCGGTTACCGACACCGGCGAAGAGTACGCGGCGTTCAAGGTCGAGCAGCGCGGCATTGACCTGATACCGCCCGCCGAGCAGAAGATGAAGCCGACCGGGCTCTTCTGGCTCTGGGCGGGCGGCGTCTTCAACGTCGAGTTCCTGTTCTACGGCACGCTGATCATGACCTTCGGGCTGTCGGTGCCGCAGGCCATCGCGGCGATCTTGGTTGGCAACCTGACGTACGCGTTCCTCGGCTTCGCCAGCCTGCAGGGACCGAAGACCGGGACGACCGCGTTCATGGTCTCCCGCGCGCCGTTCGGGCAGAACGGGAACCGGCTGGTCGCGCTGTTCAACTGGGGAACCCAGGTCGGGTTCGAGATCGAGGGCGTCTACTTCGTCGTTGTCACCGTGCTGCTGCTGTTCGCGCGCGGCCACACCACCCTGAACGGATCGGGCAAGGTCGGGATCATCATCCTCGCCGTCGTGGTGCAGGCGGCGCTGCCGCTGCTCGGGCACGCCACGATCAGCAAGATCTTCCGATACATGGCCTACATCTTCATTGTGTTCTTCGTGGTGCTCGCGGTCTTTGTCTTCCAGCGGGTGCACCTGTCCACCTTCCACGTCCACCCGGCGACGCTCGCCGTCTGGACCACCGCGCTGGTCCTGCTCACCTCGGTCGGCGGCCTCGGCTGGACCGAGAACGGGAACGACTACTCGCGTTACCTGCCGCGCAGCACCCCCGGGTACAAGACGTTCTGGGCGGCGGCGCTCGGCGGCGCGATCCCGTCGATCCTGCTCGAGATCCTCGGTGTGCTCGCCTACACGGTCACCACCAAGACGGTCGGCCCGGCCGAGCTGCCGATCCCGCAGACGTTCGCGAGCTGGTTCGTGGTGCCGTTCCTGGTCTTCGCCATCCTCCAGCTGCTCGCGATCAACACGGTCGACCTGTACTCCTCCGGCGTCACGCTGCAGGCCCTCGGCGTCCCGGTCAAGCGCTGGGGGGCGGTCATCATCGACTCCGTAGTCTGCGGCGTGGTGGTCGGCATCATCGTGTTCCACGGGAACTTCTACGCCGACTTCGCCGGCTTCCTGCTGTACATCATCGTCTGGCTGTCGGCCTGGTTCGGCGTCCTGATCACGGACTACGTGCTGCGCCGGAGGCGCTACGACGCCGCGTCGCTGGCGGCCGAGCGGGGCGGGCTGTACTGGCGCAACGGCGGCGTGCACTGGCCCGCGATCATCGCGCTGGCGGCCGGCATGGTGGCCGCGCTGATGTGGCTCAACGCGGCCTTCGACGTGCCGTCCTACACCGGCCCGATCTCCAACCACTTCCCCGGCCTGGCCGGCGGCGACTTCGGCTGGGCGCTCGGAATCATCGTGAGCTCGCTGGTGTACTGGGCGCTGGCGGCCCGCGGTGTCCGCACGGAAGCCGACGCCACCCCGGCGCCGGAGGCCACGGAGCCGGAGGCGACGGCCGCGTGACGACCGCGGCCGACGCGTTCATCGCCGGGCTGCCCAAGGCCGAGCTGCACCTGCACATCGAGGGCACCCTCGAACGGTCGCTGTGCGCGGAACTGGCGGCACGGAACGGCATCGCGGTGCCCAACGTGCCGCCGTTCCACGACCTCACCTCGTTCCTCATCGGCTACTACGCGAGCATGCAGGTGCTGCTGTCCGAGGCCGACTTCTACGACCTCGCGATGGCGTACTTCCGCAAGGCGCGCGCCCAGAACGTGGTGTACGCGGAGGTGTTCTTCGACCCGCAGGCGCACACCAACCGGGGCGTGCCGTTCGCGGCCGTCATCGGCGGGCTTGACCAGGCCCGGCGCGACGCGCTTGACCAGCTGGACCTGCGGGCGCAGCTGATCATCGGAACCTCCGGCGGAAACCCTGGCCTTCAGGCCGGGGAGGAAGCCGGTGCCCCGCGCAGCGGGGCATGATCGTGCCATAGTGCTACCTCTCAGACTATCTATATCCGGTACAATGTTCGCATGCCCGATACCGACTCCAGCCGGCCCGCGAGCAGGAAACCATCCTGCTGCGGCACTGCTCGGACGCCCGGTACGTCTGGAACCTCGCGGTCGAGCAGCACGCCCGGTGGCGTCCGGGACGCCGTTCCGCGCCCGGCTACCTGGAGCAGTCCCGGCAGCTGACCGCCGCGCGGGCGGACAACCCGTGGCTCGCCGCGGGCAGCCAGACGGTGCAGCAGCAGGCGCCGCGGGACTTCGCGCGGGCCACGGCCGGCTTCTTCGCCGGGACGCACGGCCGCCCGTCGTGGCGCAAGGCCGGGAGGGACGAGGGGTTCCGGGTCACCGGGCAGCGCGGCAAGCAGTGGGACGTGCGCCGCCTGAATCGGAA
>DATCGA010000754.1:0-13784 GCA_036509215.1 Trebonia sp.
CCCGGGTCGCCTGCTCGCCGCCGCCGAGCTGTCCGGCCTCGGCCAGCGGGCCGAGCAGCGCGGTGATCGACCGGTAGTGCTGCTGGGCGAGCACCTCGGTCGGCGCCAGCAGCGCCGCCTGCCCGCCCGCGTCCACCACCTGGAGCATCGCCCGCACGGCGACGACGGTCTTGCCCGAGCCGACCTCGCCCTGCAGCAGCCGGTTCATCGGGTAGGCGCAGGCCAGGTCGTGCGCCACCTCCTGGCCGACCACGCGCTGGCCCTCGGTCAGCGTGAACGGCAGCCGCCGGTCGAACGCGGCCACGAGCCCGTCGGGGATCGGGGGCCTCGGCACCGAGGGCATCGCGGCGGCGGCCAGCCGCCGCTGCGCCAGCGCGGCCTGCATGGTGAAGGCCTCGTCCCACTTGAGCCGTTTCCTCGCGTGGGCCAGCTCGGCCCGGTCCTGCGGGCGGTGGATCGCCCTGATCGCGAGCTCTCTCGGCCACAGGTCGTACCGCTCGCGGATCTCGGCCGGGATCGGGTCCTCGCCCGCCTCGAGCGTGTCCAGGATCACGTCGACCGCCCGGGAGATCTTCCACGAGCTGAGCTTGGCGCTGGCCGGGTAGACCGCGATCAGCTCGTTGGCGAACTGCTCGGCGATCTCGGCCGTCATCAGCGGGGTGTCGTTGGTCTCTGGCAGCATCTCGTACTCGGGGTGCACCAGCTGGCGGCGGCCGCGGAAGCTGGACACGGTGCCCGCGAACAGGCCGATCGAGCCCTGCTTGAGCTGACGGGCGTGCAGGCCGGTGCTGGCGAAGAAGACCAGCTGGAGCTTGCCTGGGCCGTCGGTGACGATCGCCTCCAGGCGCTGGCTGCCCCGTTTGGCCGGCTTGTGGTTGTACTTCACGTCGAACCCCGGCCCGATTCGGCTGACGAGGTCGACCATGGCGAGCACGGTGACGTGGTCGCCCTCGTGCAGCGAGTCGAGCGGAGTCAGCTCGCCCCGGGTGTAGTACCGGCGCGGGTAGTGCCTGAGCAGGTCACCGGCCGTCCGGAGGCCGAAGGCCTTCTCGAACGTCTCGCCCGCCTTCTTGCCGAGCGGCTTGACCAGTGGATCGCGCAGCGTGGTCACAGTTGGCAGCATAGAAGCAGGGACCGACATTCGAGGAATCCTGCCTGCCATGGCCCTCTGCGGGGGTACGGGGGGTCGTCCCCCGGGAGATGGCGAACTTGCAGGGCCGATATCTTTGCCTTCGATCGGGCCTGCAAGTTCGCACCCGTTCGCGTGGCGGGCTGTCGTCCGGTATGCTTCGCAGGCTGCCTCAGTTTCGTGCTGGCGTGTTTATCGCCACCGAATGAGGCGCCGTCAGACTCTAACCATCCTAATTTTGGAGGCAGCCGTGGCTTCCGTCTGCGACGTTTGCGGCAAGGGGCCGGGCTTCGGCAACAACGTGTCGCACTCGCACGTCCGTACCCGCCGTCGTTGGAACCCGAACATCCAGACCGTTCGGGCCATCATCTCAGGTACGCCCAAGCGCTTGAACGTCTGCACTTCCTGCATCAAGGCGGGCAAGGTCACCCGCTCGGCAGCGTCCTAGCAGTCACATTCGCCGTTCCAAGCCGACGCATCCAAGTGCTGCGTCGGCTTGTTGCGTTTCCCGGAACCGGGCGAGCGCCACGGGCCTGTCAGCTACGCCATCGACAGGTTTACGACCCTGTCGGCTACGCCATCGACATCGTCTATCGGGGTCGATGGCGTAGGTGACAGGTGGCGTTTGGGTGGGTGGGTGGGTGGGTGGGGTAGGCGACAGGTCGCGCTCGGCGGCGGATGCGGTTAGCGGAAGTGCTGCCAGCCGGCCGGGCCGGCGTGGGAGGTGCCGTCGACGGTGACGCCCACGGCCGTGACGCCGGCGCCGTTGGCCGCTCGGACTTGGCCGATGACGCGCCAGTTTGATGGGAGCTGCGCCGTAGCGGGGAACGTGGCGACCAGGGAGTGGTCCTCGCCGCCGGTCAGCACCCATTCGAGGGGCGTGGGGGGCGGGGAGTCAGCCGGGACCGTTCGGGATGAATCGGGCTTCAGGCTGCGCAGGAAGGCCGCCGCCTCGCCGAGCGGCCCGCCGGTGACCAGCGCGGAGCGGTCGAGGTCGAGCGCGACGGCGCTCGCCTCGGCGATGTGGCCGAGGTCGGCCAGCAGCCCGTCGCTGACGTCGATCATCGCGGTCGCGCCGAGCGCGGCCGCCTCCGGGCCCGCCTGGTACGGCGGCGACGGGCGCTGGTGGGCGGCCACCAGCGCGGCCAGCGCGTCCGACGTCACCGCGACGCCGGCCGACAGCAGCGCCAGCCCGGCCGCCGAGCGGCCGAGCGGTCCCGCCACCGCGATCACGTCGCCGGCGTTGGCGCCCGAGCGGAGCACCGGCGGGCGGCCGGCCAGGTCGCCGAGCGCGGTCACCGACAGCAGCACGGAATCGGCCCGGGCGGTGTCGCCGCCGACGATCCCCGCGCCCGCCCGGGCGGCCTCGGCCGCGAGCCCGTCGGCGAGCTCGAGCGGCCAGCTGGCGGGGAGGTCGCCGGGCACCGCCAGCGCCACCAGCAGCGCGGTGTTCACCGCGCCCATCGCCGCGATGTCGGCCAGGCTGCGCGCGGCCGCCTTCACCCCGATGTCGTAGGCGCTCGACCAGTCCCGCCGGAAGTGCCTGCCCTCGAGCAGGAGGTCGACCGCCGCGACCACGCTGCCGGACGGCACACCGATCACGGCCGCGTCGTCGCCAATTCCGACCGACGTCAGCGGCCCGGCTGGCATCCGCCTGGCGAGGGCCGCGATAACCCCCCATTCGCCTAGGTCCGCAATGGAACCGCCCAGCTCAGCGATGTGCCGCCTCCGTCCGTCGTACCCGCCGCGCGGGTGCCGACCCTCAGCCTAACCAGCCTCCGGGCCGGCACGTTTGCCGCATTCCCCATGAAATTCGCCTACCAGGCTGAAACAGGTCTGGACCATTGCGGTACCTTGGCAGTTCAGGCGGCAACCGCAGGCCGCCCGCTGGAGGACGCCATGGTGCAGGCATACATCCTCGTCCAGACCGAGGTCGGCAGAGCCGCCGACGTGGCCAGGCAGATCGCAGAGATCGCCGGAGTCACGCAGGCGGAGGATGTCACCGGTCCCTATGACGTCATCGTGCGCGCAGTCGCCGAGAACGTGGACGAGCTCGGCAAGCTGGTCGCAGCTCAGATTCAGGCGGTGGAGGGGATCACCAGGACCCTCACCTGCCCGGTGGTTCGGATTTGAGCGGCGACTGAGGCGCGGGCGCCCGCCCGCGCTTTCACGCGTCGGCGAGGAGCTCCGCCGCGACCTCGGCGGTCCGCGGTCCGACCCCAAGCGCAACCGCTGTCCGCAGGTCGTCCGGAGTGTCCACGTCCTGACGGAGCCCGGCGATGCCATCGAGCGCGAGCTCGGTGGCACCGCCGGCGGCGTGTCGCGCCCGGGATTCCCCGCCGTACATCGGCCGGAACAGCCCGCCGGGCGCGACCGCGTACATCGTCGTGCCCACCCCGGCCGCGTCCGGCACGAACACCGGGCCGGCCATCTTCGACGCCGCGCGCAGCGCCTCGGCCAGCTCGGCCGGGCGGAGCGCGGGCAGGTCGGCCGTCAGCGCCGCCAGCCCGGTTCCTGGCCAGCGCCTGGTCGCCACCGCCGCGCCGCGCCGCAGCGCCGCGTTGAGCAGCCGCTGGCTGCCGTCCGGGCTCGGCCGGGCGGCGTCGAGACCGACGCGGTCGCGCGCGGAGCGCGGCGCCTCGGGGATGATGCGCGCGCCCAGCGCCGACAGCCGCGGCCCGGCCACCGGGTCGGACGTGACCACGATCACCCGCGCCACTTCCGGGCAGGCGACCACGGCAGAAACGGTGTCCGAGGCCAGCGCCAGCGCGAGCTCGTGACGCCGCTCGCCCGCCAGTACCGCGAGCCGGGACTTAGCTTGGGCTAGTACCTTGACTGGCAGCAGAACTGTCCAGCCATAACGGGCAGACTCCGTCATCTAGCCGACCACAGGCAGACTTGAGAGCATGTTGTGCGGAACGCGATCATGGGAAGGCCTCCCCGATGAGCAAGTCTTACTCGCCCACGTGGCGTGTGATCTCCGTCATCGTGCTGCGACCCCTGCTTGCCCTGCTGATCAGGAACAAGTGGTCGGGCACGGAGAACATTCCCAAGAAGGGCGGGGTGATCTTCGCCCCCAACCACCTGTCGTACGTGGACTGGGGCACCGACGCGCTGTTCTTCCAGGCCAACGGCAGGTACCCGACGTTCCTCATCAAGGACGGCGCGTTCAAGGTCAAGGGCATCGGCCCGTTCCTCTACAAGGCGGGCCAGCTCCCGGTCCACCGGGGCCGGGCGGATGCCGGGCTGGTGCTCAAGGAGGCCGAGAAGCGGCTGGCCGAGGGCGCCGCGGTGATCTTCTACCCCGAGGGGACCGCCACCCGTGACCCGGAGCTGTGGCCGATGGTGGCCAAGACCGGCGTCGCCAGGCTCGCGCTGACCTCCGGCGCGCCGGTGATCCCGATCGCCCACTGGGGCACCCAAGAAATCCTCCCTTACGGCAGCAAGAAGGTGAAGCTGTTCCCGCGCAAGACCGTGCGTACGGTAGCCGGCAAGCCGGTTGACCTGTCGGAGTGGGCCGGCAAGCACACCTCGGCGCGAGCGCTGCGGGCCGCCACCGACGCGATCATGGGGTCGGTGGCCGAGCTCCTCGGGGAGCTGCGGGAGGAGGCGCCGCCCGCGGTCGCCTACGATCCAAATCCATCGTCTCGAACGGTCCCTGGTCCCACCCCCACGGCTCAGCCCGCTCTCGCGGCGGATGCCGTGGTGGCGTCCGATGTCGTGGTTGCGCCTGATCCCGTTGTTCTGCCGGACGGCGCCAAGCCGGAGGTGACCGGGCAGTGAAGGCGGCGGTACTCGGCGCCGGATCATGGGGCACCACGTTCGCGCTGGTGCTCGCCGACGCGGGCACGCCGGTGACGATCTGGGCGCGCAGCGCGGAGATGGCGACGGCGATCACGGCGGGCCACGAGAACACCAGGTACCTGCCCGGGATCCCGCTGCCCGCGTCGCTGACCGCGACCGATGACGCCGCCGAGGCGGTCGACGGGGCCGACCTGGTGGTCTTCGCCGTCCCCGCGCAGACGCTGCGGGCGTGCCTGGAGGCCTGGGCGCCGCTGATCCCGCCCCAGACCCTGCTGGTCTCGCTGATCAAGGGCATCGAGCTGGGCTCGCTGAAGCGGATGAGCGAGGTGATCATGGAGACGCTCGACGTCCCGCCGCACCGGGTCGCGGTCGTCTCCGGTCCCAACCTGGCCAGGGAGATCGCCCAGCGCCAGGTCGCGGCGTCGGTGGTGGCCTGCACCGACGAGCCGAGCGCGCGGCTGCTGCAGCGGTCCTGCCACACTGATTATTTCCGGCCGTACTGGAACACCGACGTCATCGGGTGCGAGCTCGGCGGCGCGGTCAAGAACATCATCACGGTCGCGGTCGGCATCGCGGTGGCGCTTGGCCTCGGCGACAACACCAAGGCGACGCTGATCACCCGCGGGCTGGCGGAGATGGCGAGGCTGGGCGAGGCGCTCGGGGCCGACCCGCGGACGTTCGCCGGGCTGGCCGGGCTGGGCGACCTGGTGGCCAGCTGCAGCTCGCCGCTGTCGCGGAACCGAACGTTCGGCGAGTGCCTGGGGCAGGGCATGAACGTCGCCCAAGCTCGCGAGGTGACCAAGCAGACGGCCGAGGGATCCACCTCCTACGCGCCGGTGCTCGAACTGGCCCGCAAGCACGGGGTCGAGATGCCGATCACCGAGGTCGTCGCGTCGGTGATCTCGGGCGACTTGCCGGTTGGCGACGCGGCGGCGGTGCTAGCGTCTCGTTCTGCCAAACCGGAATGGTACGGCTCCTGAACCGCGACATTTCCGTTACGGTATGTGGGTACCGGGGACCAATCGCGTTGATGGAGCCTTGTACGTGGAGATAGCCCGCAGGCAGCTTGGGGAGAACACCAGGGCAGTCCATCTGCCCCCGCCGCCGGAGACCGCGCAGCGGCCGCTCGGCACGCCGGTCTACCGGACCGCCGCGTTCGCGTTCTCCTCGGCCCAGGAGTACGCGGCCGTACTCGGCGACCAGGTGCCCGGGTACAGCTACAGCCGGATCGACAACCCGACGGTGGACGCGTTCGCGCGCGCGGTCGCGGCCATGGAGGGCGCCAACCTGCCGCGCTGGCCCGCCGCGCAGGCGTTCGCGTCGGGGATGGCGGCGATCTCCGGGGTGTTCTGGGCCTTCGCCCGGGCGGGGGCGCACGTGGTGGCGTCGGCTGCGCTGTACGGCGGCACCTACAGCCTGCTGCGGAACGTCCTCAGTCGCTTCGGGGTCGCGACGGACTTCGTGGACATCACCGACCTGGACGCGGTCCGCGCGGCGGTGGGGCCCGCGACCAGGATCATCTTCGCCGAGACGATCGCCAACCCGACGACGGCGGTGGCCGACATCCGGCACCTGGCCGAGATCGCCCACGAGAACGGGGCGCTGCTCGTCATCGACTCCACCCTCGCCCCGCCGGTGATCTGCCGGCCGCTCGAGCACGGCGCCGACCTGGTCGTGCACTCGGCGACCAAGTACATCGGCGGCCACTCCGACACCACGGGCGGGGTCGTGACCGGCTCGCTCGACCTGATCTCGCAGATCCGCGCCACCCGGATCGACACCGGCGGGTCGCTCTCCCCCGACGACGCGTTCCAGCTCCGCCGCGGCCTCGAGACGCTGCCGGTGCGGGTGCGCCGCCAGTGCGCGTCCGCCTCGGTGTTCGCGGCCACGCTGGCCAAGCACCCGGCCGTCGCCTACGTCGACTACCCGGGGCTGCCCACCCATCCGGGTCATGAGCTGGCCCGGCGGACATTCGACGCCGGGCCAGAGGGCGTGCGGTTCGGCGCGATCGTCACCGTCACCCCGTACGGCGGCCGGGAGGCGGGGCTCGCGTTCGCCTCCAAGCTGCGGCTGGCGGCCGCGGCGACGTCGCTCGGGGGAACCCACACGGTGGTGTCGCACGTGGCGTCGACGACGCACCGGCAGCTCGACGACCGGGCGCTCGGCGCGGCGGGCATCGACGCGGGGGCGGTCCGGTTCTCGATCGGGCTGGAAGACGTGGAGGACCTGATCAGCGACGCCTACACCGCGCTCGAGGCCCTCGGGCAGTAACGGCGTCACGGGCTCCGGCGCTAGCCACCGTCGGCTGCCGCGGCAGTTGCGCGGGCGGCCTCGTTGGCTACGCCGGCGACGCAGATGGGGCCTGTTTGCGCACACATCATGTCGACTACGCCAGCGACCCGAAACGGCGCCTGTCGGCTACGCCGCCGACCCCAATAGAGGCGGTCGATGGCGTAGGCGACAGGTGGCCGGATCTGTCGCTGGCGTAGGCGACAGGCCGGCGGATCTGTCGCTGGCGTAGGCGACAGGTGCGGGGCTGTTACGCGAGGGGATAGCGGGACGTCTGGGTCGGAAACGATGGCGTCCCAGAGGCGGATCCGATGCAGAGCGTGCGCCAGGTTCTGCACTTTTTGGTGGAGTCTCGATCGGCTCTTGTTCTCACTTGCAGGGAAATCGTCACACTGGTAGGAATTGTGAGCTTATATCGTGTCATTTTGCTTAGGGGTGGCGTGGCGTGCGTTTTTCCGGTGGGCTGGCGGGGGTCGCGGCGGCGGTTCTCATCATTGGGGTCACGGCCATTCCGGCGGCGCGAGCGGCCGGGGACGCCGTCGGCGCGGCCACGGCGACCGCGCCCGGGACGACGCTTTACGTCGACTTCAACGGGACCTGCAGCGACAGCGGGCCGGGGACGCAGGCCGACCCGCTCTGCACGGTCCAGGCGGCCGCGAACGTGGTGGACCCAGGGCAGACGGTCGCCATCACCGCCGCCAGCACCCTGGCGAGTCCCCAGTCGGTGACGATCACCAGGTCGGGGACGCCGACCGAGCCGATCACGTTCGCCTGGGCGGGCACCGGCATCGACCCTGCCATCTCGCCCGGGAAGCAGACCGGCAAGGCCGTCGTCACGCTCCAGGACGTGCACGACGTCACGCTCTCCCACCTCACCATCGGGAGCGTCGGGACCGATGACGCCGTCGACGTCATCGGCTCCTCGGATATCTCACTGGCGAACCTGGGGATCAGCCACGAATCGACCACGACGACGGCCACGCCGGAGTCGGACGACATCATGATCGACGGCGCGTCCGCCAATGTCACCGTCTCCCGGACCGAGTTCCTCTCGGAGGCCTTCCAGGCCGCGGTGCTAGCGCAACCGGGCGCGCAGCAGGTGACGCTGACGACCAATCTGGTTTACAGCCCCAGCGCGCAATCGGGATTCGTGCTCGACGGCACGGCCGGCGCCGCCGTCACCAGCAACACGGTGATGGTCGACTGCTCGCCCCTCACCGTCGCTCATACCGCGATCACGCTCGCCGATAGCAGTTCAGGCACGGTGGAGAACAACGTCATCGAGCCGCTCGCCGGGGCCGCCTGCCCCACCCCCACGGTCGGGCTGTCGGTGGACGCGAGCTCGGCCGACTCGGCCGGCGGGGTCACGGCCGACTACAACGGCTTCTACTCAGAAGGACCGGTCAGCGACTACTCCTGGGCTGGCGCCAGCTACCAGGCCCCGGCCGCGTTCTCGTCCGCCACCGGCCAGGGAGCGCACGACGTCACCCTCCCGGCCGGAATCTACACGACCCCGCCGGAGGGGTCCCCCGTCCTCAACTCCGCCAACTGCTCCGCCCCGGGCGAGCTGACCTCGGACTTCCGCGGCCAGCCCTGGCTCCGGGACCCGCTGGCGACCGACGCCGACCTCGGCAGCGGCAGCTGCTACGCCAGCCGGGGCGCGTTCACGCGCGAGGACGCCATGCCGGTCACGGCCTCCGCCCCGGCGCTGAACTCGGCCGGGTACGCGGCCGGGGCGGTGCCGTTCACTTCCGGGGTGACGACCGGGGCCGCCACCAGCGGGTGGGGCGAGCCGGTGAGCTACACGGTCAACTTCGGGGACGGCAGCGCGGCGGTCTCCGGCGCCCCCGCCACCCTCGTGCCCCATACGTACCCGACGCCGGGCCAGTACACGGTCACCGTCACCGCGACCGACACCAGCGGCACCACGGCGATCGCGACGTACCAGGTCTACGCCCTCCCCGATCAGGGGCCGACGGCCGGGCTCAGCGCCGCGCCTGACGGACTGGGCAGTTCCCCGGGCATCACGCCCGACACGGCCGACTTCACCGCCTCGACCGGGGTGCCCACGTGGGGGATAGCCAGCTCGGCCATCAGCTACGGCGGCTCCGGCCGGGCGTCGAACCCCGACGATCCGAATGTGACCTGGGAGTACACCTACGCGGAACCGGGCACCTACACCGCCACGGCCACCGTGACCGACAAGCTTGGGCGAACGTCCACCGCCAAGGCCACGATCACGGTGGGCGATGAGCCGCAGGACGTGTTCCCGAAGGTCGAGTACAGCCACTCCGTCGCGGCCCACGCGACGGTCAAGATCCCGCTGCTGACGCTCGAGGAGGGCGGTGGCGCCACCCGCGGGGCGCTGATCGACGTCCGGGTCACCAGCCCCCAGAAGGCCGGCTACGTCATCGTGTACCCGAACGGCACCACCCGGCCCGATCTGTCGACCGTGCAGTTCCAGGCGGGCCGCGCGGCCGAGAACTCGACGCTGGCAACGGGCAGCACGGTCGACTTCTACAACGGCAGCGCCGGGACCATCAACCTCGAGGTCGTCACGTACGGGGTCGACACGATCACGACCACCGACGGCTACGGAGGCTACGGCGGCTACGGCGAGACCTACTCCCCGGTCACGCCGGTTACGGTGCTGCCCAAGACCGAGGTCGCGGGCGATCGCCAGCTGACGTTCGCGGTGGCAGGCACCCACGGCGTCCCGGCCGACGCGCAGGACGTCGTCCTCGACGTCACCGCCTCCGGCGGCACGACGGCGGGCAGCTTCGCCACCTACGGCACGGGCGGATGGGGATCCGAGGCGGCTGACACCGACGGCTACTGGGACAAGGAGCAGCAGGTCACCAACCTCGACATGGTGCCGCTCAACGGCGGCAAGGTCGTGCTTGAGAACGCGGGCGCGGGCGCGGCCTACTTCACCGCCGAGGTGGTCGGCTACTACCTCTACACCGGCTCGGACGCGGTGTTCCTGCCGGCCACGCCACGGCGGCTGGGCACGGTCACGATCGCTGCCAACCGGTCGGTCGCGCTGACGGTCAGCGGCAAGAACGGCATACCGGCGACCGGCACCACCGGCGTGGCGCTCGACCTCACCGCCTCCGAGGCGGCCGCGTCCGGCACCCTCGCCGCCTACGCCGACGGCACGCCCCTGCCGTTCCTCATCAGCCTCAGCTACGCCCGCGGGATCCCCGTCGCCAACGCCGCCATCGTCGCGGTGGGCAAGGACGGCGCCATCCGCCTCTACAACAGCGGATCCAAGCCGGTCGCCGTCAACGTTGACCTCACCGGCTCCTACTACGCCTACCCATGACGTGGCCGCCCCCCGCCGCTAGAAGCGCTTGGGGATGTAACGGCGGGGCAAACCCTTCAGCGCTGGCCAGCGGCTACCATCTTCGGGATGACTTGGGCAATGGAGGTGGTGGGGCATGAGCGCGCAGCGCAAGATACGGGTCGCCGTCGTGTTCGGGGGGCGGAGCGCCGAGCACGCGGTGTCGTGCGCTAGCGCCGGGCTCTTCCTCGGGGCCATCGACCGGGACAAGTACGACGTGCTGCCGGTCGGCATCGCGCGCGACGGCCGGTGGGTGCTGACCTCGGGCGATGTCTCACAGCTGGCGCTGACCGCGGGCGAGCTGCCGTCGGTCGAGGCGATGGCCACGCCCGGCGTGTCGGTCACGCCGCAGGCCGGGCCCGGCGGCGGCTCGCTGGTGTTCTCCGGGCCTGCGGCCGTGCCCGCCGACCTGGGCGAGGTCGACGTGGTGGTGCCGCTGCTGCACGGGACCTTCGGCGAGGACGGGACCATCCAGGGGCTGCTGGAGATGGCCGGCGTCAGGTACGCGGGGGCCGGGGTTTTCGCCAGCGCGGCCGGCATGGACAAGGAGTACATGAAGCTGCTGTTCGCGGCGCGGGGGCTGCCCATCGGGCCGTACGTGGTGGTGCGCGACCGCGATTGGGGGTCGGCCGCCTCCGAGGCAGAGCGCAAGCGCGTGCTCGACGAGATCGGCGAGCTCGGCTGGCCGGTGTTCGTCAAGCCCGCGCGCGGCGGGTCGTCGATCGGGACGTCGCGGGCGGCCGACCTCGACGAGCTCGAGGCGGCGATCGAGGAGGCGCGCCGGTACGACCGCAAGGTGCTGGTCGAGGCGGCGATCGACGGGGTCGAGGTCGAGTGCGCGGTGCTCGAGGGCGTCAACGGCGGGCCGACCGAGGCCAGCGTGCCCGGGCAGGTCATGGTGGATCCCGACTCGACCTGGTACGACTTCGAGGCCAAGTACCTGGCGGCGAACACCCGGATGGAGATCCCCGCCCCGATCCCCGCGCAGGCCCTCGAGCAGGTGCGGGCGCTGTCATGCGCCGCGTTCGACGCGATCTCGTGCGAGGGGCTCGCCCGCGTCGACTGCTTCTACACCTCCGACGGCAAGGTCCTGGTGAACGAGATCAACACGATGCCGGGGATGACGCCGATGTCGGGCTTCCCGATGATGTGGGCGGCCAGCGGGCTGCCGACGCCTGCCCTGATCGACCGGATCATCGCCACCGCGCTGGCCAAGCCGGACGGGCCGCGGTAGCCGACGGCTGCCGCGGTCGCCCGTGACCGGGTCAGCGGGCGATGAGCCCGCCCTGGTCGCGCGCGGGCGCGCCTCTGACTGCCTACGCGACGGGCGGTGTAAGGGCTGCTCGCTGCCTGACCCTTGCCGTTACTTCTTCCTCGCGGCGGCCTTGGGGGCCGCCTTCTGCTCGCCCGGCTTGTCCCCGTTGACCAGGGCCTTGAAGTCCGCCCCAGGGCGGAACTTCGGCACTGAGCTCGCGGGCACGTTGATCTCGGCCCCCGTCGCGGGGTTACGCGCCGTCCGAGCCGGGCGCTCGCTCTTCTCGAAGACGCCGAAACCGGTGATCGCGACCTTGTCGCCGCTTGCCACGGCCGACTGGATGGTCTCGAGGACTGCGTTCAGCGCCTCGGTCGCGGACTTCTTGTCCCCCAGGCGACCCGAGAGCGCGTCGATCAGATCACGCTTGTTCATTATTCACTCCTGCGTTCCCCCACGGGAGGCCGCGCTTATGGGCATGCACGCCAGAATCGCGACCCCTGACCAGCCCGAAAGTAGGCGATCGGGCCTCGCTACACAATAACCTTGGCCAATTTTGGCCGGCGTGTCGGTCCTGTTCAGGGAATCGCGATCCAGCAAATGAACGCATATCGGAGCGAATCCGGCGCGGCCCGGCGACTACAGCGTGGCGGGCAGCCAGGCCGGGCGGCCGGCCTCGAAGGCGGCCACCGCGTCGGAGTGCCGCAGCGTCAGGCCGATGTCGTCGAGGCCCTCCATCAGCCGCCAGCGGGTGTAGTCGTCGATCTGGAACGGCTCCACGAGGTCCTCGGCCAGGCCGCCGCCGGTGACGCGCACCTCGCGCTGCCCGAGGTCGACGGTGACCGAGGCCGGCGGCTCGCCCTCGGCTGCGTCCTGGATGAGCGCCACGACCTTCTCCGGCAGCACCACCGGCAGCAGCCCCGCCTTGGTGGAGTTGTTGCGGAAGATATCGCCGAACCTCGGCGCGATCACCGCCCGGAAGCCGTAGTCGAGCAGCGCCCAGACGGCGTGCTCGCGCGACGACCCGGTGCCGAAGTCCGGCCCCGCCACCAGGATGGTCGCGCCGGCGTAGCGGGGCTGGTTGAGGACGAACGACGGGTCCTCCCGCCAGGCCGCGAAGAGCCCGTCGCCGAACCCCTCGCGGGTGACCCGCTTGAGGTACACGGCCGGGATGATCTGGTCGGTGTCCACGTTGCTGCGCCGCAGCGGCAGCGCGCGCCCGGTGTGGCTGACGAATGGTTCCATGTCCTACTCCCTACAGGTCGGCCGGCGCGGACAGCCGCCCGGTGACGGCGGTGGCGGCGGCGACGGCGGGGGACACCAGGTGGGTGCGACCGCCCTTGCCCTGGCGGCCTTCGAAGTTCCTGTTCGAGGTCGAGGCGGACCGCTCCCCCGGCTTGAGCGTGTCCGGGTTCATGCCCAGGCACATCGAGCAGCCGGCGCTGCGCCACTCGGCCCCGGCGGCGGTGAAGATCTCGTTCAGCCCCTCGCCCTCGGCCTGCGCGCGGACCTGCATGGAACCGGGGACGACGAGCATCCGGACCCCGTCGGCGACCTTCCGGCCGCGGATCACGTCGGCGGCGGCCCGCAGGTCCTCGATCCGGCCGTTGGTGCAGGAGCCGACGAACACGGTGTCGACCGCGATCTGCTTGAGCGGCGTGCCCGCGGTCAGGCCCATGTAGGTGAGGGCGCGCTCGGTGCCGTTCGGGTCCTTGGTCTCGCCCGGCGCCGGGACGGTGCCGCCCAGCGGCAGCGCCTGGCCGGGGTTGGTGCCCCAGGTGACGTACGGGGTAAGCCCGGTCGCGTCGATCGTGACCTCGTGGTCGAAGACGGCCCCCTCGTCGGTCCCGAGCCCGCTCCAGTAGGCCACGGCGGCGTCCCAGTCGGCGCCCTGCGGCGCGTACGGCCGGCCCTTCAGGTACTCGAACGTGACCTCGTCCGGCGCGACCAGGCCGGCCCGCGCGCCC
>DATCGA010000755.1:0-10688 GCA_036509215.1 Trebonia sp.
CGTCCATGGTGAACCGCTCGCGGGACCAGTCCACGCTGTCGCCGAGGCGGCGCATCTGGCCGAGGATGCGGCCGCCGTACTCGGTCTTCCACTGCCAGACGCGCTCCACGAACGCCTCGCGGCCGAGGTCGTGGCGGGATAGGCCGTCCTTGGCGAGCTCGCGCTCGACGACGTTCTGGGTCGCGATGCCCGCGTGGTCCATGCCCGGCAGCCACAGCGTGCGGTAGCCCTGCATCCGGCGACGGCGGACCAGCGCGTCGCTCAGCGTGTGGTCGAGCGCATGGCCGATGTGCAGCGAGCCGGTTACGTTCGGCGGCGGGAGGACGATGGCGAAGCTCGGGGCGTTCTCGTTCTCCTGGGCCTCGGGCGTGAAGTAGCCCGCCTTCTCCCAGTGCTCGTAACGTCGGGCTTCCACGTCTGCTGGCGCGTACTGGGATGGAAGCCCGTCAGGCTCGCGGTCGGTCACACCAAGGGAGTCTACGAATTCCCGTGGCCCGGTGCCCACTTGGTTATCAGGACTTGAGCTTTTCGACGCTTGCCCGCATGTTCACCGTGTCCTCGGCTCCCTTGGACTGGGCGCTGTTGAGCGCTTCGGGGCCATTTGCCTGGGTGAAGAACTCGGTGAAGCCCAGCGTCGACTTGGTGACCCAGACGCAGACCCCGCCGCTCGGGGTGCTCGCCGTCGCGGTGGTGTTAGCGCAGGCGAGGTCGCCGCCGTTCGGGCCGGCCGGATAGGTGGTCTCCGACGAGCCGTACGACTTGAGGTTGCTCATCACCTTCGCCGGGTCGAAGGTGCCCTGATAGCCGACGAACTCGATCGTCTGCGCGTCCGGCACCGTGTAGGACGCCGAGACCGGGCTGCCGGCGACCGTGCCGCCGCCGCCCGCGACTGCGGTCTGCTCGATCGTCGCCGCGGTCGAGGTCGCGGTGGCCAGGAAGTGCGGGTCCGACCCGAGCGGGTAGCCGGCGGCGGTGGCCGGGGCGGACAGCACATAGGCGCCGGCCGAGGTCGCGTTGCCTGACACGTCCGGGCTCTTGCTGGCGCCGGAGCTCTTCGGCGTCGCCGCGGGCGTCGATGCGGGGGCCGACGTCGATGTCGAGGCGGTCGGGGTGGTGGCGCCCGCGGAGGTCGGGGTGTTGTTACCGCTCGGCTTCAGCACCAGGTAGGCGCCGCCGCCGATGACGACCACGACCACGGCGGCGATGGCGATGATCCAGTTGCGCCGGCTATTCGACGGCGGCTCGTCCTCGTCGAAGCGCCCGGGCCGCGGTCGGGGGCGCCGGGGGCCGTCGTCGGGTCCCGACGGGTAGCCGGCCGGGTCCTCCCACGCGGCGACCGCGCGGCCGGGCCGCCGCGGGCCGCGTCCGTCGCCTCGGCGTGGCGGCTGCTGCTCCTGGTCCGACCACCCGGGGCCTGCCTGACCGGGGCCTGCCTGACCGGGGCCGGGCAGTCCCGGGCCGGGCAGCCCCGGCGGCCGGGCGGCCAGGCTTGGCCGCCCGGCGCTGTAGCGGGGGTCTGGCTTGGTCGGGCCGAAGAAGTCCTGCAGGGCCGGGTCCATCCGGGCGGTGAGCTCGGCGTCGGCCTGGTTCGCCGGGGGCGGCGCCTGGATGGCCTGATCGGGCTGACCGGAGTAGGTGGAGTAGGCCGAGAACTCCGCGCGGCCGGGATCGCGACGGGGAAAGTCCTGGCCCGGGGCACCCGGGCGGTCGAGATCGGTCCGGCCGAGATCCGGGCGGCCGTTCTCGCCTGCGCGGCCGTTCTCGGCCGGCCGGCCGTAATCCGGGCGGGCCGACTCCTGGCGCGAGGACTCCTGCCGGGCCGGGCCGGGCCACGGCGGCTCGTCCCGCGCGGAGGCCTGCGGCCCTGACCCGTAGCCGCCGCGCACCGGCAGCTCGCGGCCGGGCAAGTCGCGGCCGGCCAGGGTCGCGCCGGGCTTGCGGGGCTCGAACCCCTGGGGCAAGAAGTCGGCCGGCGGGAAGCCGTTCTGCTCAGGCGGAAAGTCGTTCTGCTCGGGCGGGAAGGCGGGCTCGCGGCGGTCGGCGCGATCGTAGTCGGGGCGGCCGTGGTCGGCCGAACCGAGATCTGGGCCGCCGAAATCGGGGGGGCCGAAGTCGCCCCGGCCGAGGTCTTGGCCGTCAGCCGCTCCCGATCCGCCCCAGTCGGAGCCGGCTGGCTGCGACCAGCGGTCGTCGGTGCCATCCGCTGGGAACGCCTGCGTGCCGTCTTCCGGACCATCCTGCGGGTCCCATGTAGGCCTGGACGGTTTATCCCAGCCGCTCATCTGCGCTCATTCTCCGGTTGCCATCACTCGCGAACTAACCCACTGAGGTTATCCGCGCGCGGCGATCGTCCGGGGCAATACCGGCAAAGTAGCGGCTATCGATGACCCTCTGTCAGGCGGACTTGTCGCGGGGAATGCGGCGGGAGACGTCGCGCGGGACGAGGGTCGGGTTGACGTTCTCGAGCACCGCCTCGCGGGTGATGACGACCCGCTCGACGTCCTTGCGACTCGGCACCTCGTACATCACCGACAGCAGCACTTCCTCCATGATCGCGCGCAGGCCGCGGGCGCCGGTGCCGCGCAGGTTGGCCTGGTCGGCGACGGCCTCGAGCGCGTCCGGGGTGAACTCCAGGTCCACGCCGTCCAGCTCGAACAGGCGCTTGTACTGCTTGACGAGGGCGTTGCGGGGCTCGGTGAGGATCTGGATGAGCGCCTCGCGGTCCAGGTTGTGCACGCTGGTGATGACCGGGAGACGGCCGACGAACTCGGGGATCATGCCGAACTTGAGCAGGTCCTCCGGCATCACGTCGGCGAACGAGTCCGCGGTCATGTTCTTCGAGCGGACCCGGAGCACGCTGCTGAAGCCGATTCCGTTGGCGCCGGAGCGCTGCTCGACGATCTTCTCCAGGCCCGCGAACGCGCCACCGCAAATGAACAGCACGTTCGTGGTGTCGATCTGGATGAACTCCTGGTGCGGGTGCTTCCTGCCGCCCTGCGGCGGGACGCTGGCGGTGGTGCCTTCCAGGATCTTCAGCAGCGCCTGCTGGACGCCCTCGCCGCTCACGTCCCTGGTGATCGACGGGTTCTCCGACTTGCGGGCGATCTTGTCGATCTCGTCGATGTAGATGATCCCGGTCTCGGCCTTCTTGACGTCGTAGTCAGCCGCCTGGATCAGCTTGAGCAGGATGTTCTCGACGTCTTCGCCGACGTAGCCGGCCTCGGTCAGCGCGGTCGCGTCGGCGATCGCGAACGGCACGTTGAGCAGCCTGGCCAGCGTCTGCGCGAGCAGCGTCTTGCCCGAGCCGGTCGGGCCGAGCAGCAGGATGTTGGACTTGGCCAGCTCCACGCTGTCGCTGCCGGGGCGGTCGCCGCCGGTCTGAACCCGCTTGTAGTGGTTGTACACCGCGACCGAGAGCGCCTTCTTGGCCTTGTCCTGGCCAATCACGTACTCGTCGAGGAACTCGTAGATCTCGCGCGGCTTGGGCAGCTTGTCCCAGGTCGGCTCCGTCGTCTCCGAGAGCTCTTCCTCGATGATCTCGTTGCAGAGGTCGATGCACTCGTCGCAGATGTACACGCCGGGCCCGGCGATGAGCTTCTTTACCTGCTTCTGGCTCTTCCCGCAGAACGAGCACTTCAACAGGTCGCCACCGTCACCGATGCGTGCCACCCAGCTTCTCCTTTACATGGGGCCGTAACGTGGTCCGTCATGCCCGTCCTGGCGTGTGTGCCGGGTCGGGCATGACGGGCCTATCCCGCCATGCCGTCAACCGCTTGCTATTTGACGGTACCGCCTTGTGGAGTCCGATGGTTCCAATCAAACCCCCTCAGCGGCCCGGGAGGGAAGAGCGAATCCTCCCCCGTGCTACGAAACTACTGCCGGGACCTTCAGCGAACCGCGCTTGAGAGCCGTCAGCACCTCGTCGATCATCCCGTATTCCTTGGCCTCGGCGGCCGTCAGGAACTTGTCGCGCTCGATGTCGCGCCGGATGATCTCTTCGTCGTTGCCGGTATGCAGGGCAAGAATGTTCTCCATCGCGCTCCGCATCCGCAGGATCTCGTTGGCCTGGATCTCCATGTCCGACGACTGGCCGTAGCCGCCCTCGGTCGCCGGCTGGTGGATCAGGATCCGCGAGTTCGGCAGTGCGATGCGCTTGCCCTTTGTGCCCGCCGCGAGCAAGATCGCCGCCGCGCTGGCGGCCTGGCCGATGCAGCAGGTGGTGATCTCCGGCTGGATGAACTGCATCGTGTCATAGATGGCCATCATTGAGGTCATCGACCCGCCGGGCGAGTTGATGTACATCGTGATCTCGCGGTCCGGGTCGATCGCCTCGAGCGTGAGCAGCTGGGCCATCACGTCGTTGGCGGAGGCGTCGTCGATCTGGACGCCGAGGAAGATGATCCGCTCCTCGAAGAGCTTGTTGTACGGGTTCATCTCCTTGACCCCGTACGAGGTGCGCTCGACGAAGGACGGCAGCACGTACCTGGACTGCGGAGTCCTGCTGTTTAGATCGGTCACGTTCGTTCGCTCCTTAACCGATTCGGGTCATTATGTCCGTGGGTTCCGCTCTCTGCCTGCGGAGCCTTAGGAGCCGATGCTCCCGGACGGGACCTCGAGGGCGCTGCGCACAACGTGGTCGATGAAGCCGTACGTCTTGGCCTCCTCGGCGGTGAACCAGCGGTCCCGGTCGGCGTCCTTCTCGATGGTCCCGATGGGCTGGCCGGTGTGCGCCGCGGTGCGCTCGAACAGCGTCTTCTTGACGTGCAGCATCTGCTCGGCCTGGATCCGGATGTCGGTCGCGGTGCCGCCGATGCCGCCGGACGGCTGGTGCATCAGCACCGTGGCGTGCGGCAGCGCGTACCGCTTGCCCTTGGCGCCCGCCGTGAGCAGGAACTGGCCCATCGATGCGGCCATCCCCATCGCGTAGGTGCCCACGTCGTTGGGCACGAACTGCATCACGTCGTAGATCGCCAGACCCGCGTAGACCGAACCGCCCGGGGAGTTGATGTAGAGCGAGATGTCGCTCGTCGGGTCCTCGGCGGAGAGCAGAAGCATCTCGGCGCAGATCCGGTTGGCGATGTCATCGTCCACCTGCTGCCCGAGAAAGATAATGCGGTGCCGCAGCAACCGCTGGAACAGCAGATCTCCCGGAATCACGGGCGCGTCAGGGGAAGCCGTCCTGGCAACTAGCTGTGTCACGTGGTCACCTGCTCCGATCACTTCGGGTGTCGTTGTCTGCGACATTAACGCCCCTGCGGCGCGGCCAAGTCCTGAGTACCCCGCTGTTCGCTTTGGGCGCATCGCGTTGCGGGCTTGCTACAAAAAAGCGTGGCCCAGGGCCGGAGCCCTGGGCCAGCTAGTTCGAGCAGGTCAGGCCTTTTCTTCGCCCTCGTCGTCGCCTTCCGCGTCCTCGACGATGGCCTCGGCCTCGTCGACGACCTCGGCCTCTGCCTCCGCCTCGGCGACGGCCTCGAGCACGACCTCGGTCTCGTCCTCCGCCTCGAGGGCGGCCGCCACGTCGATCGCGAGGTCGTCGACCTCGATGTCGGTGCCGGCCTCGGCCGCGGCCTGGGCGGCGAGCATCGCGTCGACGTCGGAGTTGAGCGCCTCGATCCGCGCCTTCACGTCGATCGTCTCGCCCTTGTCGTCGGTCACGGTGACGCGCTCGGCCGCCAGCGTGGCGGCCTTGCCCCGGAGCACCTCGGTGATCGCGACGCCGATCTGGTTGCTCTCGGTGAGCTGCCGGGCGAAGAACTCGGGGCTGATCCCCATCCGCTGCGCCTGGTCGGCGACGAAGTAGGAGAGCTCGGCCTGGTTGACCTGGAGGTTCTCGGCCCGGGCAAGCTCGTCGAGGACGAAGCCGACCCGGACGGAGCGCTCGGACTGCTGCACGAGGTCGGCGTCGAACTCCTCCTCGGTCTTCTCCAGCGACTTGAGGTAGTCGTCCTTGGACAGGCGCATCTGGACGAGCTGGTTGTCGACGTTCTCGCGGGCGTGGCTGAGCTCGTGCTCGACGAACTTCTCCGGCAGCGGGATGTCGATGCTGTCGATGAGCGCGTCCACGGCCTTGTCGCGCGCCTGGGTGGCCTGCTGGAGCTTCTTGACCCGCTCGAGCTGGCCGCGGGTGTCCTCGCGGAGCTCGTCAAGGGTGTCGAACTCGCTGGCGAGCTGGGCGAACTCGTCGTCAAGCTCGGGCAGCTCGCGCATCTTGACCGACTGCACGGTCACGGTGACGTCGGCCTCCTGGCCCGCCGCCTCGCCGCCCGCGAGCTCGGTGCTGAACGTCGCCGACTCCCCGCCGGACAGCCCGGTCAGCGCCTCGTCGAGGCCCTCGAGCATCTCGCCGCTGCCGACTTGGTAGGACAGCCCGGTCGCCTGCGCGTCCTCGACCAGCTCGCCGTCGACCGACGCGGACAGGTCCAGGGTCACGTAGTCGCCGTCCTCGGCCGCGCGCTGCACGCCCTTGAGGCTCGCGAAGCGCTCGCGCAGGCTGGTGAGGTACTCGTCGATGTCGTCCGAGGTGACCTCGGCGCTGTCGACGGTGACGGTCAGCGTGTCGAAGTCGGGCAGCTCGAACTTGGGCCTGACCTCGACCTCGGCCGTGAACGACAGCTCCTTGCCGTCCTCGAGCTGGGTGATCTCCACGTCCGGCTGGCCGAGGACGAACACCTCGGCCTCCTGCACGGCCTTGCTGTAGAACTCGGGAAGCGCGTCGTTGACCGCCTCGGTCAGCACCGCGCCCCGGCCGATCCGCATATCAATGACGCGCGGCGGCACCTTGCCAGGACGGAACCCGGGGATGCGCGCTTGCTGCGCGACTTCGCGGTAAGCCTTGTCGAGGCTCGGCTTAAGCTCCTCGAAGGAAACCTCGACGCTCAGCCGGACACGGGTCGGGCTCAGCTCTTCGACAGCGGTCTTCACGGCGGCGTGACTCCAGAGACGTGGATGGTAACTGCGCGGATAAGCAGCGCAGCACAAGTGTATGGCGGATAAGTCTATGACCCGCCGGGCCACCTTAGCGCCGATCACCGTCGTCGGGGATGACCAGGTGCGCAACGAAGCTGATGACGGCGACCACGAGGGCGCCCTCGACGGCGGCCACGAACCCGGTGACGTGAAACGGCTCGTGCAGCTTGTCGTAGGCGATGTAGCTGGTCAGCCATAGCAGCAGGCCGTTCACCACGAGCGCGAACAGGCCCAGCGTGAGCACGTAGAACGCGCAGCCCACGGTCTTGATGATCGGCTTGAGGAGAATGTTGATCACGCCGAAGATGACGGCGACGATCAGCAGCGTCTCCACCTTCGCCACGTGGTCGTGGCCCGTGAGCACGATTCCTGGGACCAGCCAGGCCGCGATGCCGAGCGCGGCCGCGATCACGAGGAACCGGATCAGAATTTTCATGGGCTCTTTTTACAGCACCCCCTGTCCCGAAACGCCATAATTCATACCAACCCGCGATCTTCTTAGCGCGCGGGGATCTTCCACGACAGGCCGGCCGTCTTCAGGATCTGCGGGCCGCTGTCGGTGCCCGGGCCGGCCTGGGCCGGCTGCTGCCTGCCGCCGATGGTGAGATTCACGCCACCGCGGCCGGCCAGATCGAGGGTGGCGACGGCGAGGGCAAGCGAGGCGATGGCAGTGCAGCGGCCGGCGGAGGCGCTTGCGCGAAGTCTCATGCCACTTGGACGGCGGGCCGGGCAGCCGCGGTTCCGCCTGCCTGACCGGCTTGGCCGGGATCCGGCTTGACCCGGGATCCGGTGGCTAGGGCAGCTTCCAGCCGAGGGCGGCCAGCTTGAGGATCCGGCCGTCCAGGGTGGACTCGTTCTGCAGGGGAGGCTGCTGCTGGCCGTGGACGGCGAGCGTGACGCCGTCGCAGGACTGGTCGGTCTGGACTAGCGCGAGCGCGGGGCCGCCCGCTCGGGCGCGGAACGTCAGGCTGAGGAAGGGGCCGGGGGCAAACGGACAGGGACTGTCGGGCGGGATCGTCGACAGCGGGAGACCGTCGATGAGCGTCGCGAGCCTGCGCACAGTGGCCGGGTCGTTGATCGTGACGGGGGCGGGCAGGCGCTTCGCGGCTGCGCCGGCTGGGCCGGCCAGGCCGCCGTTGGACGACTCGGCGATGGTGACCGACCTGGCCGCGGGCGGGATCAGGCTGCCGGGCGACCGGGGCGGCTGCCAGGCCACCCACGCGTCCACCCTGATGCCGGTCTGGCCGTCGCCCGCGCTCGCCACCTCGACGTCCAGCTCCCTGGTGACCAGGGCACCTTCACCGGCGAGTTCGAAGGCGCGGTCCCAGACGGGCGGCCCGAAGCCCGCGTCGCCGAGGGTGAACCGGGCCGT
Source organism: Trebonia sp. (assembly GCA_036509215.1). GTDB lineage: Bacteria > Actinomycetota > Actinomycetes > Streptosporangiales > Streptosporangiaceae > Trebonia. The sequence continues at coordinate 8,339 of DATCGA010000755.1, forward strand.
CAGGTGCGCCTGCTCCCAGGCCAGCAGCGCCTGCGGAGCGCCCGGCGCGGCCCAGAAGTCGGTCACGTGCACCTCCCAGGTCGCCCCGAGATAGCTGGCCGGGGTCTTGAGCTCGCCGCCGGTCAGGTCCGGCGGACCAGCGAGGCGGTGACCGCCCGGCGGCACCGCGAACGACCTGAGGATGGCGGCGGCGTCCGCCTCGGCCCGCTGCCGGAGCGTCACCCCGGTGACGGACGACGCTACGTCGGTGGCCGGCGAGGCAGACCCGTGCGGGGAGGACGCCTGCGAGTGTCCCGCGGCCGACGTCCCCCCGCTCGCGCAGGCGGTCAGCGCGAGAGCCGCGCAGGCGGCCGCGAGGGCCGCCTTCCCGTTCATTGTTCTCATCCCCCTTGGACTCCAATGGAGGTGCCACGGTTCCGGCCGGCGGATATGTCTCTAGCCTTGGATGTTGTGCGGAGTTTTTTCGGCGGGCGGCTCGGGGTCCCCGACTGGCTTGACGACGTGGTGCCCGAATGGCTGGCCGAGGTCGTGCGGCCGAAGAAGGCGCCCATCCCCTGGGGGACGATGGCGCGGGCGGTGCTCGCGCTCTGGGTGCCGCTGGCGGTCGCGTTCCTCACCGGGCGCCGCGAACTCGCGCTGCTGCCCGCGCTTGGCGCGCTGCTCTCGATCACGATCGACAACGGCGGACCGTACTGGAACCGGGTCAAGCGAATCGGGACGTCGGCGGTCTGCGGCGGCGCGCCCGGCCTGCTCATCGGCATGCTGATCCACGGACGCGGCTGGATCGCGGTCGTCGCGGTGGTCGTCGTGGCCGGGGTTTCCACGATCCTGACCCGGCTGGGCGGGATCGGCTCGATCACCAGCCTGCAGCTGTTCGTCTACAGCACGCTCGGGCTGGGGGCGCTGGGCGGGCTACGGCCGTGGTGGCAGGTCGCGGCGCAGTGGGCGGTCGGGGTGGCGTGGGCGCTGCTGCTGATCACGCCCGGGTTCCTGCTCTCGCCGCGCAGCGTGGAACGGAAGGCGGTCGCCGCCGTCTACCACTCCCTGGCCGACGACCTGCGCGCGATCGGGACGCCGGGTTCGTACGACGCCAGGGACGCGGTCACGGCCGCGCTCAACCAGGCGTACGACGCGATGCTGACCGGGCGGGCGGGGTCGAACGGACGGTCGCGACGGGACATGCATCTCATGGCAGTGCTCAATGCCAGCCATCAGATCGTCGAGGCGACGTCCACGCTGCGCGTGGCGGGCGAGAAGGTGCCGCCATGGGTCACCGACACGCTCGACCGGCTGGCCGACGCGGTGCTCGACGGGCACGGCCCCGGCTCGGGAATGCTTGGTCTGCGCGGCGCCAGAGTTCGAGCCCGCAGGTCAGGCGGGCGCGGTTCCGGCCGGTCGGGCCTCGGACGCTGGCGTCTTGGCAGCCATCGGGTGCTGACCGGCCCCGAATGGCTGCCGATGGTCCCGCCGCAGTGGTCGTCGTCGCCGGGGGCGCTTGAGCTGCGGGACGGGCTGTTGACGCTGGAGGGCGTGATCTCCGGGAACTGGGCGGCGACCGCTCCCCCGACCAAGCCGGACTCCCCCCGGTTCCGCGCGCGGCTGCGCGGGCGGGCCATCCACCTGGGCGAACAGCTCTACGGGGGCCGGATCGCGTGGGAGTACACGATCCGGCTGATGCTCTGCACCGGGGTCGCGGCGGTGCTGAGCGAGGTGCTGCCGCTGCAGCGGTCGTACTGGCTGGTGCTCACCGTCGGGATCATCCTCAAGCCCGACTATGGCTCGGTCTTCGCCCGGGCGCTGCAGCGCGCGATCGGCACCGTGGTCGGGGCGGTGCTTGGCGCGGCGATCCTCGTGATCGTGCCCTACGGGCCGTGGCTGCTGCTGCCGTTCGGGGTGCTGGCGGCGCTGCTGCCGTTCGCTCGGGCCCGGAACTTCGGGCTGGTCGCGACGTTCCTGACACCGCTGGTGGTGCTGCTCATCGACCTGCTGACCCCGATCGGGTGGCGGCTGGCCGAGGCCCGGCTGGTCGATACCGTGCTGGCTAGCGTGGTTGTCCTCGTCGTCGGCTACGCGCCGTGGCCGTCGGCGTGGCAGGTGCACCTGCCGGGGCAGTTCGCCGAGGCGGTGCGAGCGGTGGCCGACTACATGGACGAGGCGCTGACGACGGGGGCGGCCGGCGCCGGGCGGCCGGCCGGCGACGCCGCCGCGGCGGGGACGCTGCCCGCGTGGCCGTCGCGGCTGCGGCGAAACGCCGGGCGCGCTCTGTCCAACGTACGGGCAGACTTCCAGCGGACGCTGGCCGAGCCCCCGATGGTGAGCCGTCGGGCCTCGGCCTGGTATCCGGCCGTGG
>DATCGA010000756.1:0-3789 GCA_036509215.1 Trebonia sp.
CGTCGACCTGACCGCGCGGCAGCGCGCCGAGCGGGAGCGGGCCGAGATCCTTGCCCGCGAGCGCGTCGCGCGCGCCGAAGCCGACAACGACCGGGAACGGCTCACGTTCCTGCTCCGGGCGGGCAGTCTGGTCGCGGCGGCGCAGGACCGGCACGAGCTTCTCCAGCGCGCCTGCCTGCTGGTGGCGGACAGCCTGGCCGACTTCTGCATGGTCTTCCTGCCCGAAGGGAACGGGCTGCGGGCCACCGCGATCGCCTACCGCGACCCCGCCCGCGGCACGCTGTCGGCTGACCTGACCGACGAGACGGTCCCGGCCACCCATCGGGCGGCGGTCGCGACGGCCTACGCCACCGGCGCCAGCCAGGTGGTGGGCGACGTTTCTGCCTGGCTGGCCCACCGCAGCGAGGCCAGCCCGATGCTCGGCGACATCCTGGCCCGGCTGGAGACCGAGACCGTGCTGGCCGCTCCGCTCATGGCCGACCGGCGCCCGCTCGGCGTCCTCGCCGTCGGCCGCTCCGGGGGGAGGCCCGGTTTCGCGGAGACGGACATCGCGGTGATCGAGGAACTCAGCCGCCGGGTCGGCGTCGGGCTGGCCAACGCCGACACCTCCGCCCGCGATCACAGCGTCGCCGAGACCCTCCAGCGCTCAGTCTTGCCCGATGCCCTCCCCAGCATCGCCGGGCTGGACCTCGCGGTGCGCTACATCCCGGGGACCGACGGCATCGATGTCGGCGGTGACTGGTACGACGCCTTCCCGCTCGGCGACGGCCGGGTAGGGCTGGTCATCGGCGACGTCGTGGGCCACAGCATCACCTCGGCGTCGATCATGGGCCAAGTGCGCAACCTGCTCCGCGCCTACGCGATCGACCGGCCGGACCCCTGCGACGTGCTGGCATGTACCAATAGGGCGCTGAGCCGGCTGCTTCCTGAGGCGATGGCCACCGCGGTCTACGCAGTGCTCGACCCGGTCAACGGCGACCTTCGGTACGCTAACGCCGGGCACCCGGCGCCAGTCTGCGCTGCTGACGCCGACCAGATCGAATACCTTGACGATTCTAGCGGCACCATGCTCGGCGTCGACAGCGGCGGCGCCTTCACGGCCGGGTATCGACGGCTGGCAGGGGGCGCCAGGCTGCTGTTCTACACCGACGGCCTCATCGAACGCCGGCGCCGGGACATCGCCGAGGGCTTCGTGGCGCTCGCCGACGCGATGCGCGGGGCCGTCGGCCTCGACGCGGAGCAGACCTGCGCCGCCGTCCAGCGCGAGCTTCTCAGCGGCAGCACCCGCGACGACGACGTCTGCCTGCTGGTCGCCAGGCTCACCCGCTGACGAGCGCGGCCCGCGGCTGGCTGGCCCCGGCCGCGCTAGCCGTTCGAGGCTAGCCGCGGTGCGATGCGCGGCTTGGGCAAATTGAGGCGGAACCACGTGACGTGGCAGGCCTCGTCGCCGTCGACGCCCCAGTTGCCGTCTCCGGCGATGGATGCGAGGGCGGTGAGCCCGTGCCTTTGACGGCCGCTGGCCCACTCGCCGCCCTGGTCAATGACCTCAACCCAGGCGTAGTCGTCCGGATAGAGCGTGACCCGCACCGTGAACGTTCCGGCCGGCCGGCCGGAACGGCTGTGAACGATGGCGTTAGTCGCGAGCTCCGACGTAATCAGCACCAGGTCGTCCGATAGCGGGCAGCCGTCGGTGATCGCGGTCATGTCCACGCACACCTCGCGGACCTGCTCGATCGTCCCGAGGTAAGAACGCTCGAAGGCAGTGGCAGGCGGCCTGGCTGCCCTGGCTCTGCTGCGTGCCTGGTTCATCCCGGATCCCTGCTGCCAGGGCGGTGTCCCGCCGTGGTTATTCCGGCAAATCTATCTCGTCATCCCTGGTCAAACCGGGCGGAGCCAGCGTTTTTACGATTTATTCACTGCTTTTAACATTTTATTCACGTCGATTAAACATGAGAATCACAAACATGAAAGATCAAATTCAGTCGCTCGAACGGGCCCTGGTCCCACCCAAAGCCCCCGTGACCTGCAAACGGTTGCAGACGGGCCGCCCGCGCGGCCCGCGAGCGGCAAGGGGAGAATCGTCCGGATCGTCAGCGAGCAGGGAGACAGGATGACTGAGTCAGCGGCGGTGCCGGTGGTCCGCCAGCGCGGGCTGTGGTTCGAGGAGCTCGAGACCGGCGTGCTGTACAAGCACGCGCCCGGACGGACGCTCAGCGAGGCGGACAACACCCTGTTCAGCACCATGACCATGAACCCGCAGTCGCTGCACCTGGACGCCGCCTTCAGCGAGCAGACCGAGTTCGGCGAGCGCCTGGTCAACAGCCTGCTCACCATGTCGGTCCTGGTCGGGCTCTCGGTCGGCCACCTGACCCAGGGCACGATCGTGGCTAACCTGAGCTTCGGCGACGCGCGCTTCCCGGCCCCGGTCCGGCACGGCGACACGATTTACGGCGAGACGACCGTGCGCGAGAAGCGGCTGTCGTCGAGCCGGCCGGGCCAGGGCATCGTGGTCTTCGAGCACGTGGCCAGGAACCAGCACGGCGAGGTGGTGGCGCTGGTGACCAGGACCACGCTGATGCGCTGCCGGCCGGACGACGACGGCTAGCGCAGTGTCCCCTGAGCGGTCCGCCGCCCGTACCGGTCGCGAACGGCGGTGCCGGTCGACCCCTCGCCCGGGACCGCGCTGACGATCATGCCCTGATGGTCGAAGAGCGGCGAGACCAGGCGGTACTCGAAGTACCGCTCCCGCGCGGACGCGGCCGAGGCGGCCGAGGCGGCCGGGCCCGCGCCTTCCGCCGCGCGGGCGGCCTCGGCCATCACCAGCGCCTGCAGCGGCCCGTGCGTCAGCAGCCCCGGGTACCCCTCGACGTCGCGGGCGAAGTCGCGGTCGTAGTGGATGCGATGCGCGTTGTAAGTGAGCGCCGAGAACCGGAACAGCAAAGTAGGCGAGACCGGGATCTCCCGCTCGCCGTCCCCCGCCGGGACCACCGCCGCCCCGCCCGCATCCGCCGCCTCAGCGGAGCCAGCGGGGGCGACCGGCGCGCGGTAGACGATGTCCTGCTCCTCGTCGACGACCACCTGATCGCGTTGCACGATCTGGTGGCCGACCACGACGAACGTCATCGGCCCGGTCCGCCCGACCTTCTCGGTCATCGAGAGCACCCGGGTCAGCCGGGTGGCGGGCTCGCCGCAGCGCAGCACCCCGGAGGCGCGCACCCGCCCGCCCGCCCACATCCGGCGCAGCCCGGGCGCGGGCGGCGCCGGCAGCACGCCCCGGACGGGGTGCCCGTCGGGGCCGAGGTCGGCCTGGGCCGGCCGGTCAAGCAGGTAGCACCAGTGCCACAGCAGCGGCAGCCCGGCCCCGCCCGACAGGTCGGGCACCGGAACCCCGAGCAGCCCCCCGAGCGCACAGGCCGGCTCGGCCGCCAGCGTCTCCGTCCGTTCGATGACGTCGGTCATGCGAGCCAGTATGCCCCCGCCGCCCCCAACCGGCCCTCCGGTAACCTCCCCCCGTCGACATCCGCCTCCGTCGTCCTGTCACCAACGCCATCGACCCCAAAGCCGCGTCTGTCACCTACCCCATCGACCCGATAGCTGACCTGTCGCCTACGCCATCGACCCCATTAGACGATGTCGCTGGCGTAGGCGACAGGTGGACGATCCTGTCGCTGGCGTAGCCGACAGGTCAGGACGGGGCGCGGCCGATTAGAGTGGCCGGGTGAATTCGGAGCTTCCGCTGCGCTCGTTCCCCTTCAGCGGGGACGGGGTGACCGCCGTCGTCACCACCCG
>DATCGA010000757.1:0-3078 GCA_036509215.1 Trebonia sp.
TATGACCACGTGCTGGATACGGCCGTGCTGTTCGGTGCCGTCCCGGAACGGTTCGCCGGGCTGTCCGGCCTCGATGCCTACTTCGCCATGGCCCGGGGCACTGAGGGGGTGCCGCCGCTGGAGATGACGAAGTGGTTCGACACGAACTACCACTACCTGGTCCCCGAGATCGGGCCTGGCACGCGCATGCGCCTGGCGGGCGGCAAGCCCCTGGCCAAGTATGCCGAGACCCGGTCGATCGGCATCGAGACCCGGCCGGTCTTGCTCGGGCCGCTGTCGTTCCTGCTGCTGGCCAAGCCGACCCAGCCCGGCTTCCAGCCGCTTGATCTGCTGGACCCCCTGCTCGACGCCTACGCCGAGCTGCTGCGCCTGCTCCACCAGGCCGGCGCCCGGTGGGTACAGCTTGATGAGCCGGTCCTGGCGGCCGACCGGACCGGCAGCGAGCTGGCCGCCCTTCAGCGAGCCTGCCGGCGGCTCGGCCTGCCTGCAGACAGGCCGCAACTGCTCGTCGCGACGTACTTCGGCGAGATTGGCGCGGCGCTGCCGGTGCTCGCCGCGAGCCTGGTCGACGCCATCGGGCTGGATTTCGTCGCCGGCCCGGGCAACCTGCAGGCCCTACGCGCGGGCGGGCGGCATCGGCGAGAAGACGCACCCTGCACGTGGCCTGGGACGAGCGGCTGGCCGGTTATGACTTCGGGCCTGGTCACCCGCTGGCTCCGGTTCGCGTCGAGCTGACCATCGAGCTGGCCCGCGCCCTGGGCGTCCTGGACGGGCCCGGTGTCTCGGTCGAGCAGCCCGAGCCGGCCACCGACGCCGAGCTCGAGCTGATCCACGACTCCGGCTATATCGCGGCCGTGCGGCTCGCCGGCCGCGGCCAGCTGCCGGCGCAGCGGGCGCGGCTGTTCGGCCTCGGCACCGAGGACGACCCTATTTTCACCGGCATGCACGAGGCATCTGCGCTGGTCACCGGGGCCACGCTGGCCGCCGCGCGCGCCACCTGGACGGGCACGGCGCAGCATGGCGCCAGCATCGCCGGCGGGCTGCACCACGCGATGCGCGCCAGCGCCAGCGGGTTCTGCGTCTACAACGACCCGGCCATCGCCATCGCCTGGCTGCTCGCGGCGGGCGCCGAGCGGATCGGCTACGTCGACGTCGACGTGCATCACGGCGACGGCGTGCAGGCCGCCTTCTACAACGACCCGCGGGTGCTGACCATCAGCCTGCACGAGACCCCGGCCCAGCTGTTCCCTGGCACCGGCCGCCCGTCGGAGACCGGCGGCCCGGCCGCGCCCGGCAGCGCCGTCAACGTCGCGCTGCCCGCCGGGACGCGGGACGCCGGCTGGCTGCGCGCCTTCCACGCCGTCGTCCCGCCGCTGCTGCGCGCCTTCGGCCCGCAGATCCTGGTCAGCCAGCACGGCTGCGACACGCACTGGCTCGACCCGCTCGCCGACCTGGAGCTGACCATCGACGCCCAGCGCGCGGCGCACGCGGCTATCCATCAGCTCGCCCACCAGACCGCCGGGGGCCGCTGGCTGCTGACCGGCGGAGGCGGCTATGAGCTGGTCCAGGTGGTGCCCCGGACCTGGACGCACCTGCTGGCCGAGGCGGCCGGACGGCCGGTCGACCCGCAGGCCGCCACCCCGGACTCCTGGCGGGACTACGTCACCAGCCGGACCGGCCGCCAGGCCCCCGAGCTGATGACCGAGGGCGCCGAGGCGGCCTACGCCAGCTTCGAATCCGGGTACGACCCGGCCGAACCGATCGACCAGGCCATCCTGGCCACCCGGACCGCCGTCTTCCCCGAGCACGGACTGCTGGAGCACTAGCGGCGGCCGCCGCGCTAGCACCTAGGGGCCCAAAGGCCCTGAGGCAGGTGCCCATCGACCGTACCCGCGGCCAGGACGCGCTCCGATGATGGAAGCAGAGGCGAGAGACAGAGACACCGCCGCGAGCGGGGAGGAAACAGAATGACTATCCGAGTCGGAATCAACGGTTTCGGACGGATCGGCCGCGCCTTCGTGCGCCGGTCGCTGGAGCAGGCCGGCATCGAGGTCGTCGCCATCAACGACGTCACCGACTCGCGGACCCTCGCGCACCTGCTGGACTTCGACTCGACCTATGGCCGCATCGCCGCCACGGTCGACTACTCCGCCGACTCGATCTCCGTCGACGGCGCGCCGATCAGGGTGCTGTGCAGTCCTGACCCGAGCACCATCGACTGGGGCGAGCTCGGCGCCGACATCGTCATCGAGTCCACGGGCAAGTTCCGCGCGCGCGACGACGCGGCGCGGCACCTCAAGAGAGGCGCCCGCAAGGTCCTGCTGTCCGCGCCGGGCAAGAACGCCGACCTGACGGTCGTCGTCGGAGTCAACGACGGGGACTATGACCCGCAGCGGCATGACGTGATCTCTAACGCGTCGTGCACGACCAACTGCGTGGCTCCGATGGCCAAGGTGCTGAATGACTCGTTCGGCATCGTCAAGGGCTTCATGACAACCGTGCATGCCTACACCGGCGACCAGATGCTGCTGGATGGCCCGCACAAGGACCTGCGCCGCGCCCGCAGCGCCGCGGTCAGCATGGTGCCGACCACGACCGGCGCGGCCAAGGCCACGGGTGAGGTCATCCCCGCGCTGGCCGGCCGCCTGGATGGCGTGGCCGTGCGCGTCCCGGTGGAGGACGGGTCGCTGACCGACCTGACCGTCGTCCTCGCGCAGGACGTGACCGCCGCCGAGGTCAACGAGGCCTTCGCGCAGGCCTCGGCCGGCCGGCTGAACGGCATCCTGCGCTACAGCACTGACCCGCTGGTCTCCCGCGACATCATCGGCGACACCGCGTCCTGCGTCTTCGATTCCGGCCTGTCGCAGGCGTCCGGCAGTCTCGCGAAGGTCTTCGGCTGGTACGACAACGAGTGGGGCTACACCTGCCGGCTCGCCGACCTGGCCGGCATCGTCGGCGCCCAGCTGTGATCAAGCTCCCGAACCGGGACGACCGAGATATCTCGGGCTCTGTCGTCCCGGTTCGGGGAACAGTGCTAGGTGGCTGCGGCCTGGGCTCAGTAGCAGCCGAGCGACGTCG
>DATCGA010000758.1:0-4511 GCA_036509215.1 Trebonia sp.
CGTCGACCGAACCGAGGATGGCGAGGTCGGCGTGGCTGGTCGCCATCTGGCCGGCGATCGCCGTGTAGTCGGTGACCTCGGCCGGGAACACCTTCGACAGCACGGTCTTGACGCCGGCCGCCTGCAGGATCTTCTGCGCCACCGGGATCTGCGGCTGGGTGAAGGGATCGTTGACGGTCGCATAGGCGGCGGTCTTGGGCCGCTTTGAGGCCGGCAGCGAGGCGATCCACTGCGCGAAGGTGACGAGGTTGTTCCTGACCGGGATCGACACATCGAACACGTTGTGCAGCCCGGCCCCGAACACCGACGGAGCGCCGCCGGCTCCTTCGACGAACGCGTAGCCGTACCGCGCCGCGATGCGAGCGGCCGGCACGGTGAGCAGCGAGGAGAACGGCCCGAAGACGAGCTGGTCCTTGTTGGAGCCAATCAGCTTCTGGTAGTTGCTGACGACCTGCGCGGGGTTCGACGAATCTGACAACACGTCGAGATTGATCTTGTGGCCGAGGAGCCCGCCGGCCTTGTTCTGATCGGCCGTCCAGAGCTGATAGCCCCGCTCGAACGCCTGCCCATCGGCGGAGAAGTCGCCGCTCAACGAGAGCGACGTCCCGATCGTGATCGGGGAGCCCGTGGCACCACCCGAGGCCGAGCTGCTGGCACTCGACGTCGCGCCGCCACCGCCACTGCTGGAGCTACTGCTGCTGCTACTGCTCGACGAGCCGCCACAGGCCGCCACCAACGTCACCGCACCGAGCGCCAACCCGGCGCTGACACATTTCCGAAGGACCCTCATCTCCTCAACCCTCCGCTCTCTCGCTGCGCCGCCAACCGCCGCGGCTCCGGTCCTGCAATCGTTTGCAAGGGCAACTTAGCGTCGTGCTGGGATCGTGTCAACCGCCAACGTGTGCAACTCGCGTTAAGAATCCGTGCGCAGCGCTCATGACAGCCTACCGCGGGCCCTTTAGCGCCGCGCGACGCTGATCAGCGTCGCGCTGACCGGTGGCAGCCGAACGACGAACCGGTGCTGGATCGCCGTGAGCGTGACGGCGCGCGGCGCCCCCGCCAGGTCGCCGGTGGTGGTGCTGGCCCCGAAAGTCTGCCCGCCGAGCGTGATCCCGGTCCGAGCATCGGCGCGGGGTGCCCGCAGCCGGATGGCCGAGGCGCTGCCGGCGGCGGTGGGGGCGCGGACGGCGATGATCACCGGACGGCGCCGCGATTCGTTGATGAGCACCACCGAGACGCGGCCGCTCGGGGCGCGGGTGGCCCACATCCGCAGCGTCGGTGGGAGCTGGCCGGGGACCAGCGCCGACGCGGTGAGCAGACGGGACCCGGGCGGCACGGCGCGGGCGAACATCAGCAGCCCGTAGTACATCGGCCGGACCTCCGCCTGCCAGTGGCCATGGGATTGGCGCACGGCGAACGGCTCGTAGATCGCCTTCTGGAACGTGTGGATGTTGACGCCGTCGACGCCGACGCGCGCCATGTTGAAGAGCGTGTCCAGGACCCACAGGGCCGAGGCGAACGTGTCGCTGACGCCACGGGCGCCGCCGCACGAGACGCTGTTGAGCTCGTCAGCGCGAAACGGCACGCCACGGGCATGCGCGGCGAGGACGCCGGACTGCAGGCTGACAGCTGGTCCGCTCGCCGCGGCCGGGGAGAGCAGGTTGGCGATCGACGGGTAGTCCGGGGAGCTGACCGCGGTGAAGCAGCGGTGCAGTGGATAGCGATGAAACGTGACGATGCGCACCCGGGGGTTGGCGGCCAGATATTGCGACACGCCCGCTAGCCACTGCGGCGCGCCGGAGGCCGGACCGGCGACCGGTATTCCGGGCGGGAGGGCGCTCAGAACCCGTGCGTAATCGGGCAGGTAGCCGGCGAAGTCATAACCGGCGGGACGACCCGGGACGGCGACCCCGGCCGCGGTGGCGTACCAGCCAAGGCTCCCGTAGACCTCGGGCTCGTTGCCGAGCTCGAGCCCGGCGATGTACCGGCGGCCGATGCCAGCCACGAGCGCCGACGATTCGGTCCGCGCGATAGCGGTGCTGTCGGATTCGAAGTTGATCCCGAGGATGAGGCGGGCGTCGAGCGCGCGGGCCATGGCGGCGGTGGCGCCCACCCATCGCGGGCCGAGTGTGTACCTGATACCGCCCGGGCGCCGAACGCCCGGCGTGTTCCACCACGTCCAGTCGGTCGTGTCACCGCCGAAGCGGAGCACCGGAGATTGGCCGGGCGTGAGATTGCGGACCAGTCCGATGAACACCGGATCTGGGCGACTTGGGTCGTTCCCGAAGTACTGCAGCGCCGAGCGGTACTCGATCGACAGTCCGATGAAGCCGCCGGGGACGGGCCGGCTCACCGCCCGGCTGCCGACGTCGATGCGGGTCGCCGCCGCGGGGATCGTGGGCTGGGCTCCAGCTCCGCTCTGCACCGCCAGGTCGACGCCGACGGCGAGAGCGACCAGGGTCAGGGCGGCCGCGCTGAGGCGGCCGCGTCTCCGGCGGCGGCGGCGGCGCAGGCGGACGGCGTGGCTCGGGCGGGTGGCCCGGTTCCGGCGGGTGGGCCGGTTCGGGCGGGTGGGCCGCCCCGGGCCGGTTGGGGTCCAGGGCGCGGGGTCGTCCGGCACCCGGCCGACTATCCCGGCGGGCCCTCATCGAAAGGTAAAGCCCGTCGTGAGGCGCCCGTCTGGGTTGGTCGGACTCGGTCAGCGGGAGCTGGCGCGGAAGCGGCGCTCGAGGTCGTCGGAGCTGATGCTGAAGGTCGGCTCGGCCGGCGGGAGCCCGGTCCGGATCTCGAACATGCGGCGCTGGGCGTAGGCGAGCTCGCTCCAGGTGCGGTGGAGGCGGCGGGCGAAGTGGCGGGCGCGGGGGGTGAGCATGGGGGCAAGCTCCTTGGGCTGTGGTTCTCTGTAATCGGCGGGGCGGGTGGCGGTTCACCCGACGCCGTGACCACAGTCTCAGCTAAGCCCGATCGGCGTACATCGGCAATTCGCCGCGGGTCGCGGCGGAAAGACCTTAGGGCGCGCGGTCCGACCCCTTACGGGCGGGGTGGCGGCAGTCGCGCCGGGCACGGCGGGCACGGCGGGCGCGGTCAGATCGTCGGGCCGGGGGCCAGCGTCGTCCCCGTCCCGGGGCTCGGCCCGGGCGAGCCGTTGTCCCCCGGCTGGTCCGGGGCTCTCAGCCACACGGTGATCCGGCCGGCCTTGATGACGAAGTTGGTCCGCGCGGTCTGCCCCGCTCCGGGAGTGCAGCTGCTGCCGCCCGGACCGGGACGGGCGGTCAGGCGGAACAGCACGTTGACGAACGCGCCCCGCTGCGTGGCGGAGATGAACTGCGCCCCGCATGACAGCGAGGCATTGGCCGCCTCGGCCTGCATGAGGCTGCGGATCCGCAGGGCCGGACCGGCTCCGTCCACGAGCACGCTCGGGATCTCGAAGTAACGAGCGGCCGCGACCAGGTCGCCGCGGCGCAGGGCATTCGCCCACCCCTTGATGACCGTCAGCGCCGCTGCCGGGGCACGGCTGCCACCGGCGACGCGACCGACCGGCTGACGAGTCGTCGACGTCGACGCATGCCCGGAGGCGAGCAAAGTCGTCGAGCCGCAGCCAACCGAGGTCAGCGTGACGGCCGCCAGCACCATCGGCAGCGCACTGCTACGCCCTCGGGCCATGAGCTGATGATCGCAGGTCGGTCGCGCGGCCGACCTCCGTCACGAATGAGCTATTCGTTGGGTTCGTCCGCTCCAGGTCACCCTGAGGCCCGCCGGGGTCGATACGACGTCCGATGGCGATCAGCCCGATCAACGGCGCCAACTCGTGGGCCTACGTGCAGATGCATTCGGCGCCGAGCAACCCGACGCCCAGTGGCTCGTCGGCCGGCTCGGCCGGCGGGACTACCGGGGCCGTCGGAGCCGCCGGGGCCAGCGCAGCCAACGGCGCCGCCGCGACCACCCCGGCGATGGCAGCGACGGCGTCCGCGCCGCCGACGCCGTCGGGCACGGCGAGCTCTGACGCAGCTCCAGCGGCCGCATCGAGCCCCAGCTCGGGGGCGTCGGCGATTCAGGAGGCGCTCAGCGTGGCAGCTGACTCACCGACGACGGCGCTGCTGTCGGCGATCACCCCGCCCGGTTCGGCCGGCCTGTACGACGCCCAAATGGCCCACGTGGCCGCGTCGAGCGCGGTCTGGCACGGCATCGACGTATACGCCTGACCACGGCGGCGGCACCGTGGAGCCGGCGGCGACGAGCGCCGGCGCTGCCCGCCGCCACGCGTAGCGAGACGGCGGCTGGACCGGACGCAATTGCGCGCGATCGTACGAGACGAGAGACTGCTCGCCTGATGCGCCGCCGCCCGTGCGTTGACCCGTCCCCGAACGTGAGCTGACCACGATGTCGCGCGGGGGCGCAGTGGTGACGGCGATCGTGGCGCTCGCGGTTCTGGCCAGCCCCGCGGGCGCCTCGGGACATCTGCGCACCGGCACGATCGCCGTCGACTACCGGGACACCATCCTCACCGGGGA
>DATCGA010000759.1:0-28851 GCA_036509215.1 Trebonia sp.
GGGCGCGCGACGAGATCGGCAGGCTCCGCGACGAGCTGCGCAGGCTGGAAGCGGCGCGCGAGACCGAGGTCGCCCGCCTGACGGCCGCGCATCAGGCCGCGCTCGACTCCGAGCGCGGCCGCGCCCTGCGGGCCGAGACCGAGCTCGACGCGTTGCGGAACGCGGCACGATGACCGCGGCTCAGCCCGGCGCGGGACGCGAGCCCCGGCCGCGCTAGCGGCGCTTGGCCGCAGCGGGGGGGCGCTCGTTCGACATCGCATGCCAGGCGGTATCGGGCGGCACCGCCGCAGACGCGGCGCTTTCGGCGCGCAGCCCGCTACGCTTGTGGTTTATGGCAGCCGAGCGCGGGGTTCACGCCCTGTACCAGAAGGTCGCCGAGGACATTAAGGCCGCCATCGCGTCCGGCGAGTACCCGGCGGCGGCGAAGCTGCCGTCGGAGAACGAGCTCGCGCAGCGGTACGGGGTGTCGCGGGGCACGATCAGGCAGGCGTTCGCCGCGCTCCGCGCCGACGGGGTGATCGCGTCCAGGCGCGGCGCGCGCCGGGTGGTGTTCGGCGGGCCCCGCGTCCAGTCGTTCGGCGAGCTGCTGTCGTTCTCCCGCTGGGCGCGGGCGGCGGGGGAAGTCCCCGGCGGGCAGGTGATCTCCCTCGACCGGCGACCGGCCACCCCGCTCGAGGCGGCGCGGCTGGCGATCGGTGACGGCGGCGCCGTCTACGCCCTCGTCCGGGTCCGGCTGCTGTCGGGCCGGCCGGTGATGGTGGAGCGCGCGGTCTATCCCGACAAGGTCGGCGTGCTGGTGGCCGGCCTCAACCTGACCCGGGACTCGATCACCGAACGGCTCGAGGATCTCGGCGTCGTGTTCACCGACGCCGAGCACGTCATCGACGCGGTGGCGGCGTCGGCCGAGGACGCCCGCTGGCTCCAGGTCCGGGCGGGCGTGCCGCTGCTGCGCGAGCGCCGGTTCACCACCGACCGGGCCGGGCAGCCGGTCGAGTGCTCCGACGACCGCTACCTCAGCACCGAGACCGCGTTCAGCGTGCGCAACTCGATCACGGTCAACGCGCTCTCCCGCACCCCGCCTCCCGCCCCGTAGCGGCCGCGCCTGCACCAGCCGACGGCCGCGCGCTCCCGCGCTTCTTGCTGTTATCTTGGCGAAGTCGTTCAGTCTAGATTATTGTGCGACAAAACATTCGGAAAGCGTATTGAAACGTCGCACAATGATCTCGCCGACCATGCAGCCATCGACGCTTCTTGCTGTTATCAGTGGCCCCATGACGATGCTCAGCGTTCATCAGAAGTTGGCTATACAAGTTTATGGTTGTATATACTTGTTTGCGTGAACGGTGAATCAGGACGGGTCGTCATCGTCGGCGGGGGCATCCTCGGCACCATGCACGCGGTGCTCGCTCGGCGGCACGGGTACGCGGTCACGCAGCTGGAACGGGAGCCGGCCGGGCGCGGCGCCAGCGTCAGGAACTTCGGGCTGGTGTGGGTGAGCGGGCGGCGGCCCGGGCCCGAGCTGGCGCTGGCGCTGCGGGCCCGCGAGCTGTGGGCGGAGATCGCCGAGGCCGCGCCGGGGACCGGGTTCCGGCCGGCCGGCTCGCTGACGATCGCGACGAGCGAGGCCGAGCTGGCGGTGATGCGCGAGGCGGCCGCGCTGCCGGACGCCAAGCAGCGCGAGTTCGAGCTGCTCAGCGCCGACGAGGTGCGAGCGGTCAACCCGGCCCTGCGCGGGGAGTTCCTGGGCGGCCTGCACTGCCGGGCGGACGGGATCGTCGAGCCCCGGCTCGCGCTGCCGGCGCTCCGCGCGTCACTCGCCGGGCCCTCGTACGAGTGTCTGCCCGGACTCGAGGCCGTCGAGGTGGCGGCGCACGGAGTGCGGGACCAGCAGGGCACCTGGCACCGGGGCGACCTGGTGGTGCTCTGCACCGGGGCTAACTTCAGCGGCGTGGCCGGGCCGCACCTGGCGGCGTCGGGCGCGCTCGCCAGCGCATCCGCCGCTGACGGCGAGGCCGGAGCCGAGCCGTCCGGGCTGCGGCGGGTCCGGCTGCAGATGCTGCAGACGCTGCCGTTCGACGGGAAGCTGACGACCGCGCTGGCGGACGGCGACTCGCTCCGCTACTACCCCGCCTATGACGTGCCGTCGCGGGCGGCGCTGCCGCCGCAGGCGCCCGTCGCGGCCGCCAGCCGGTCGCAGCTGCTGCTGGTGCAGCGCCTCGACGGATCACTGACCATCGGCGACACTCACGAGTACGACGAGCCGTTCGGGTTCGACGTCGACGAGACCGCCTACGACCACCTGCTCGCCCGGGCCACCGCCCTGCTCGGCGGGCCGCTGCCGCGCGTCCAGCGGCGCTGGGCCGGCGTCTACAGCGAGGTCGTCGGCACCCCCGCGCTCTACCACCGGTCCGATGTCGCGCCCGGCGTGGTCCTGGTGACCGGACCCGGCGGGCGCGGCATGACCTGCTCGCCCGCGATCGCCGAGGAGACCTTCCAGTGACCTCACCCCGTTTCACCGTGCTCTGCCTGGACATGGCGGGCACCACCGTCGCCGACGACGACAGCGTCATGAACGCGTTCACCGCCGCCATCGCCAGCCGGAACCTGTCCGTGGCCGACTTCAGGTCCGCGATGGAGTACGCGCGGTTCACCATGGGCCAGTCCAAGATCGAGGTGTTCCGGCACATCCTCGGGGCGGAGCAGGCCGCCCAGGCGGCCAACGCGGTGTTCGAGGAGACCTACGGCAAGTCGGTCGCGGACGGCGAGCTCTCCCCTATCCCCGGCGCGGTCGAGCTGTTCGCCGCCTGCCGCGAGGCCGGGATCAAGGTCTGCCTGTCGACCGGCTTCTCGCCCGGCACCAGGGACGCGATCGTGGCGGCCCTCGGCTGGGGCTCGCTGGTCGACCTGTTCCTCTCCCCGGCCGACGCCGGCCGCGGCCGGCCCTGGCCGGACATGCCGCTGACGGCGCTGCTGCGGCTGGGCGGGGGGTCGGTGGCCGAGCTGGCCGTCGTCGGCGACACCCCGTCCGACATCGAGGCGGGCCTGCGGGCCGGCGCCGGGCTGGTCGCCGGCGTCCTCACCGGCGCGACCGACGCGGCTGACCTCGCCGCCTTCCCGGCCGCGACCGGACTGGCCGGCCAGGCCGGCCAGCTGCTCATCCTCGGCTCAGTCGCGGACCTCGGGCCCCACCTCGGCCTGGGGTAACACCCCCCACCCCCCGCGAGCGCCCTTCGAGACAGGGCTCTTCCGTCTTCCCTGGCTTAGAATTTTGGCGTCAGGCCCGCACGCGGCCGCCGGAGGTGCCCATGCCGATTCCCGCCCGGGTGGCGCAGTGGAACAAGGTCGGCCTGAACCGCGTGGTCAGGCACGTTGCCCCGTGGATGCCCGGCCTCGGGCTGGTCGTGCACCGCGGCCGGCGGTCCGGGCGCAGCTATCAGACGCCGGTCAACACGTTCCCGACCGACGACGGCTTCGTCATCGCGCTCACGTACGGGGCCGACAAGACCGACTGGGTGAAGAACGTCCAGGCAGCCGGCGGCTGCGAGCTGCGAACCCGAGGACGCGTCCTGCAGGTGGACTCGCCGCGGGTGTACCACGACGAGACCAGGCGCGGGATCAGGGCGCCGCATCGGCACGTCTTGCGACTGATGGGCGTCTCGGACTTCTTGTCGCTCACGATCGTCGGCTAGCGGCACTGGCGTCAGAGGCACGCGGCGACCGGGGCACGCGGCGACCGGAGCTCAGCGCTTGCGTCCGACGCCGCCCCACATCGCCGACTTCGCGTTGGCCTCGAGCTCGCTCGCGGGCCGCCAGTTCTGCACGGCCACCACGCCCGGGGCGACCAGTTCGAGCCCGTCGAAGAACCGCGACACCTCGGCGTGGGTCCGATGCCGCTGCTTCTCATAGGAGAGCCGGTTGTACCTTCGCGCCGCCTCGGCCATCTGCTCGGGCTCGATATCCGACGCGACCTGGGACAGCGCCAGGTAGCTGCCGGGCGGCACCGCCGCCGTCAGCTGCGCGACGAGTCCGTAGGGATCGTCGGCGTCGCCGATCAAGTGCATGATGGCGATGAGCATGACCGCGACCGGACGGCTGAAGTCCAGCGTCCGCGCCGCCTCGCGCAAAATGGTGCCAGGATCGCGCAGGTCTGCGTCGATGTAGTTGATCGCGCCGGACACGTCGCTCGTGAGCAGCGTCCGGGCGTGCAGCAGAACGATGGGATCGTAATCGACGTAGACAACACGTGCGTCCGGCGCCGCCGCGAGCACGACCTCGTGCGTGTTGTCGGCGGCCGGGATTCCCGTGCCGATGTCGAGAAACTGCCTGATCCCGGCCTCGGCAGCTAGAAATATGGCCGCGCGGGCGAGGAACGCCCGGTTGGCCCGCACCGACTTGACAATTCCCGGGTAGGCGGCGATCACGGCGTCGCCGGTCGCCCGGTCGGCGGCGAAATTGTCCTTTCCGCCGAGCCAGTAGTTATGCACGCGCGCGCTATGCGAGACGCTCGTATCGATGCCGAACCGGTCCGCGGACTCATTCCCATCCACGGACTAAACATATCGGGCTTTAAAGACGAATGACCTCCACGCCAGGCATCCCGTCGTAGTCGTTGTCCTGGGTGGCGATCGGCATGCCGCGCGCGATCGCCGTCGCGGCGATCCAGCTGTCGTTGACCGGGGCCCGGCGCCCTGCGGCACGAAGGCCCGCCACCAGGACGGCCCAGGCGTCAGCAACCCGGTCATCAACCGGCAGCGGCTCCAGCGACTCAGCGAGCCGGAGGGTGGCCATCCGCCGCGCCTTTGCCTCAAGCGTCGTTGCCGTCAGAACTCCCAAGCGCAGCTCAGCGACCGTCACGACGGAGACCGAGACGCTGTCCGGCATCTTGTCTTTGTCGAACCGGTCGTGCTCCCAGCCAATGAGGACGCTGGTGTCGATCAATGCGGTCATCATGGCAACCCAGCCCTTACTCGACGTCGATGTCGTCGGTCGTCTCCGCCAGCATCTCCCGCAGCTCGTCCCGCAGCCCGGGGTCGGCGCCGCCGATGCGGCCCAGCTGAGCGAAGAACTCGCCAGCGGGCACGGCGGTCCGTCTCGTCGTCAGCGGGACCAAGCGGGCGACCGGCCTCCGGTCCACCGTGACCGTGAGCGGCGTGCCGCCCTCGACCCGTCGGAGCACCTCGCTCACGTGGTTTCGCAAGTCACGCAAGGAGACCTCATCTGTCTCCATGTGCCACTGGATATCCGGCATGAACACAACCGTAGCAAATCCTCTACGCCTGCGTAAGACGCGGTCGGTCCGTCTGCGCGCGGGCGCTCAGCCGCGACTCGGCTTACTGTGAGCGGGTGACTGACACCTGGATGCCCGGCGGGGCCGGGGTTTTGGCGCTTCCGTCCGGGCGGCTTGTCCGCGGCCGCGCGCTGCGCGGACCCGACCCGGACGGCCCCGACCCCGAGTTCGCGCTGTACGTGGTGGCCAGCGAGCTGTTCGGGGTGCCCTGGGAGTATCGCTGGGTGGCGTGGCCCGACTTCGGCCTGCCGTCCGATCCCGCGGCGCTGCGCGAGGCGCTGGTCGAGGCGTGGGAGCGGGCCGACCGCGAGCGGGTCGAGGTCGGCTGCATGGGCGGCCGCGGCCGCACCGGCACCGCGCTCGCCTGCATCGCCGTGCTCGACGGGGTGCCGGCCGACGAGGCGGTCGAGTGCATCAGGCGGCACTACCACCCGGATGCGGTCGAGACTGACGAGCAGCGCCAGTTCGTGGCCGAGTTCGCCTGACCCGCTGCTTACCGCTGCTTGCCTGCCAGGAAAAGCGCGATCGCCTTGTCGATGCGTCGCTGCCGGGTATCGGCGCTCTTCGCGGCGGTGATGGAGTCGACGTGATACCGCTGCAGGCTGTTGGAGAGCTTGCCGAAGAAGACGCCGGCTTGCTCGTCGGCCGCGAGGGCGGCGGCGAAATCGGCCGGGATCGTCACCTCCCGCGGGCTCTCCGCGACAGTGAGCGTGACGTGAATCGGGTCCCCGCCCTTCAATCCGGTGGCCGTGCGGACGGCGGCGCTGACGCTGATCATGTGCTTGCCGTTCATCACGCCGACCGTGGTCCGGTACTCGTACCCGTTCACGCTGACCACGACCGGCGGCCTCCGTCCGCCCGCGAGCTGCTCGATCACCTCGTCGGGCACCAGGATGCCGGTATTGTTGCCGGTCGCGGTGACCGTCGTCTCGAATGACACGCTGCCGGGCTTGGCTGCCATCTCTTCCCCCATCTCGCGCGGCCGGAGCTTGTTGCTGTTATTAAGTGAACAGTAGGGGTTTTCCACAGGGGGTGTGGAAAGTGGTGTGCGCAACGCCGGCGAAACCTGTGGCTAGAGCTGTGGGTAACTGTGGATTGGGTGTGCACAACCCAGAATCTCGAGACGCCCACGTGCGCAAACACTTGTGCATGCATATGCGGCGCTGTGGATGATCAATACCAATTGGCGAGCATTCAGCCGCCGAACTCCTCCGCCAGCAACCCGAAAATGACATCGTCCATGAAGCTTCCGTTCACCCAGGACGAGCCGCGGGCCACTCCCTCGCGGGTGAACCCCAGCTTCTCCGCCACCGCGATCATCGCGTGGTTATCGGTGAGGGTCTCCAGCTGCAGCCGGTGCAGCCCGCGCAGCGCGAACCCATACCGGCAGGCGACGCGGACCGCGTCGGCCCCGAGGCCGCGACCGCGGAATCCCGGGCGCAGCTCGACCCCGACGTGCGCCAACCGGTTGTGCTCGTCGATCGCCCACAACCCGACCTGCCCGGCCAGCTCGCCGCTGGACAGCTCGACGACCGAGAACTCGGCCGCATCGGGCGCGGGCCCGCGCCGCTCGTCGGCCGGGTCGTCGGCCGCGTAGGGCGACCCGGGTCCCGGCGCGATCGGCACCCAGGGCCGGTTCGATGCCCGGACCCAGTCCTCGACGTCCTCGTACAGCTCCCGGTGGAAGATCTCCGCGTCCTCGCTCGTCCGCGCCCGCAGGCCGGTCAGCTCTCCGCTCAGCATGGGTCATTCATACCCGACAGTCCCATCTATGACATTCGGTTATTTCCCGTCTCAACAGGAAACGCACGGGGGGCGCGACCGAGAATCCGGCCGCGCCCCCGCGCTGATAACGGACAGCTAGCCCACGAAGTTAGTCCCGTCGAGGGGGACGCCGATTCCCGGATTGCTGGCCGAGTCGACCGGCCCGCCGGTGCCGTCGATGATTCAGTTGAGTCCGCCGGTGCCACCGATGTACACGCCGAAGTCAGTCGGTTGCCGTCACAGAACGCCTGGGATGGGCTGGCCCCACATTCCTTGATATGCGGGCACCAATCACCGCTACCAGGTCCCGGGTAGCTGACGACCTGGCCGGGCGTATCTGGGCTGGCGGAGCTCCCGGACCGCCGGTGTAGTCGACGCCGGCCGGAACGCCAGCACTCCCGGCGCGGGAGTGCTGGCGCGGGCCATCAGGTCAAGGAAGAACGGACACTCCATTCGCGTACGAATCGACGTCCACCACCGTCGTCGGGTTGGCATTGGTGGCCGAGCCGCCGACACCGTCGATGACTGACTGCAGGCCTCCCGACTGGCTCGGCGTCGGGCAGTTGCCGTTCACGGAGCAGGTGCTGGAGATGAACAGGTCCATGGCATCGGTGAACTTAACGCCCGGCTTGTTGGGCGCCTCGTAGGCCATGGAGTCCCACAGGGTGGCATTGGTGTAGATGAACACGACGTAGCTGCCCATCCCGTACCCGTTGAAGGACGTGACGTGCGGGCTGACCTCGAACGCCGGGTAGCCGAGCTGGGTCGCCGACTGGTTCCAGGCCGCCTGGCTGGGGGGGTCGTACGGCAGCTCGTTCTGGAAGAAGATGTTCGTGCCGCCCTGGCCGTTCCAGATGACCTCGGTCTTCTGGTAGTGCTCGATCGCAAGGCCGTAGGCGGTGACGTTGTCGCCGTTGACGACCACGCCGGTGTCGCCCCGGTTATAGGTCCAGCCCGCTCCCACTTGACCTTGAGGGCCGGTTATGGAGGTGTTGGCGCCGTGGTCGGCTCGCCACCCCCATACGTCGTCGATGATCGAGTGCGACGCGTTATCGAGCAGGCTGACCGTGGCCGATACCGGAGTGGTCTCGGCGCCGCCGATGCGGAAGAACACGTCCTGGATGTTGTCCGGGTCGCTGGCCGAGCCGGCCGTCGGCAACGGGGTGCCGACCGAGACCAGGACCGGCGAGTTAACCGGGCCCGCGTCGACGATGAGGCCGGAGACCTTGACGCCCTTGTTCGGCAGCACGATCAGGGCGGCGTTGCCCTTCTGCGGGACGAGGGTGGCGAAGCCGAGGCCGAGCACGACCGTGTCCGGGCGGCTGACGATGATCGGCGCGTTCAGGTTGTACACGCCGGGGGTCAGCACCAGGTTCTTGCCCAGCGCGAGCGCGATGTCGATCGCCGCGATCGAGGTGGACGGATTGGCGATGAAGAACGACGACAGCGGCAGCGAGGAGCCGGCCTCCGAGCCGCTCAGGAAGTTCGGGCCGCTCGAGTTGTGCTGGACCGACGGCGCGAAGACGCCGAGCTTCCCGCTCGAATTGGCGTACAGGAACGGCTCTTCCTCGGTGACGGGGCTTTGCGGCAGCGCCGTGACCTGGTCGACGCCGTTGATGCCCTCCGTGCCGGCCGGGCTGCTGCCGAAGGCGTCCTGGTTGGGCGAGCATGCGCTGCCCGCCGGCGGCGTGTAGCCCGGTGGGCAGCCGTCACCGGAATAGACGTAGTTCCATACGTAGCCGGCGGCGCTGTCGAAGTCGCTGTTGCGGGCTATGCCCTGCTGGTTGCCCGACCAGTCGAGCTGGCCGTTGATCTCGCTGTTGGCGACGTAGCTACCGCTTCCGTAGTCATTGGACCCGTAACCTGTCTGCGAGCAGTAGGCCTGGAAGTTGAGGTTGCCGTTGATGATCATGCTGCGGACCGGCGTCGCCTGCGACACCGACCACATGTCCGTAGAGCCCCCGTAGCAGTCGGCGGAGTCCCCGATGGGCGGCAGCTGCGTGATCGGCTGGGGCACGTAGTTATTGGCCGAGCCCATGACGTTAAGCGTGATGTTGGACATCGACCGCCAGAAGTTGACGGTGGAGTTGGCCCAGCAGTTGGTGGAACTGGCGCAGTCCAGGGCGTTGGGGAAGACCTCGATCTGGCCGTTGATGGTCGTGTCCTGGGGGACGGCGCCCAGTCCGGCCACCTCGGTGTAGTAGCCGACCTGGAACATGAGCGGCGTCGCGGCCGAGCCGTAGGTACCGGGCTCGAAGAGCACAGCGTAGCCGTCATTGTTGAACTGGGCCGACAAGGGGACCTGCTGGGCGGCGATGTTGTTCAGGTCGTTCTGGATCGCCGCCTGGGTCATCGACGGGGTGAACACGCACACATTCGGCCCGAAGGTCGCCGAGTCGGCGTCCGGGCACAAGCTCGACGCCAGACTCGGCGCTGAGCTGACGGCCGTCGTCGACGATGAGCCGACGATAGCCGCGCTGGCGGCGGGTACCGCCGCCAGCACGCCGGCGACTAGCGCCGCCGCAAGAATCAGTGGCCTTACCATCACACGCATAACCGCACCCCACTGTGCTCGTAACAGGCAGTCTCAGCTGGACTGTAACGCGCGGGACATACGGCGGCACTAGGTGCGAATCATTTACATTTTTTTCATTTCTTACATTATTTTCACAAGCCTTGCAGGTGGGTCACTGGTCATCCAGGCGTAGTAGTTTCACCGCATTGTCCTTGAGGATCTTCGGTCTCACCTGTGGCTTAATGTCGAGAGCCTCGAAATCGCTCAGCCACCGCTGCGGGGTCAGCAGCGGATAGTCGGTGCCGAACAGCACCTTGTCCTGCAGCAGCGAGTTGGCGGCCCGGACAAGCTCCGGCGGGAAGTACTTGGGCGACCAGCCGGACAGGTCGATGTACACGTTGGCCTTGTGCGTGGCGATCGAGATCGAGGACGCCGCCCACGGCACCGACGGATGGGCGAGGATGATCCTGAGCCCGGGAAAGTCCGCCGCCACGTCGTCAACCAGCATCGGGTCCGACAGCCGGAGCTTGATGCCGCGCCCGCCCGGCAGCCCGGCGCCGATGCCGGTCTGGCCGGTGTGGAACAGGGCCGGCACGCCGAGCGACTCGATCTGCTCGTAGAGCGGGTAGAACCGCGCGTCGTTGGGCGCGAAGCCCTGCATCGAGGGGTGGAACTTGAACCCGCGGGCGCCGTGGTCGCGGACCAGCGAGCGAGCCTGGGCGACCGCGTCCGCGCCGCGCAGCGGGTCGACCGACCCGAACGGGATCAGCACGTCGGCGTGCGCGGCGGCCGCGTCGAGGATGTCCTCCGACGACAGCGCGGGGTGGCCGCTGGCGGTCGACGCGTCGACGGTGAACACGACGGCGGCCATGTTCAGTGACCGGTACAGATCAGCGATCTGCTCGAGTGACGGCGTGCGGTCGTGGTCCGCGCGGAAGTACTTCGCGGAGGCGTCCATCAGCTCGTCGTCCAGGGAGTAATGACCGTGGCCGTCGGACTCGATATGCACGTGGACATCGACCGCGGTAAGGGATTCGGTCCTCATTCATGGCATGCTACACGTCGAACAACGCGCCGAATGTCGAGTATACCGTCTGAGCAGGCAGATACCGTGCTCCGGCGCTTTGGGGTCGTCCCCAAGTTCGACCGCGCCGAACTGGTCGGAGTTGACATTGCCTACCAAGCGTCCGCTATGCCAGTCTCTGCGGTGTGAGCCCTGACGTCCACACTCCCTCGGTCCTCATGGACCTATCCGCCGGCGACCCGGTGACCGGCCCGGTTAAGGCCGGCGACCTGCTCTGGGTACCGACCGCGGACCGCATCGCGAACGCGAACATCACCGCCTACCTGGCCTGGCTGCAGGAGACCCGGGGCCTGGCGTTCGACGGTTATCCCGACCTGTGGGAGTGGTCGGTGACCGAGACCGAGGAGTTCTGGCAGACGGTCTGGGACTACCACGACATCATCGCCGCCCAGCAGCCGACGGCGGTCTTCGGCGAGCGCAGGACCATGCCCGGCGTCGAGTGGTTCCCCGGCGCGAGGCTCAACTACGCCGAGAACGTGATGGCCCGCGAGGCGCCGGGCGAGGTCGCGCTCTACTACCACTCGGAGACCATCCCGGTCACCCCCCTGCTCTGGGACGACCTGGCCGGGAAGGTCCGGATCCTGGCGACCCAGCTGCGGCGCCTCGGCGTCCGGCCGGGCGACCGGGTCGCCTCGACGCTGCCGAACATCCCCGAGGCCGTCATCGCCATGCTCGCGGTCACCTCGATCGGCGCGATCTGGACCAGCGTCTCCCCCGACTTCGGCTGGCGCGGCGTCCTCGACCGGTTCCGTCAGCTCCAGCCGACCGTGCTGATCTGCACCGGCGGCTACCGGTACAACGGCAAGGCCTACGACCGCAGCGGCGAGCTGCGGCAGATCATCGACGACCTGGCCTGCCTCGAGCACGTCATCTACCTGCCGTTCGGCGACGTCCCGGCGCCGGCCGACAACGCCGAGAGCTGGCCCGAGCTGCTCGCCCGGGAGCCGGTGTCACGCGAGGAGTTCCAGTATCACCACGGTCCGTTCGAGATGCCGCTCTGGATTCTCTTCTCCAGCGGCACCACCGGACTGCCGAAAGCGATCACCCACAGCCACGGCGGCATCCTCCTCGAGCAGCTGAAGCTGCAGCACCTGAACATGAACCTCAGCCCCGGTGACGTGCTGTTCTTCTACACCACCACCGGCTGGATGATGTGGAACTTCCTGGTCAGCTCGCTCGTGCTCGGGGTGAGGCCGCTGCTGTACGACGGCAACCCCGGCTACCCGGAGCCGGACGCGCTGTGGCGGATGGCGGCCGAGGCCAAGGTGACGCTGTTCGGCGGGTCGCCCGCCTACGCGGACATGCTCGCCAAGCGCGGCGTGGTGCCCAAGGACAAGTACGACCTGTCGGCGCTTGAGTGCGTGATGCTGGCCGGCTCGCCGGTCTCGCCCGAGGTCTACGCGTGGTTCCTGCGCAACGTCAAACGCGACCTGTGGCTGCACGTGGGCAGCGGCGGCACCGACGTCTGCGCCGGGTTCACCGGCGGCTCGCCGACGCTGCCGGTCTACGCGGGCGAGCACCAGCACCGCAACCTTGGCGTCGCCGCCTACGCGTTCGACGACGACGCCAAGCCGGTAGTGAACGAGGTCGGCGAGATGGTCATCACCCGGCCGATGCCGTCGATGCCGGTGAAGTTCTGGGGCGACGACGAGCAGATGACCAGGTATAAGGCCACCTACTTCGACGAGTGGCCGGGGATCTGGCGGCAGGGCGACTTCTTCCGCGTCACCGACCGGGGCGGCACGTTCGTGCTCGGCCGGTCCGACGCGACGCTGAACCGGTTCGGGGTCCGGATCGGCACCGCCGAGATCTACAACGTGCTCGAGTCGATCCCCGAGGTGGACGACGCGATCGTGGTCAACCTGGACCTGCCGGGCGGGCATTTCTTCATGCCGATGTTCGTCAAGCTGGCCGACGGGATCACCCTCGACGACCGCATTAAGACCGAGATCAGCACCAGGCTCCGGCGCGAGTACACGCCCCGGCACATCCCGGACAAGATCATCCAGGTGCCCGCGATGCCGACGACCATCACCGGCAAGAAGCTCGAGGTGCCGGTCCGCCGCCTGCTGATGGGCGTCCCGCTGGAGAAGGCGGCCAACACCAGCGCGATGGCCGACCCGGCCGCGCTCGACGCGTTCATCGACTACGCACGTACCCAAAAGGATTACAGTTTGTAACTAGATAGGGGGTTCCAAAGGTGGAACAGGCAGGCTTCCCGCT
The DNA here is from genome assembly GCA_036509215.1 of Trebonia sp. GTDB lineage: Bacteria > Actinomycetota > Actinomycetes > Streptosporangiales > Streptosporangiaceae > Trebonia. The sequence continues at coordinate 12,874 of DATCGA010000759.1, forward strand.
CCCCTCGCAGATCGCCGACGTGCCCGGCGCGGAGAACTGGCGCTCGATGTACCGGTACTTCACGCGCTTCCAGCCCGACGACGACAAGCGCTTCTGGTTCTACAACTCCATGCACTTCCCCGAGCCGATGCCGGCCTTCGACACGATCACCGGGGAGGTGCCCTACCAGGCGATCGGCGCCAACACCGCGCGGCTGTTCGTGTTCCCCACGACGCTGGGCATCGAGCACCGGATCGTCAACGGCCGGGTCTACATCACCGCCAACCCGGTGCTCGACCCGGCCGAGATCGAGCGCCGCGCGGCCGAGTTCGGCCCGCGGGCCGGGTACTACTTCGAGAACTGGGACTCCCTCTACGAGGGGTGGAAGGACCGACTGCGGGCCCTGATCGCCGAGATCGAGTCCATTGAGGTTCCCTCGCTGCCGGAATGGGAGGCGGCGGAGGTCGTCTTCGGGTCGGTGGGCGTCGCGCAGAACCACTACCTGCAGGAGAACTTCCACCGCGTCCTCGCGCTGTACTCGAAGATGTGGCACCACCACACTGAGATGCTGATGCTCGGCTACGGCGCCTACGTGGTGTTCTTCCAGTTCTGCCAGCAGGCCTTCCCTGAGATCAGCGACCAGACCGTGGGCCGCATGGTGGCCGGCATCGACGTGATCATGTACCGGCCGGACGACGAGCTCAGGGGACTGGCCGTGCTCGCGGTCGAGCTCGGCGTCGACGACCTGTTCACCGAGGGCTGCGTCGCCGCCGACGTCCTGGCCGCGCTCGAGTCACGCGGCTCGGCGGGCGAGCAGTGGCTCGACGCGCTCGGCAAGGCGCGCGACCCGTGGTTCCACGTCTCGTCCGGCGACGGCTTCTACCATCACCACCTGTCCTGGAACGACGACCTGACCGTGCCGTTCACCGCGCTGCCGGGCTACGTCGCGGCGGCGCGCGGCGGCGGCATCCGGCCGCGGCCGACCGACAGGCTCATCGCGGAGCGGGAGAGGATCGCCTCCGGCTACCGCGAGCTGCTGTCCACCGACGACGAGAAGGCCGCCTTCGACCAGATGCTCGGGCTGTGCCGGCTGGTGTTCCCGTTCGTCGAGGACCACAAGTTCTATTGCGAGCACTGGTTCACGACGCGCTTCTTCCAGAAGGTCAAGGCGTTCGGGGCGCTGCTGGCGCGATCCGACGTGATCGACAGCGCCGACGACGTCTTCCACCTGCATCACACAGAGGTGGACGAGGCGCTGGCCGACGTCTCGCTGGCCTGGGCGGCCGGCTCGCCGCCGCTCGGCGGCCCGCATTTCCGGCCGATCATCGCCGAGCGCAAGCGGATGCTCAAGGTGCTGGAAGACTGGTCGCCGCCGCCCGCGCTCGGCCCGGTGCCCGAGGCGCTCAACGACCCCGCCGTGCGGATGCTCTGGGGCATCACCTCGGAGCGGATCGCGGCCTGGCTCAACCCCGACCCGGACGAGGTGGTCGGCGTCGCCGCCTCGGCCGGGGTCGTCGAGGGCATCGCCCGGGTGCTGCGCGACGTGTCGGAGATCTCGTCCCTGCGCGAGGGCGAGATCCTGGTCGTGCCGGTCACCGCCCCGTCCTGGGCGCCGGTGTTCGCGAAGATCAGGGCGGCGGTCTCCGACATCGGCGGCTCGATGTCGCACGCGGCGATCGTGGCCCGCGAGTACGGGATGCCCGCCGTCGTCGGCTGCGGCGACGCGACCAAGCGGATCAGAACCGGCGACCGGGTCCGGGTCGACGGCGACCGCGGCACGGTCCGGGTGCTGGAGTGACCGACCCCGGCCTCGGCCCCGGGTTCGCGGTCACGCTGGCCGAGGCCCGCGACGCGGCGGTGGTCGGCGGCAAGGGCGCGTCACTGGGCGAGCTCACCCGGGCCGGCGTCGCCGTGCCGCCCGGGTTCGTCGTCACCGTTGACGCGTTCGCCGCGGCGATGGCCGCCGTCGACCCGTCCGGGGCCTTGCGGGCCGAGGTCGAGGCGCTGCCGGCCGACGACCTCGACGCGATCGCGGCCGTGACCGCCCGGGTGCGCGCCCTCGTCGCCGACGGGCCGATGCCGGACTCCGTCGCCTCGGCCGTCACCTATTCGTACGTGAACCTCAGCACGGGTGACCGCGCGCAAAAGCTCCTCATCCTCGTCAACACCGACGTCGCGGTGCGCTCGTCGGCGACCGTCGAGGACAGCGCCGACGCCTCGTTCGCGGGCCTGCAGGACACTTACCTCGGCGTGTCCGGCGCGCCGGAGGTGCTCGAGCACGTGCGCCGGTGCTGGGCGTCGCTCTACAACGACGAGTCGGTCGCCTACCGCCGCCGGCTCCGCCTGCCGGAGGCTGGCGTCTCGATGGCCGTCGTCGTGCAGACGATGGTCGCGCCGCGCGCGGCCGGGGTGATGTTCACCCGGTCACCGGTCACCGGGGACCGTTCGGTGGTTGCGATCGAGGCGACCTGGGGGCTCGGCTCGGCCCTCGTGTCCGGCGACGTGACGCCCGACGCGTTCATCATCAGCAAGGTCACCGGCGAGATCACCACCCGCCGTGTCTCCCCCAAGATCAAGATCCACCGCTATCTATCGAACGGACGCGGGGTGACTGTCTCGGACACGCCGACACCGCTGCGCGACGCGGCGAGCCTGACCGACGACGAGATCCGCGCCCTCGCCGCGATCGGCCGCCAGGTGGAGGCGCACTACGGCGCTGCGCAGGACATCGAATGGGCGGTCTTGGACGGCGGCGCGGCCGATTCCGCTGCGACTGCGGATCGCGTCGTGCTGCTCCAGTCCCGACCGGAGACCGTCTGGTCCGCGCGCGAGCAGGCCCCGGCCGGCGCCCCTCGGCCCCGCCCGGCCGATCACGTGCTCGCCCTGTTCGGGAAGCCGTTGTGATTGTTCGCCAGGAGGCGTCGTGGACCTGACCAATGACGATGTGGCCGACATCCTGGCGCTCCTCGACTCACTCCCGTACGACTCGCTCGACCTGCGCACGGACCGCTTCCGCCTCACCCTACGCCGCAGCCCTGACGGTGGCTGGACGGAGGAATCAGAACTGCTCACCCAGCCAAACGATGTAACCCCAGAGGCCGGCCGGTCCAGCGTGGTTGGTGACTCTGGTGCGGGTGCTGGTGGTCGCACGGCTCGTGGTGATGGAGCGCTGAAGGCTGATCAACCCACCCCCGCCGGGACGGGCGACGCGGACGGGCTGGCCGCCGTCGTCGCGCCGCTGCCGGGGACGTTCTACCGGGCGCCGAGGCCGGGGGCGCCGCCGTTCGTCGAAGACGGGGACACGGTCTGCGCGGACACCGTCGTCGCGATCATCGAGACGATGAAGCTAATGAACTCGGTCCACGCCGGGACGCCCGGCCGGGTCGCCCGGATCTGCCTCGAGAACGGCGAGTTCGCCCCGTTGGGGACCACCCTCCTGCTCATCGAGCCCGACTCCCCCACGTCGATCGACCCTCACCCGTGACGCCCCGACCCATGGCCTCACCCACCGTCCCGATCCCGCCAGGCGGGACGCGCACCCCGGCGCGAGACGGGACGCGCACCCCGGCGCGAGGCGGGTCACTCACACCCACGCGAAGCGCAAGCAGTTGCCCCGGCGCAAGCGCTTCTTGCTGTTATCCCGCGCGCGGGGATGACAGCCAGTACTGGGTGTACTTGGCGTTGCCATGTGACGGTTACTACACCCAAACTTCGGCTAAGGGCACTGCGTCGTTGATCGGTCGCAGCGCGTTGAGCGTTTCTTGCTGTTATCAGACTTGTTTGGCCGGCTGCCCGAGGCCGTCGGACCTGGTGGGAAGCGGGGCGCCGGCGTGAGGGGTTCGCGGGTGTTCCGGCGGGTGCTGGTCGCTAACCGGGGGGAGATCGCCGTCCGGGTGATCAGCACCTGCCGTCGTCTCGGCATCGAGACCGTGCTCACCGTGTCGGATGCGGATACCGGGTCACGGCCGGCCCGGTTGGCGGACCAGGTCCTTCGGATCGGCCCGGCTCCCGCCAGCGATAGCTACCTGAACGTGGAGGCGATTGCCGGCGCTGCCCTGGCGGCCGACGTTGACGCGATTCACCCTGGATACGGGTTCCTGTCGGAGAACGCGCGACTCGCCCGGGCGTGCGCGGAGGCCGGAATCGTGTTCATCGGGCCGTCTCCCGAGACGCTTGAGGCTGCCGGGGACAAGCTGGCCGCCCGTGAGCACGCCGTGGCCGCGGGTCTGCCCGTCCTGCCCGGCGGACGTATTGGCCCTGGGGGCCACGGGCCCGCTCTTTCGGGCTCGGTGGGCCACGAGGTTCGTATGGAGGGCGCCTCGGATGAGGACGCGGCTGCGCTTGCGGGGCGGATTGGGTATCCGGTGCTGGTCAAGGCGGCCGGGGGCGGCGGCGGGCGGGGACTCCGGGTGGTGCGGGCGCCGGGTGAACTGGCGGACGCGGTGTCGGTGGCGAGCGCGGAGGCGGGGGCGGCGTTCGGGGACGCTCGGGTGTACCTGGAGCGCTACGTCGAGCGCGGGCGCCATATAGAGGTGCAGATCCTGGGCGACGGGGAGCGGGTCATCCAGCTGGGCGACCGGGACTGCTCGGTCCAGCGGCGGTACCAGAAGCTGATCGAGGAGGCGCCGGCCCCCGGGCTCGACCCCGGCCTGCGGAACCGGCTCCGGGCGGCGGCCGTCGCCCTCGGCGCGCACCTTCGGTACCGGGGCGCGGGCACGGTCGAGTTCCTGGTCGACGCCGATCGCGGCGCGTTCTACTTCCTCGAGGTCAACGCCCGCATCCAGGTCGAGCACCCGGTCACCGAGGCCATCACCGGCCTGGACATCGTCGCCGAGCAGATCGCGATCGCCGAGGGGCGGCCGCTGCGTCTCGGGCAGCAGGACGTCCGGTTTAACGGGCATGCGATCGAGTGCCGGATCAACGCCGAGGACCCGGCCCATGACTTCCGCCCGAGCCCGGGAACCGTCACCCGCGCGGTGTTCCCGGTCGGCGCCGCAGGGGATGGACGAGACACGCTGCGAGCGGGCGACTCGGGGGGCGAGGGGGACGGCCGCGCGGCTGGACGCGTTCGGGTTGATACCCACCTGCAGGCGGGGGCGGAGGTGCCTCCGTACTACGACTCGCTGCTGGCGAAGGTGATCGCGCATGGCGGCGATCGGTGGGCGGCCCTGGGGGCGTTGCAGGGCGCACTTGACCGGTGTGTTGTCGAGGGGGTGGTGACGAACCTGGAGATGCACCGAGGAGTCGTCGGCAGCGCCGGGTTCGCGGACGGCGGGGTGGATACCGGCTACCTCGGTCGGTGGCTGGCCGGGGTGCCAGGAGACGGGGACGGGCCCGAGTCGCCGCGGTCCGTTCGAGATGATGCCGGGTTTGAATGTGATCGCGGGGCTCGCGGCAGGATGACCGATGACTGAGATCCGGCTGGTCGATGTGTCGCTGCGGGACGGCAACCAGTCGCTCTGGGGGGCGACCGGACTGCGGACCGCGCACATCGCGACGATCGCGCCGGCGCTCGGGCGGGCCGGGTTCCGGGCGCTCGACTACTCGTCGTCGACGGCGATGGGCGTGTCGGTGCGGACGCACCGGGAGGATCCGTGGGCGCTGCTGCGGCTGACGCGGGCGGCCATGCCGGACACGCTGCTGCAGTTCATCGGGACCGGGTTCCGGTTCATCTCCTGGGAGCGGGCGCACCCGGAGGTGATCCAGCTCGTCTACACCGCGCTGGTCCGCAACGGGATGGACCGGTTCGTCGTGCTCGACCCGACCCACGACATGGACGCCGCCCGGGCCACCGCCGCCATCGCCAAGAAGGCGGGGGCGCGCGAGGTCATCGGGGCGCTGACCTACACGATCTCGGCCGTGCACGACGATGCGTTCTACGCCGGCATCGCGGCCGCCTACGCCGACTGCCCGGACATCGACCGCGCCTACATCAAGGACCCGGCCGGCATCCTCACCCCGGACCGGGCGCGGACGCTGATCCCGGCCGTGCAGGCGGCGCTGCGCGACAGCGGCAAGCCGCTGGAGCTGCACTCGCACGCCTCGCTCGGGCTCTCCCCGCTGACCTGCCTGGTCGCGGCCGAGCTGGGGGTGCCGGTGCTGCAGGTCGGCTGCGGAGCGCTCGGCAACGGCACCTCGCTGCCCGACGCCGAAGACCTCGTCGCCAACCTGCGGGCGAGCGGGCACACGGTCAACATCGACGATCGCCTGCTGGCCGCGGTCGCCCGCTACTTCGACCGGCTGGCCGGGGCGGAGGGACTGCCGCGGGGTGAGCACCGGGGCTTCGATGCCGCGTTCATGGAGCATCAGCTGGCGGGCGGGGTGATGTCCACCACCAGGCGGCAGCTGGCCGAGCTCGGGATGGAGGACCGGTTCGGCGCCCTGATGGCGGAGATCGCCCAGGTTCGGGCGGAGCTCGGCTATCCGATCATGGTCACGCCGTTCCCGCAGATGGTGATCGGGCAGGCGCTGGCGAACCTGGTCTCAGCCAGCGCCGAGGCCGGCCACTCGGGCGGCTCCGGCGGCGGAGGGCGCTACGACAACGTGCCCGACCAGGTGATCAGGTACGTGCTCGGCACGTTCGGGAAACCGACGGCGCCGGTCGAGCCGTGGGTGCTCGAGCGGGTGCTTGACCGGCCGCGGGCGGCGGAGCTGGCGGCCGAGCCCGAGCCGCTGGACGTGGCCGCGCTGCGCAGGCGGTTCGGCCAGCGGATCAGCGACGAGGAGCTGCTGCTGCGGTTCGGGATGCCGGGCGCGGAGGTGGACGCGATGATCGCGGCCGACCCGGCCGTCACGCATTACAACCCGGACCTGGTGCCGGTGCTCAAGCTGCTGCGCGAGCTCGGACGGCGGCCGGCGGCCCGTGAGCTGACGGTGGAGAAGCCGGGGTTCCTGCTGTCGCTGAAGGGGCGGTCGTCGTGACTGGTGTGGCCGATGAGGCCGTGGAACGGCTGCGGAACGCGCGCGGCTTCATCTTCGACATGGACGGGACGCTGGTGCTCGGCGACCGGGTGAACCACGGGCTGCGGCCGCTGCCGGGCGCGATCGCGCTGCTGGAGTGGGCGCGCTCGCGCGGGCTGCCGTACCTGGTGTTCACCAACGGCACCAACCGGACCCCGGCGCACTTTGCCCGCGTGCTACGGGACGAAGGGTTCGACGTGCCCGACGACCGGATGATGACGCCGGCGTCGAGCGCGGTGATCATGTTCGCGAAGCGCGGCTTCAAACGGGTGATGGTGCTCGGCGTGTCCGGGCTCGTCGAGCCGCTGCGGGAAGCGGGCATCGAGGTCGTGCCGCCGGACGCGGCAACAGTGCCACCAGTGGACGCCGTCTTCGTCGGCTGGTTCCGTGAGTTCACCATGGACCACCTGGAGGCCGCGTGCCACGCGGTGTGGGCGGGCGCGGAGCTCTACAGCGCGTCCGAGACGCCGTTCTTCGCCTCGGCGGGCGGCCGGGCGCTGGGCACGTCGCGGGCGATCTCGGCGATGATCCGGTCGATCACCGGGTGTTCGCTCACGATCACCGGCAAGCCGTCGCTCGACGCGCTCCGCGCCGCCGCCGGCCGGCTCGGGGTGCCCGCGCGGCACCTGGTCGTGGTCGGCGACGACCCGCTGCTCGAGGTGCCGATGGCGCACCGCGGCCGCGCGCTCGCGATCGCGGTCGACACCGGCCTGGGCGGGCCCGACGCCTATGACCACCTGCCGCCAAGTCGGCAGCCCCAGCTGCACCTGCGGGGCGTGGACGAGCTCCTCGCGCTGTGCCGGGAAGGCTCGGAATGATCATCCCGAGCGGGCTGGTTGCACCCTGCGGCGGCCTGCGCGACCGCGAGGGTAGCCAACGACAGCCGGGGTAGCGCGGTCCCTGGCAGGCACGGCCCCGGAAGACACGACAGAGGAGGAACATCATGCCCGAGATGATGCGAGCGGTTGGCTTCACGGAGTTCGGCGGCCCGTCGGTGCTGCACATCGTCACCGTCCCGAAGCCTTCGCCGGGACCGGGACAGGTCCTCGTCAAGGTCGCGGCGGCCACCGTGAACCCGACCGACCTCGGCTTCCGGGCCGGCGGCCGGGCGCTGCCGCCCGGCGTCGAGCCTCCCTACATCGCGGGCATGGACCTGGCCGGGGTGATCGACGCGGTCGGCCCCGACGTCGGCCGGCCGGACGGCCCCGGCTGGCGCGTCGGCGACCGGGTGATGGCGGCGGTCTCACCGTCGGTGCCCGGCGGCGGCGCGCAGGCCGAGTACGTCGCGGTCGCCGAGGACGCGCTCGCCCGCGTTCCGGACGGGTGGTCGCTGGAGGAGGCGGCGACGCTGCCGATGAACGGGCTGACCGTGCGGAACGCGCTCGACCTGCTGGCGCTGGCGCCCGGCTCCACCCTGGCGGTGACCGGGTCGGCGGGCATCGTCGGCCAGTTCGCGATCCAGCTCGGCCGGCATGAGGGCCTGACCGTGATCGGCGACGCGGCGCCGGCCGAGATTGAGCTGATCGAGTCGTTCGGGGCGGATCGGGTGGTGCCGCGCGGCGAGGGAACCGAGCCCGAGCTCCGTGAGATCTACCCCGACGGCGTGGACGCGCTCCTCGATGCCGCGCTGCTCGGCCCCGAGGTCATCGGCGCGGTCCGCGACGGCGGCCAGCTGCTCGCCGTCCGCCCGTACCAGGGCGAGCCCGAGCGGGGCATCGCCATCCACCTGGTGCTGGTCGGCCATCACCTGCACGAGGGCCGCCGCATCGCCGAGCTCGCCGACCTGGTCACCAAGGGCGTGCTGACGCTGCGGATCGCCGAGGTCCTTCCGGCCGACCGGGCGGCCGAGGCACACCGGCGGCTGGCGGCCGGCGGCGTCCGCGGTCGGCTGGTGCTGACGTTCTGACGTTGCGACAGCCCGGCTGAACGGGTCGGCTATTTCAGAACTTGGTGTTCTCCCGCCAGTGCTCGAACAGGGCGGCGTCGCCGAGCACGTCGAACTTGGCGTCGTCGGCGTCGATTCGTCCGGTCAGTACCAGCAGCAGGTCGGCCGCGGCGGCGCGGACGGCCACGTCGGCCTTACCGTGCCCGTGTTCCCACAGCGGGCCGTCAGGCGTGCGGCGGACCAGTCACTCGCCGGCGTCGCCGAGGCCGTCGCCGGTGGCGTGCAAGTGTAACGTCTGACCGGTGCCCGCGAGCGAGGCCAGCGCAGGCGAGGGATTGACCGTCATGCGCGAGGCCAGCAGCTCCAGGGACTCGCTGACGCCGTCCGCGGCGAGGTCCGCCGCTAGTTCGTACGGCCGGCCCGCGGCGAACGCCGCGTCGGCCCGGCGCAGCACGGTCTCGAACGTGAGCCGGCGAAGCCAGAAGCCCGCCCGCCTGTCCTGGGCCCAGGTCCACACCCTCGACCCCGCTCCGGCCTCGGCCACCGCGCACACCAGCTGCCGCGCGCCGTCGCGAAGCCAGTCGCCGTACTTTCCGGGCTGCTGCGGCAGCACGGCCTCGGGCACGGACTCGAAGGGGATGAACCTCGTGGTCCCGCTGGTGCTGATGGCGGTCGCCCAGTAGTAGGCGCGCCCGACGTGGTGGACGAGCTGCTCGAGTGTCCACTCCGGGCACGTCGGCACCCGCAGCGCTAGGTCCGCGCCCTCCACGGTGCCCGCGAACGCCTCGGCCTCGGCGCACAGCTCCACAGCGAAACGGTCAAATCCCAGTGCTGCCACGGCAAGATCCGACATGCCCGGATCGTACCCTTTCCGGTCGGGCAGGTGTCCGAAGTGTCCGCCCTGGGCATCACTGGCGTGGCCGCCCGCACCAGTAGCTGGAGTAATCGCGTCATGACAGTCAGCACGGTCCGTTCGCAGGAAAAGACAGCATCAGCCCGGCACCCGCTCGCTCCACTCACCACTGCCGAGGCGGGGGCGGCGGCGCGGCTTGCCCTCGACGCCTCGGGGCCGGGAAGCCGGATCGTGTACTGCGCGCTGGCCGAGCCGGCCAAGGCGGCGGTGCGCGGCTGGGAAGACGGGCAGCCGGTGTCCCGCGAGGTGCTCTGCGTGGTCTACGAGCGCCCTAAGGGGCTGACGTGGCTGGTGACCGTAACGCTGGACGAGCCGGGCCGGGTCACGAATGCGGTGCCCGCGCCGGGCGCGTTCCCGCTGATCACCGGAGAGCAGTTCATGGCCGACAGCGAGGCGATCAAGCAGGCGCCCGCGTTCAAGGAGGCCCTCGCAAGGCGGGGCCTGACCGACATGTCGGCCATTGCGATCGACGCCTGGCCGGCCGCCAACTTCGGCCTCGACCTGGACAAGTCGGGGCGGCCGCTGGCGCGGGCCGTCGCCTACGCGCTTGACGGGCCGAACCCGAACCCGTACGCCCGGCCGATCGAGAACCTGGTCGTGATCTGGGACCGGGACGCGGGCGAGATCGTCGAGCTCCAGGACGGCGACCCGGTGCCGCTGCCGACCGACCCCGGCCGCTACGACGCCGAGGGCAACACGCCGCACCGCGAGCTCGCCGACCTGCGGATCCTGCAGCCGGACGGCCCCGGGTTCACCGTCGACGACGGGCAGCTGCGCTGGGGTCCGTGGCAGCTGCGGGTCTCCCTGCACCCGGTTGAGGGCCTGGTGCTGCACGAGGTCACCTACATCGAGGGCGAACGACCGCGGCCGATCCTGTACCGCGCGTCGATGTCGGAGATGGTCGTGCCGTACGGGTCGACGGCGATGAACCACTGGTGGAAGAACGCGTTCGACGCGGGCGAGTGCGGGCTCGGGCTGTGCGCCAGCTCGCTGGAGCTCGGCTGCGACTGCCTGGGCGAGATCGTCTACCTGGACGGCGTCCAGGTAGACGGCAATGGCACCGCGACGTCGTTGCGCAACGCCATCTGCCTGCACGAAGAGGACTACGGCATGCTCTGGAAGCACGTCGACGCGCGGAACCGGGTGAGCGAGACCCGCCGGTCGCGGCGGATGGTCGTCTCGTCGATCTCCACCGTGGGCAACTACGAGTACGGCTTCTTCTGGTACTTCTACCTCGACGGCACGATCCAGGCCGAGGTGAAGCTGACCGGGATCATTCAGACGCAGGCGGTGCGCCCGGGCGAGCGCGTTCCTTACGCGAACCCGGTGACGCCCGAGCTGGCCGGGCCGCATCACCAGCACGTGTTCAGCTACCGGCTCGACTTCACCGTCGACGGGGCGGCCAACGCCGTCTACGAGGTCGACGCGGTGCCGGTGCCGACCGGGCCGGACAACCCGTACGGCAACGCGTTCACCTCGCAGGCGACCCTGCTCGAGACCGAGCTGCAGGCGCAGCGGATGGCGGCGGCGGAGAAGTCCAGGTACTGGAAGATCGTCAACCACGGCGTCCGCAACGCGGTCGACGAGCCGGTGGCGTACAAGCTGGTGCCCGCGCACGCGACCGCCCCGCTGCTGGCGCAGCCGGAGGCGGCGATCACCGCCCGGGCGACGTTCGGCACCAAGCACCTGTGGGTGACGCCGTTCGCGGCCGACGAGCGGCGGGCGGCGGGCGACTTCCCGAACCAGCATCCGGGCGGCGACGGGCTGCCCCGGTGGACCGCCGCCGACCGGCCGGTCGTCGACACCGACATCGTCGTCTGGCACACGGTGGGCGTCACGCACTTCTGCCGGCCGGAGGACTTCCCGGTCATGCCGGTGGAGTACACCGGGTTCACGCTGAAGCCGTTCGGCTTCTTCGACCGGAACCCGGCGATCGACCTGGCGCCGTCGGCGTCGGCGTCGGCCGGGGGCGACCACTGCCACCAGTAGCGCCGCGCGGGTTCCGCGATGACCAGCGCCCGGCGGATGCGCCCGAACCCTATCTCGTTCTTGACGGGATCGCACAACGTTCCTTGTCTCCCCGCCGTCGGCATGATCCACGTTTGTCATTATCTCAGCCCGTACAATTGCAGCTGCCTATTTGATCGACTGGGGAGCTTTTCCGGTTCGGCTAAAGTGGCTATCCATGGCGGACGTTGAGGAATTGCTCAGCCGGCGGCTAGCGCCGGCTTTCGACGCTGTGGCTGGCGACCCAGCGAGCCCGGCCGTCCGCCGCTCCCAGCATGCGGATTTTCAGGCCGACGGCGCCCTGGCGCTTGGGCGCAAGCTGGGAATCAGCCCGCGGGAGGCGGCGGAGCAGGTCCTGCGGCAGGCCGACCTGAGCGATCTGTGCTCTCGGGTGGAGGTTACCGGGGCGGGTTTCATCAGCCTGACGCTGGCGGATGAGGTGCTGGGCGGCCTGGTGGCAGAGATCGCCGGAGATGACCGGCTTGGCTCCCAGCTGACCGACGCCCCGGAGACCGTCACAGTTGACTACTCGGCCCCGAACGCCGCGAAGGAGATGCACGTAGGCCACCTGCGGTCGACGATCATCGGTGACGCGGTGGTCCGGATTCTGCTTTGGCGCGGGCATAACGTGATCCGCCAGAATCACATCGGCGAATGGGGCACGCCGTTCGGGATGCTGATCGAGCACCTGATCGACATCGGCGAGACCGAGGCGGCCCAGGAACTCGCGGTCGGCGACCTGAACCGCTTCTACCAGGCGGCGAGAAAGAAGTTCGACGCCGATGACGTCTTCAAGGACCGGGCGCGGGGCCGGGTGGTGCTGCTGCAAAGCGGCGATCCTGCCACCCTCCGTCTCTGGAAGATCCTGGTCACGGAGTCCAAGGCGTACTTCCTCACGGTCTACGAGCGGCTGGGCGTGCTCCTGAACGAGCAGGATTTCTTCGGGGAGAGCTTCTACAACGATCAGCTCCAGTCGGTGGTGGACGAGCTTGACCAGCTCGGCCTCCTCCAGGTCAGCGACGGCGCCCGGTGCGTGTTTCCCGCCGGGTACAAGAACCGCCAGGGCGAGCCGCTTCCGCTGATCGTCCAGAAGACCGACGGTGGTTTCGGGTACGCGGCCACTGACCTGGCCACGATCCGCAGGCGGCTCCGGGTCCTGGGCGCGACGCGACTGCTGTACGTCGTCGGCCTGCCCCAGCGCCAGCACCTGGAAATGATCTTCGAGACCGCGCGCGAGGCTGGCTGGCTCGTTCCCCCGGCTCGGGCCGAACATGTGGGCCACGGGTCGATCCTCGGCGACGACGGCAAGATCCTGCGCACCCGCGCCGGAGCATCGGTCAAGCTCATCGACCTGCTTGACGAGGCCATAGCGCGGGCGACGGCCATCGTCGCGGAGAAGAACCCGGCACTGGATGAGCAGGCCCGCGAGCACGTCGCGCAGGCCGTCGGCATCGGCGCGGTGAAGTACGCGGACCTGTCGACCCAGCGCAGCAAGGACTACGTTTTCGACTACGACCGGATGCTGTCCTTCGAGGGCAACACGGCGCCGTACCTGCAGTACGCCCACGCGCGAATCTGCTCGATCTTCCGGCGCTCGGGCCTGGAGCCGCCGGACGCAAAGCACGTCATCGTGGCCGAGCCCGCCGAACGGGCGCTCGCCATCGAGTTGCTGGCATTCGCGGGCGTGGTAACGGAAGTTGCCGGGGACCTGGAATGCCATCGCCTGGCCCAGTACCTGTACGGCCTGGCGTCAGCCTTCACAGACTTCTACGAGCGCTGTCCCGTGCTCCGGGCCGAAGGCGAGGTCCGCACCAGCAGGCTCGTCTTGTGCGACCTGAGCGCCCGGACCCTCAAGCTCGGCCTCGGACTCCTGGGGATCGCCGCTCCGGACCAGATGTGACTCGCTGCGCGCCTTAACGCTCCCGGGCCGGGACAATAAGACCGGACTCGTACGCGGTGACCACCGCCTGGGTGCGGTCGCGGAGGCCGAGCTTGCCCAGCGTCCGGCTGACGTGGGTCTTGACCGTGTCCTCGGTCACCACCAGCCGCGCCGCGATCTCCGCGTTGGACAGGCCCGCCGCCACCAGCCGGAGCACCTCGGTCTCGCGCGGGGTGAGCGTGCGCAGCGCCGCCGACGTGGCGGCGGCGCTTCCCGCGCCCCCGGCCGCGGCCGCCGAGCGCGGCCGGGTCCGAGCGAACTCGCTGATCAGCCTCCTCGTCACGCCGGGGGCGAGCAAGGCGTCGCCGGACGCGACGACGCGGACGCCCTCGAACAGCCGCTCGGCGGTGACGTCCTTGAGCAGGAACCCGCTCGCGCCCGCCCGCAGCGCGTCGAAGACGTACTCGTCCAGGTCGAACGTGGTCAAGATCAGCACCCGGGGCGCGTGCCCGGCGTCGAGCGCCAGCTGCCGGGTCGCCTCGATGCCGTCGGTGCCGGGCATCCGGACGTCCATCAGCACCACGTCGGGCCGGGCGGACCGACAGACCCGCACCGCCTCGGCCCCGTCGGCGGCCGTGCCGAGCACGGTGAAGTCCGGCTGCGTGTCCAGCAGGGCGGCGAAGCCGGCCCGCACCACCTCGTGGTCGTCGGCCACGACGATCCCGATCACGTTGCTCCTTGTCATCTCACGTCCGGTGCCATGTCACGTCCGGTCATGCCAGCTCCGGCTTGGCGGGCAGCACGGCCTCGACCAGGAACCCGCCGCCGGACGCGGCGCCAGTGCGGAGCGACCCGCCAACGGTGGCGGCCCGCTCGCGCATGCCGAGCAGCCCGTGCCCCGGCCCTTCGGCCCGCGACGGCGAGGATGCCGAGGACGCCGTGGGTGACAGCGGCGGCCCCGGCCCGTTGTCCCTGACGCGCAGTCGCAGCGCGTCATCCTCGTAGCACAGCTCGACGTCCACCGCGGCGCCGGGCGCGTGCCGCCGGGCGTTGGTGAGCGCCTCCTGCACGATCCGGTACGCGGCCAGCTCGACGCCCGGGTCGAACGGCGCGACCGGGCCGGACACGATGAGCCTGGCGCCCGCCCCCGACGCCTCCCTGGCGCCGTCGATCAGCTCCGCCAGCTGCGACAGCCCGGGCTGCGGGTGCCGATCGCCTGCTGGGTCGCCGACGTCCTCGCGGAGCACGCCGAGCAGTCGGCGCATCTCCGTCAGCCCGGCCCGGGCGGTGTCGCCGATCTCGGCGAACCGCTGCGCGCCCGCCGCCGGCAGGCCCGGGGTGGTCAGCCGCGCGGTCTCCGCCTGGACCGCGATCATCGAGATGTGGTGCGCGACGACATCGTGCAGCTCGCGAGCGATGCGGGCGCGTTCGCCCCGCGCCAGGTTCTCGGTCAGGGTGTCGGCCAGCATCGCCCGGGCCGCGCTCTGCCGCGCCGCCTCGGTCCGGGCCCGCAGCGCGATCGCGGTGCCGACCGCGATCGGCACCAGCGAGGCGAGCAGGACGGTGGCCGCGCCGGCGTGGAACGCCAGCGCGAGCACGAGAAACGGCACCACCAGGGCGATGGCGAGCAGTTGCGCACCGCCCGGCAGGCCTGTCCCCGGACCGCGGCCGGGTTCGCCCGCATCACCGCCGGGGTCGGCGCGGGCGAGTCCGGCCGTGCGGCCGAGCCGGTAGCTGGCGATCACCTGCGCGGCCATGGCGGCCACGGTCGGCGTGCCGAAGAGCGCGAGCACCAACGCGCTCGTCGCGGTGATGGTCACGGCCGCCGCGACCGGGCGC
Source organism: Trebonia sp. (assembly GCA_036509215.1). Taxonomy (GTDB): domain Bacteria; phylum Actinomycetota; class Actinomycetes; order Streptosporangiales; family Streptosporangiaceae; genus Trebonia. The sequence continues at coordinate 28,336 of DATCGA010000759.1, forward strand.
AGGAAGACGAGCGGGACGGTGCCCGCGAGCGCGAGCAGGCAGAGCGCTATGACATGGGGGGCGCTGCCTGTGTCGGACGCATTGACGGTGTGCGTCAGTCCCTCGACCAGGGCCTGGCCGAACGCGGCCAGCGCAAGCAGCGCGCCGGCCAGGGCCTGCGCGTTCGGCGACCCGGCGATCCGCCGCCAGGTCCGTCCCATCGCCATACCCGCCATTGTCCCCGCAGGCCGGACCGGCCGCGTCCCCCTGGCCGGGCATCCTCGCCGTCCCCCGCAAGGGGGACGCTCGGGCGGCCGAAGACAGCTCCCAGGCGTGACGACCGCGGCGGCCGCCGGCCCCTAGCCTCGGTGACCATGGAAGCAACGATCGAAGTGGCCGGGCTGCGCAAGCGGTTCGGGCCGACGCTGGCGCTGGACGGGATGTCGTTCGTCGTCCAGCCGGGCCAGGTGACCGGCTTCGTCGGCCCCAACGGGGCCGGCAAGTCCACCACGATGCGGATGATCGCCGGGCTGGACG
>DATCGA010000760.1:0-4548 GCA_036509215.1 Trebonia sp.
CCGTGTACCTCGTTCGCGACCCGGCCGACGTGCCGGGCGTCGCCAGCCTCGGCCCCGAGCCGCTGGCGGACGACTTCACGGTGGAGTCGCTCGCCGCGATCCTCAAGGAGCGCCGCACTCAGATCAAGGGCGTGCTCCGCGATCAGCACATCATCGCCGGGATCGGCAACGCGTACTCCGACGAGGTGCTGAACGTCGCCAGGATGTCCCCGTTCAAGCTCGCCTCCAGCTTCACCCCGGATGAGGTGGCGGTGCTGCACGCCGCGATCGTGAGCACGCTCCGCGAGGCGGTCGAGCGGTCGGCCGGCCTGGCGGCGGCCGACCTCAAGGGAGAGAAGAAGACCGGGCTGCGGGTGCACGGCAAGGCGGGTCAGCCGTGCCCGACGTGCGGCGACACGATCCGCGAAGTCTCTTTCGCCGATTCGGCCCTGCAGTACTGCCCCACCTGCCAGACGGGCGGCAAGCCGCTCGCCGACCGCCGCCTCTCGCGGCTGCTTAAGTTAGGTCGCCGGCGCAGGTGGCGGCGCCGCTGACCGCCTTCCCCCGGCGGATGAGGATAGCGCCTGGGCGCGCTTCAGGCGGCGCCGCCGACTGCCTTTCCCCGGCAGATGAGGTCGACGTAGGACGGCGGCATCCCGGCCGCGACCCCGGCCTGCAGCTGGATCTCGGCCAGGGCGGAGGCGACCAGCTCTCGGCAGTGCGGGCACTGCGGCGGCTGCCAAGGGTCGGCCCCGTCGTAGGCGGCCTCGGCGGCAGCGCGCGCCTCGGTGCAGCTGGTGTCGGCGAGCCCGGTGAAGTCGATCTGCAGCGGGATGCCCGCCTCCCGGACCGCGAGCCTGGCCTGCGCCGCCAGCGCGATGATGACGTCGCACTGGGCCGACTCGTCGAGCTCGCGCCAGGTGGCGGACGCCTCGTCGTACCGTCGGCCGGCCATCGCCGAGGTCAGGAGGTAGCCGATGCGCGGAGCTTCCCAGCGTGTCGTGGTCATGCCTCACCCCCGTGCATGAAAAGCCGTCGCCAAACCGTGTGGATGAGGCGCTCGACCCAGCCCGACAGGCCCGTGCCAGCGGCCGGGCCGCGCTGGTCCGACGCGCCTTCGCCCCAGACAACGCCCACCAATGCCCCCTTTTGGATTTGGAGGGTTGAGGCGCAATGGTCGGCCCCTAGGCGGGGTCGGCCGCCCAGGGGCCGGCCTGCGGGAGTCCTCGGTAACCCCCCAGAACCTGGGACGCCCGCAGCGCTACTTTGCGGGTTGCCCGGGGGAAATCGCCGGGCGACGATCCGTAGCGCGGTGCTCACATTAGCGTGATGGGACAACGCTGTCTACAAGAACCAACAACTCCGAACTTGAATGCAAAGCGCCTGCTCATGACCCACTTTGCGGACCCTGGAGTCGGCTCATCCACGGTCGGCGGGAACCGCTGGTACCCTGAGGACGTATTCCTGGGGCTATGGCGCAGTGGTAGCGCACCTGCCTTGCATGCAGGGGGTCAGGGGTTCGAATCCCCTTAGCTCCACTCCAGGTCAGAGGCTGCCGATAGCGTCCTTGGCTTCCTTCAGGCTCTTAGCCAGCGCCTCGCGCTCACGGCGCGCACGGGCGCTGCTCTCGCTGACCATCCAGCCAGCGCAGCCAAGCGCGATGATGCCCGCCAGGAGTTCCGGCCGCGCTGAAGGGATAGTGATCGCCGCGGCGGTGGCCACGACCACCAGCGCCAGGGTGACCGTCCAGATCTGCCGGCTACTGCGAGGGCGGGCCGCGTGCCTTACCGTCCGAATGATCCAGTTACGTCGTGATTCACCCGGCATGGTCGAAGCGTAGCCGACCCTGCCCCTAGCTCCAGTAGGATCCGGTCCGATGCCTAAGCACGCGATCAATAGCCGACTTGGGTGGCTCCAGCCCATCGGGCTGTTGCTCGCCTGCTTCGCGTTCACGGGCGGCCTGGCCGTCTGGGAAGCGGTCAGGATCGCGGACGCTCGCGCCACCGTGGTAAACGGCTGGGTCGCCGGAACGGCGGCGGGGGTCGGCGGCGGCCTAGTGCTGGCCGCGCTGGTCGCCGTGACGGTCTTGGTTCAGCGTCGGCGGCCGTCGTCCCGTCGTGGCTGGCGGGAGGGCATCCCCGTCCTCACGTTCGCGCTGCTTCTGGTCGTTGCCTTCTTGTCCTCGGTGCCACCGCGACAATTCAGACCCAATCCCCCTCCCTACGTGATCACCTCGGGCGTCGAAGTGGCAGAGATCGCGTACGTCGGCGTTTGCTTCGCCGGTTTCGCGGTCGTGGTGATCGTCGCCGGGCTTGCAGCGCTGGTCAGGGGGCGCCGCCCGGCGCCGGACTAGCCCCGGAAACGCCGGTACTGGTCTGTATCTGCTCGGCCCCGACGTCGTCGCCGAAGATATGCCAGCTGCCCCCTCCGGCCTGTTTCGCCATGTACATGGCGCGGTCGGCGTGGATGAGGAGGGCGGTCAGGTCGTCGAAGGGCGGGCATTGGGCGATGCCGACGCTTGAGCGGTACGCGAGCGGCTCCCCGTCGCTGCCACGGAAATCGGTCACCCGGCGGGTCAGCTGGTCCGCCAGGTGGATCGCGCGCACGCTGGTGATCCCGGGCACGATGATGACGAACTCGTCGCCGCCGTAACGTCCCACGATGTCCTCTGGCCGCACGTTCTCCCGGCAGGCCCGCCCCAGATCGATGAGCACCTCATCGCCCGCGATGTGGCCATGCAGGTCGTTGATCTGCTTGAAGTCGTCAACGTCGATCATCAGCGCGACGACGGGCTGGCCGAGCCGCTGGGCATGGGCGAAGGCGGCCTCGGCCTTTTCCATGAAGTGGCGCCGGTTGAACAGGCCGGTGGTGCCGTCGATCGAGGCCAGCTGCTGGTACCTGGCGGCCAGCTGGCCGTAGTCGCGCAGGGCGACGTACTGACGGACGCTGACCAGGAGCGTCAGCACCAGGGCGCCGAGCAGGATGCCGCCCAGCGGGTTGAACCCGACGCTGCGCATCCCGACGAAGGCCAGCAGGATGAAGCTGCTCAGGACGGCCACGTAGGGCAGGAATGACGGCCGCCCGGGAACGGCCTCCAGCGGCTTGACCACGATCCCGGCGGGCCTGGTGCGCAGCTGGCTGGCGGCGGAGATGCAGACCGCGGTCACCCCGAGCATCCACAGCGTGTCGACCGGGTCGCCGCCGAGGTAGGTCGAGTGCACGGTGATGTAGGCGTAGGTGAGGTCGGCGGCGATGAAGAGCAGCAGGCCGACCGCGAAGATCTGCAGCGCCATCACGCTCGACTGGGGAACACCACGCCAAAGCAGCGTCAGGATCCCGAACAGCAGCAGCAGGTCGCCGATCGGGTACGCGTAGGTGGCGAGGTCGAACAGGTCGAAGCGCAGGCCGGTCCCGACGGCCGGCCCGAGCGCCAGGTACCAGATGAGCACCGCGCCGCCGGTGAACACCGTGCCCAGGTCGAGCAGTCGCCGCAGCCGCTCCGAGCCCGAGTCCCGACGGGCGGGGAACGAAAGCAGGCCGCAGAAGGCGACTACGTAAAAGCCGAGGTACGCCGCGTCGGACCAGGTGGGGTACGCCACCCGGTGCATCACGTTCTCGATCCAGAATTGCAGCAGGTCGCCGAGCAGATACAGGAACATCGCCAGCGACAGCAGGCGCCACGCGCGGCAGGTGCGGTGCCCGAGATCCGCTCGCAGCGACACCCGCCAGGCCAGCACCACCGCGGCCCCGTTCACCGGGACGAACGCCAGGTCGCCGATGAACGCCTGGTGCGCGCGCCCGCCCCAGCGGAACATCTGCCACAGACCGTAAATCACGAGCACCAGTACTGCGGCCGCCACCGTGCGACCGCCGACCTGCTGCACCGATCGCCGCACCGCGCCGACCGCGCGGCCGGCCTGCGCGCTGACCAGACCGCCGGGACGCGCGTGGCGCGGCGGGGGACTGGGCTGCGGGTAGCCGGACGCTTCCATCGGCAGCACCAGCCTGGCGGGGTCGCGAATCCACTCGGTGAAAGCCGCGGCCGACATCGGTCGCCCGAGGTAGAACCCCTGGCCGATGTCGCACCCGAGAGCCTCCAGCTCGGAACTGATGGCCGCGGACTCGACCCCTTCGCCGACCACCTTGACGCCGAGTTCGTGCGCGAGGTCGATCGTCTTGTGGACGATCGCGCGGAAGGTGCGGCTGCTGACGATCGGGCGCACGATCGAGCTATCGAGCTTGAGCTCGTTGATCGGCCAGCCGCCGAGACTCTCCAGGGACGCGAAGCCGGTGCCGAAGTCATCAAGCGAGAACTGGATTCCGGTCTCCGCCAGCTGCGCGAAGAACCGGGCGCTGACAGCGCTCGTCCCCGTTTCCTCGCTCACCTCGAGCGCGATCATCCGGCCGGGCACCTGCTCCTCGGCCAGGAGCCGGGAGACGGCGGCGGGGAAGTCAAGGTTGGCCACGCACCCGGGCCCGATGTTGACCGAAACCGGGACCAGCCACCCGGCGGCGGCCCAGGCCCGGTGCTGGACGAGAGCCTGCCTGAGCATTTCCAGGCTGAACTCC
>DATCGA010000761.1:0-2161 GCA_036509215.1 Trebonia sp.
TGAGCACGCTCGCGAGCTCGGCTGGCGTGACGCCCTTGCGCGGTACCCGAATCTGCCCCACCATGCCTCCTCGACGGAGCCTGATTTCCGAAGGCAGACTATCGCCCGTACCTGAACGCCGGCTGTCAGCCTGCCAGCCACGCCGCTGTGTCACCCGGCAGCGTCACCAGGCCCCCGTCGTCGGCGCCGAGCGGACCGCTGGCGAGCAGCACGGCCGAGTGCGGCGGGAGCGGAACCGCCGAGGCCCCGAGGTTGACCGCGAACACGAAGCCGGGGTCGCGGGCGAAGAAGAGCGCGTCGTCCGGCGCGTCCAGCCAGCGCATCGCGTCGCCGCCGTCGGTGCCGGAGCCGAGCGCCGGGTGCTCACGGCGAAGCCGCAGCGCCGCCAGGTACAGCGAGAGAAAAGAGCTGGGATCGGCCGACTGGACCGCCACGCTCAGCGCTCCCCACCCCGGAGGCTGCGGAAGCCAGGGCGGGGCCGGGTCAGAGCCGGGGTCCGTTCGGGAAAATCCGAATGAAGCACCTGCCGCTGACCAGGGAAGCGGGATGCGGCAGCCGTCGCGGCCGACCTCCTTCCCGCCGGTCCGGCGGAAGGTCGGATCCTGCCGGGCGTCGGCGGGGATGTCCTCGACCTCCGGCAGGCCGAGTTCCTCGCCCTGGTAGATGTAGGCCGAGCCGGGCAGCGCGAGCAGCAGCAGCGCGGCGGCGCGGGCCGCGTCGACGCCCCACCGGGTGACCGGGCGGACCACGTCGTGGTTGCCGATGACCCAGGGGGCGCGCGATCCGTCCGCGAACGCGTGGGTGGCCTCGATCGCCGCCCGCAGCGCGGTCGGCGACCACTTCGCCTGGACGAGGTCGAAGTTGAATATCTGGGGCAGCTCGTCGTCGGCCAGGTAGGCCTTGAGGGTGGCGGCCGAGTCCGCCCAGACCTCGCCGACCGCCGTCCGCGCGCCGGGGAAGCCGTCGCTCGGATAGCTGTCGAGGATCTCGCGCCAGCGGCGGTAGACCGCGTGCACCTCGGGGCGGTGGTAGTAGGCCGAGGGCCGGTTGGTCAGCGTCACGTCGGCGACGTCGGCCAGGTCCGGGTCCTTGAACAGGCCGTGCGCGACGTCCACCCGGAACCCGCCGATCCCCCGGTCCAGCCAGAACCGGAGGATCTCCTCGAACATCGGGCCGACCCGGGGGTCGCGCCAGTTCCAGTCGGGCTGGCTGGAGTCGAACAGGTGCAGGTACCACTGGCCGTCCGGCACCCGGCTCCAGGCCCGGCCGCCGAACCGGCAGGGCCAGTTGTTCGGCGGCTCGCCGCCGTCGGGCCCCCGTCCGTCGCGGAAGATGAACAGCGCCCGCTCGGCGCTGCCCGGCGGCGCCGCCAGTGCCTTCTGGAAAAGCGGATGGTCCGACGAGCAGTGATTCGGCACCAGATCGACGATGACCCTGATCTGGTGCTTCCTGGCGACCTCGATGAGCTCGTCGAAGTCACCGAGCGTGCCCAGCCGGGGATCCACGTCGGTGTAGTCGCTGACGTCGTAGCCGCCGTCGCTGAGCGGCGACGGGTAGAACGGCGACAGCCAGATCGCGTCTACGCCGAGCTCCGCCAGGTACGGCAGGCGCCCGACGAGGCCGGGCAGGTCGCCGATCCCGTCACCGTTTCCGTCAGCGAAGCTGCGCGGGTACACCTGGTACACCACCGCGCTCGCCCACCAGGGATCGCCCTCATTGTCGCCCGTGCCCACTCGCTGCCCCCTCGGCTTGGTTCCTTGATTATTCATACACTGGACGGAGTCATCAGCGGCGGGCCCTGAGGCGCCCAGGTCCCGCTAGAGTCGCCGTCGGCTATCCGGGTGGCGACCGCGAGGGCGGTGTTGATCGGGATCGCGTAGCCGATGATCTGCAGGCCGCTGCCCGAGCCGCCGACGGTGATGCCGATCACCTGGCCGTGGGACGGCACCGTGAGCAGCCCCGCTCTCTCGTCCTTCTGCACCGCCTCGAAGAACTTGACCCCGTTGCAGAATGACACCGGCCCGAAGACCGATCCGGCCTGGCCGTTCACGCAGTCGGCGTCCGCGAGCGTGGTCGGCATCGCCCCCACCTGGAATAGGTCCTTGCCGTTGAACCCGAAGGCGATCGTGACGACCGCGTCGGCCGGGATCGGCGGGATCGT
>DATCGA010000762.1:0-28025 GCA_036509215.1 Trebonia sp.
GGTCGACATCGCGGACGCCTCCGACGGCCGACGACGCCTGGTGTTCCAGCAGATCGCCGATTACCGCCCGCCCGGCTGGCCGGACCAGGGGCCACCGCAGCAGCTTCACCTGGATGTGCGGGTCGACGACCTCGAGATCGCCGATCAGCGGGTGCGCGCCCTGGGCGCGGTCCCGCTCGGGGAACGCGTCGTGCTCGAGGACGAAACCTACCGGGTCTACGCCGACCCGGCCGGACACCCGTTCTGTCTCGTGCAGCTCGAAACCACCTGAACCGCGGAGCCTTCATCCTCGGGAGACCTCGACCCCCTATCCGGTCACCGACGCGCCGAGCACCTCGACGGGGACCACACCCTCGATTGTGAAGAGCCGCTTTCCCGGCTGCCTCCATGACATCGTGTCGTGCGTGAGCCGCATCGGAAGGCTCGGCAGTTCCGCAGGCCGGGCGATGGCCGAGCCGTGAGTCGCCAACTTATCGATGTACGAGCAGGCGGTGGCGGCGACGGAGGCCGCCGAAGGACTCGATCCCCGGGCACGGATGCCGGGGAGGTGGTTTTGCCCCGCTCCCGGCCGCGCCTCGGCCAGGACACCCAGAGAGGCAACTACGTTTCGTTCGCGGCGCACGCCCATCTCGTGTCAGGCCGGGACGCGTTCTTATTGCGGCCCGACTCCGTCTTCGTGCGCCATCCAGTGCACGAAGCGGTGCAGCGGATACATGGCGTCGTGCGGGTTGCCGATCGTGCTCGGCCCGGCCTCGCCCAGCCGCACGAGGCGCTGGGCGCCGCCGCTGGCGAGGCGGTCGCGGTAGTCGGGCATCCGGTCGAAAGGATAGAACCCGACCGTTTGCGTCGCCACGTTCACGTACTTCGCGGCGTCGTCGAGCGAGTCCACCCGGACCACGTTGGCGGTCTTGTTGATCGGGTGGAAGTCCACCGGTCCGTCCGAGCGGATCACCAGTCCCTTGCCGTCGGTCTTGCCCCACACCCGGAACTCGTCGTCGAGCATCATCAGCATGTCGATCTGCTCGCGCAGATCCTCCTCGAGCGGGCGGGCGTCACCCGAGGCCGCCGCCCTTTCGACGATGCGCGCGTGCAGTCGCTCGCAGAAGCGGTCGGCGTCGTCGCGGTTCGCCTCGACGAAGATGAAACGGCTGGCGACGCAGGCTTCCTGATTGAGCACCATGACGTCGGCGGCGGCGAGGTCGGCCGCGAGGTCGAGCGCCTCGTCGGATGCGGCCGCTTCCCTGCCGACCATCGAGATCGACGTCTTGGGGTCGAACGACACTAGTTGAAAGCCGGGACCGAGGTACTTGACCACGTTGTTGATCGCGTCACCGCCGCCCCAGGCCACGATCTTGTCGAAGTACTGGGGACGGTAGAGCGCTCGCTCCACCGCGCCGTCGCCACCGCGCCAGTAGACCGCCGACATCGACTTCACGATGGCATGGCCGGGGTCGATTTCCGCCATCGTCCGCAGGACCGCGACGGTGGTGAAGGGATCGCTTGAGGACATCTTGAACAGGTTGACCGCCTTGACCATCGCCCCCTGAGCGATCGACTTCACCGCGACGCCCGGGGAGTTACCGGGCAGCACGTGGATCAGTCGGGGCGCGAAAGCTCGAACGAAGCTCTTGCGCCCGGTGAAGTCCTGTTTGGGCACCCACTCGTCCAGCGCCCTGGGGTCGGGGAAGTTCTGCTCGACCACCGTTTGCAGCAGTCGCTTGTCGAGATAGGCTGCCGCGCCCTTGACCTGCTCTTCCAGCACGGCCCTGGGCAGCACGTGGGTGGCGGCCATGCGGTCGATGCATTCCTGCACGAAGAGGTTGCCGGGCTTGCGGATCCGCTGGCCGGTCTCGACGAGGAAGTCGATGATCTCCGCGAGCGGGACGTTGAGCAGCGGGGGCACCTCGGTACGCGGATGCACCACCCGGTCCAGGGCGATCCGCGGCGTGGCGAACGTGACTCCCAGGTCGCGGGAGCGGTGAACGGCATCGTGGCCCTCGACCAGTTCGCCCCGCAGGAAGAACGGCGCGGAAACCACCGCATCCGCGGGCTTCAGCTCGGTGCTGACCGCGTTCATGACAGGCCTCGCACATACGCGTCGACGGTGCCGGCGCAGCCGATCTTGTCGTCGCCCTGGAGGTCCGCGTAGCGGACAATGTTGTTCCGGACCGACGGGCCCTTGCAGCCGCAGGCGCACGGACTGAAATCGAGCGAGATCTTGTCGCCGGTGATGATTCCTCCCCAGCGCCCGTCGAGCGAAAGATCGAAGAAGGCAGCGCGGCCTTCGATCTCGCCGGCCTCGTGCGGCAGCATGGTGCGGCCCTCTTCGTCCAGGATGAACGGCACGAGCCACGGCGGAACGTGATAGCGGTTGCCTCGCTGGCACTTGGGCATGCCGGAATTCAGTTCCTGAATGGAGTAGTTCTGGAAGTCCCGGTTGGCCGGGATGTTGAACGTCTGGTGGACAAATTCCTGGTAGTCAGGCGGCAACTGCGCGCGCTTGAGGCCGCCGCCGATGTAGATGCAGTTATCGGGGTGGAAGTCCTTGGCGGAATAGCCCCTGTCGCGGACGGCCTTGGCCACCTGGTACAGCGCGTTCCACAAGCCCGAGATGTAGAGCTTCTCGTCTCGGTACTTGATGAGCGCCTCGGCCCCCGCAGTGATCGCTTTGTCGAGCGTCGCCTGACGCTCCGCGGAAGTCTGCTCGAACTCAGCCAGTTCCCCGGGCAGCGCGGTGCCGTCCGCGATCCTCTTCCGGAGCACGACCATCTTGGTCAGCGAGCCGACCGTGATCGGCGGGATGGGCAGCCGGAAGCGCTCCTTCGCGGGATCGCCGAAGGCGTCCTGCTGCGCCCGGCCGATAACCAGGTTCTTCGGGACGGCGGCGGTGGGCGCGAGACCTATCATTCGCCGGTCACGGGCGGGCTGTACGCCCGAACCCCAGGCGAAGACGCTGACCGTGTCCCTACGGGACCAGTCCATGTCCTTGTCCGAGGCGAGCAGCATGGCCGATTTGCCAGTCGTTCCGCTGGAGCAAGAAACGTAGTGTCCCTTGGCCTGAAGCCGTTCGATCCAGTCGTCGATGTCGGTGACGTCCGAGGTCTCGATCGGGCTGATCGGATAGGGCGAGACCGCGCCCAGCCACTTGCCGAGGCGGTCCCACTGCTCCTCGATCAGGAAGCTTTCCGGGTAACTCTTGTAGACGCTGTGCGGGAACAGCAGCGGCACCATGTCCTCGCGGTTGCGGATCTCGGCCGTGCCAGCTTCGCGCGCCCGGTGGCCCAGCAGCCTGGTGCGGTCCTTGCGCTCCTGAAACCGCTCGTTAAGCGCCTCTAGCTGCATCTCGCGCAGCTCGTCATGGGAGTAGTCGAAGCGGTCCTCGGCCGAGGCCAACTGCGTCAGCTTTTCGGTTGCCGAGCTCATGGGCCATCCTTCCGTGGGTGCCGTCGCCGGGCTAGACAAATAGCACCTTGTGCGTATCATTATGACTGAATCTGGTGACAGCGCAAGGGCGATGTAGGCGGGCTGGCTTAATGAACGCAACTTCCACCGTGCGCCACGGGGCCGGGCGGCCCACCACCGAGCAGGCCGAGGCACGCCACGGGGAACTGCTCGACGCAGCGCTTGAGGAGTTCCTTGAGCGCGGTTTCGAGCTGACGACGATCGAGATGATCGCCGCCCGCATCAACATGACCAAGCGCACGGTCTACGCCCGCTACGCCGACAAGGCATCGCTGTTTCGCGCCGCGGTGCAACGCGCCATCGAGCGCCAGATCGTGCCGCAGAACGTGCTCGAGGGCTTCGATAAGGGCGGCCTCGCCGAAACGCTGACATCCATCGCCCGGCTGCGTATCGGTCAGGTCATGACGCCTAACGGCCTGCGCCTGCAGCGCATCATCAACACCGAGAGCTACCGATTCCCCGAAATCTTCACCGCCAATCTCGAGCAGAGCGCCAGGCCGGTAATCGACTTCGTTGCGGGCCTGCTGGATCGCGCCATCGCCGCGGGACAGATCTCCCCCACCGATTCCGGACCCGCCGCCTCCGCCTTCATGAGCATGGTGGTCGGCGGCCAGGTGCGCGCGATCGTGAGCGGCCGCCTGCCGACAGAAGCGGAAATGGTCCTGAAGGTTGATTTCACCGTTCGCCTGCTGCTCGACGGTCTCAGGCCGCGCTAAGACGATAGGGAGAAAATGCGTTGAAACTCGATGCGAACCGGCCCGTCGCGGTCGTCACGGGAGCCAGCTCGGGGATCGGGAAGTCGACCGCCCGCAAGCTCGTGGCACTCGGCTGGCAGGTGGTCGGCGTCGGTCGCGATCCACAACGCAGTGCCGCCGCGGAAGCGGAGATCGCCGCGGCGGCGCGCGACGGCGCCTGCTTCACGATGGTGCGGGGCGACTTCACCCTGATGGCGGAGGTCAAGCGCGTAGCCGACGAGGTTGAGAGCCGGACCCCCCGTCTCGATGTCCTCATCAACAACGCGGGCGGCGTGCGGGACCGGCAGATCATCACTGCCGAAGGCACCGAGGCGACCTTTGCCGCCAACTACCTCGCCCCCTTCCTGCTGACGCGGGAGCTAATGCCGCTTCTCACGGTGAGCGCGACCAACCTGCCGCCCGGATCGACGCGGGTGATCGCCGTGTCCTCGAGCGCCCATCGCGCGATCGACGGCCTGGACTGGGACGACCTGCAGAGCCTGGGCAAGTTCCATTCCGCCGCCGCCTACTGCCGGGCGAAGCTCGCCAACATCCTCTTCACCCGCGAGCTGGCGCAGCGAGCGGATCCGGACGGAATCGTGGCCCAGGCCATGCACCCCGGCGTGGTCGCCAGCAACTTCGCCTCGCACGGGGACGAGGCAATGCAGGCGCACATGGCTGCGGCTGACACCGTGTCACCCGACGAACCGGCGGAAACGCTGGCCTGGCTCGCCACCGAGCCCGAAGGCGGCCGCAACAGCGGGCGCTACTTCTACGGGAAGGAGGAGGAAACGCCCGCCGAAGCCGCACAAGACCACGCTGCCGCCACCCGCCTCTGGGCGGAAAGCGAGACGCTGCTGGCCAAGCTCGGCTTCTAGCCCGAGATGCGGTACCGGTTCGGCCGCGAGCTCCCATGGATGGTCCTCGGCCTGGCCGCCGGGCGCACCCGCGTCTATTCTGCCCACCCATCGGGCTGGCCCTGACCGAAGATGCGGGGGGTGTCGCCTGCCACCGCGGGGGTGCGGGCGAAACGCGCGACAGGGGCCTGCGTGACGACGGTGCCGAAGTCCTCCGACGGCCGCTCGAGGCGTAGGCCACGCCGCGCCCAGAAGCTGTCGGGCGCCATGGTCGAGGAGGGACTTTCGACCGGGCTGGCCGCGGACCGGCCGAAGCAGAGCGCGCGCACGCAGGCCTCGGCGGTTTGGGAAGCGATCTGCGCCTCGAGGGCGTCGGCCGAGACGGCGCCCAGGCGGCGCAGCGCCTCCGGCAGGTCGGCGGCGGCTACAGCGACGAACACGGGCCGGTCGGCGGCCTCGTAGATTCGGTAGGTCGCCGAGGACGTGTCCCGCCCGCGGGACGGGTCCACGTCCGCCCCGTCGACGGCGAAGGGCATCTGCTCAAGCAGGGCGGTCTGGGCGAGGCTGGTGTTCACCCGGTAGACGCGGCCTCGCCGGCCGCGGTCGTAGAGGGCGGCGACGGCCCCGAAGGCGCTGAGCACGCCGGCCATGGAGTCGGTGTAGGGCCAGGGCGGGTCGTTCACCGGGGGCGCGCCCGACGGGGCGGTCGCCCAGCCCGCCGAGAGCGATGAGACGCCGATGGCGCAGTTGGCGATCTCGGCGTAGCCCTTGAAGTCGGCCCACGGCCCGGTGACGCCGTAGAGGTTCAGGTAAGTGAAGACGAGGGCCGGGTTGAGCTGGCGCAGAGCGTCGTCTGACAGCCCCGTCCCGGACAGCCGGCCCGCTGAGACGTTGGTGACGACCATGTCGGCGCCGGCCACCAGGGTGTCGAACCGCTGCCGGTCGGCCGGCGTCTTGAGGTTGAGGATCACCCCCTTCTTCCCTCGGTTGAGATAGACGTGGAACAGCGGCTCGTCGTAGGCCGAGCGGGCCTCGGCCGGGTCGATGTCGACCTTGATGACCTCGGCGCCGAGGTCGGTCAGCAGGCGGGTGACCGTGGGGGCGGCCACCACGCGGCACAGGTCGAGCACCTTCATCCCGGTCAGCGGCGGCGCGCCGGGCAGTCCGGCGAATCCAGGGGGCAGCGGAACGGGTGCGGCTGGCTCAAAGTCCACCGCCTGCCCCAGGGTGCGCAGCGGGCGGCCGGTGCCGTCGTCCTGCTCGACCACGCAGCCCGCCGCCGCGGCGGCGGGCTCGCGCAGCCATTCGCGGGTGGTCCGCAGCCGGGCGATCGGGATGCCGGCCGGCCGCAGCAGCGCCTCCCACTCGTCCGCGTCGCGGGTGGCGAACAGGCTGACCAGCGTCGCCCGCCACCGGGCGGGGGCCTCCGGGTCAGTCCGCAGCGCGTGCCAGTCGAGGGTGCCGTCCTGGGTCCAGGCCCCGTTGCCGCTGATCCGCGCCAGGCCCGCCAAGTGGCGAAAAGCGCCGCTGGTGAAGCACATGACCCGGTCGTCACGCGTCCGGTAGAGACCCGGCGCGAAGACGCCGCCCCGCATGGGAACCTGCTTCTCAACCCGAGTGGTGAGGATCCCGCTGCCCTCAAGCAGCGCGTCCGAGAGCGGGATCTCGATGCGCTGACCCAATCCGCCGTCGCGCTCGCGGGCGATCAGCGCGGCGCAGGCGGACAGCGCGGTCATCCCGGCCGCGAAGCAGGACGCCAGCGGGAGCGACGGGAAGTCTGGCATCTCCCCGGTCGCGCCGCCAAAGACCGGCGAGCTGGCCTGGCGCGAGTAGGCCCCGCCCGCAGCCATGACGACGCCCTCCCAGCCGGCCACGCCGGCGCGCTCGTCGAGTTCGGAGAATCCAGGCAGCGAGCAGTAGACCAGCCCGGGGTTGAGGTCCTGGCAGGTGGCGGCGTCCAGGCCGAGGCGGGCCATGACCCCCGGCCGGAAGTTCTCGATCAGCACGTCGGCCTCGGCCACCAGCGCCAGCGCCCGGCTCCGCCCCTCCGCCGACTTCAGGTCGAGCACGTGCGCCGCTGCCCGGCCGCGCAGCAGGTAGGCATTGCCCGGATCGGTGAACCACGGGCCGCCCGGCGGCTCGACCCGGGTCACCGCCGCCCCCGCCTCGGCCAGCAGGGTCGCGGCCATCGGGCCGGCCACGTACTGGCCGAAGTCCAGCACCCGCACGCCGTCGAGCGGACGACCGGAATCCTGGGCAGTCATCACGCCTCCGTTCCTCAACCTCTGCTCAACCCCGGGCCGGCTCGAAGTCGGCCAGCGACTGCAGCGCCTCGCCGGTCGTGCGCACCCGCTGGATCGGGTCCTCGTCCGGGGTCAGCGGCGACTGCGTGAACCAGCAGCCGTCCAGGCTCGCGTCCGCGGCCACCTGGCGCAGCCGCGCCTCGCACTCATCGGCCGTGCCGAGCAACTGGAACCGGTTGAGCAGGTATTCCTGGAGGTCCGGGTGGTCGTCGAACAGGTGGCCGTTGGTGTTCCCGGCGCCGACCCCGTGGTTGGTGAAGTCGTAGCGGGCCAGCCGCTCGCGCAGGATCGGCTGCCAGGCCTCGGGGACGCCCTTGTCCTCGAAGGTCGAGCTGAACGAGAAGCGGGCGGTGCCCACCGATCGGCCGCGCTGGCTGATCCGGGCGGCGTCGGCGGTGGCCTGGTCCGGCGCGACGTAGGTGGTGACGAACCCCCAGATGCGCAGGGGGGTGGTGATGCCGCCCGCCGTGCGGGCCGCCCGCGCGCGGGCGGACAGCGTCCGCAGGGCCGTCACGTCCAGCCCGGTGCCCAGGATCAGGTCGGTGGCCACCCGGCCCGCCGCCTCGGCCCCGCGCGGTCCCGACGCCGCGATGTGGACTTCCATGTCGTCGGGGGCCCAGCTCCGCACGTTGGCCACGTCCTGCTCGAGCTTGGCCCAGGTGCTCGGGGTCAGGCCGACCGAGTGGCAGGCCCCGTCGCCGGTTGCCAGGCCGGCGAAGAACCGGCCGGGGTAGAGCTCGCCGAACGTCCGCGCGGTCGCGCCGAGCACCGACCAGTGGCGGGTGACGGTGTTGGTCACGGTCGGCCCGATGTGCACGCGCTCGGTCGCCGCGAAGCAGGCGGCCGCCGTGACGTAGGTGTCCTGGTAGCGCTCGGGCACGGTGTCGCCGATGCCCACCCCCCAGAAGCCGGCCGCCTCGGCCGCCTGGGCGAACTTGACCGCCGCCAGGGAACTGTGGGTGAGGTTGATGACCCCGAGTCTCACGTGCGTCTCCTTCGACGGCCCGCCGCCCCGCCGCTAGAAAGCCCCGCGCGTGACGACTATCGTATAACTGTTTTTAGCAGGTGCACTTAATATAACCAATAGGGATGCAGAGGTGCAGCGGTGAAGGTCCTGGTGATGGGCGGTACCCGGTTCAACGGGCTGGCGCTCGTGCAGGAGCTGGTCAAGTGGGGCCACGACGTCACGGTGCTCAACCGTGGCCAGAGCGAGGCCCGGCTGCCGCGCGCGGTCCGTCGGCTCTACGCCGACCGGACCGACCACGAACAGCTCCGCGAGGTGCTCGGCCGCGAGGAGTTCGACGTCGTCCAGGACCTGTCGGGCTACGCCCTGGCGGACGTGCAGCCGCTGGTCGAGGTCTTCCGCGGGCGGATCGGCCACTACCTGTTCGGCAGCTCGACCGTCATCTACGCCAGGCCCAGGGTCCTGCCGATCCGCGAGTCCGACCCGGTCGACCGCTCGGAGCGGCAGACCGAGTACGGGCAGCAGAAGCTGAACGTCGAGGCGTACCTGTTCGAGCAGTACCGCAGCAACGGCTTCCCGGCCACCGTGGTCCCGCTCTCGATGGTGCTCGGCCCGAACAACATGGTCGCCGACCGCGAGCAGCGCATGTTCCAGCGGCTGCTGCTCGGTCGCCCGGTGCTCATCCCTGGCGATGGCACCACGCTGAGCCAGATCGGGCACGTCGACGACGGCGCCGTCGCCCTGCGCCTGCTGATGATGCAGCCGCAGACCTTCGGCAAGCGCTACAACCTGACCGGCCGCGACTACTGGAGCGACGAGGCGTACGTCGACACCTTCGCCGAGATCACCGGCGTCGCCCCGCGCAAGGTCTTCGTCCCGGCCCCGGTCATGGACGACATCTACGCGGGCAAGGGCGACCAGAGCACGGTCCGCAAGGGGGTGGCGGCCATGAACAAGGCGGGCGACTCCGCCGCCGCCGTGATGGCAAGGCACGACCCGCGGGCGGTGGGCGTGCGCGGGCTCATCCAGCGGCTCGCGCCCAACATCCACCACTGGAACGACAGCACCTTCTTCTCGGTCGACCGACTCCGGGAGGACGTCGGCTTCCGGCCCGCGTACACGTTCGAGGCGGCAGTGGAGCACACGTACGACTGGTTCCGGCGGGAGAGACTCACCGAGTCGCTGCAGTTCGACTTCAGCTGGGAAGACAGCCTTCTCACGAGTCTTGGCGCGCGGTAAGCCCGCAATAGTCACACAATCTCTGCTCGTCGATTGTCTGTACTGACCAGTTGGTCTATGTTCTGGAATATGGATAGCGCTGGGATGCCCGTGATCTCCTGCGTGCTCGCGCCGTCGCTTGACACCCCGGCGCACATCGAGCTGGCGGAGCGCCTGGGGTATCGGCGCGCGTGGTGCTACGACTCGCCTGCCCTGTGCGCTGACCCGTGGATGGTCCTCGCGCTGGCCGCCGGGCGCACCCGCGCCATCGGCCTTGGGCCCGCCGCGCTGGTGCCGAGCCTGCGTCATCCGATGGTCACCGCCGCCGCCCTGACGACGCTGGCTGGGCTGGCGCCCGGCCGGGTGAGCACGGCCTTCGGCACCGGGCTGACCGGGCGGATGCTCCTCGGGGAGCGGCCGATGCGCTGGGCTGAGGTCGAGGAGTACGTCGCGGCGGTCCGCGCGCTGCTCAGGGGAGAGGAGGCCAGCTGGAACGGGAGCCTGGTGCGACTCGCGCAGCCGGCCGGCTTCGCGGCCGGTCTCCCGGCCGACGTCGCCGTGCTGATCGCGGCGGACGGCCCCCGGGGCCGCGCAGTCGCCGCCGGGCTCGGTGACGGCGTGCTCACTACCCGGGCGCCCCGCGCCACCCGGGTGCCGCGCCACCCGGCCGGGCCGGACTCGCGGCAGGTGCTGCTGACCTTCGGCACCGTGCTCGACGAGGGCGAGGACGCGGTCGGCTCGCGGGCGGTGGCGGCGGCCGGCCCCGCCGTGGCCGCTGCCTACCACGCCATCTACGAGTCGAAGGGCGCCGACGGGGTGGACAGGCTGCCGGGCGGCCGCGAGTGGCGACAGGCGGTGGAGGCGGTCGAGCCGTCCCGGCGGCACCTCGCCGTCCACGACGGCCACCTGATCGCGCTCAGCCAGCACGACCAGGCGCTGCTCGCCCGCGCGGCACCGCTGCTCGCGAGCTGGACCATGACAGGCACGCGGACCGACATCGGGGCCCGGCTGCGCGCGCTCACCGCGGCCGGGATCACCGAGGTGGCCTATCAGCCGATGGGCCGGGACATTCCCCGCGAGCTGGCCGCGTTCGCCCGGGCGGCGGGGCTCGACGACGCGGGGGTCACTGACGCGGGGCCCATCGACACGGGGACGGAAAGCACGTGACAACTCTGGTCAGGCTGGCGAAGCGGCACCCGAGCAGCAGCGCTGACGACTTCCGGCGTCAGGCGGACGCCGCCAGCGACTGGTCGAGCGCCGTGGCGCACGGGCTGCGGTCCGCGACCCAGGCGCTGACGCTCGCGGGCGCCTACCGCCGCGGCGAACCCGCCTGCGACGTGATCGACCAGCTGACGTTCGACGACGAGGCAAGCGCCGTCTGCTGTCTGGCCGATCCGGACTTCCGCCGCGCCTGGGCGAGCCCCTTGCTCGACCCGGCCTCGGTCGCGTGCCTCGTCGTGGAGGAGCACGTGGCCAAGCCGGGGCCAGTGCCCGCCTCGTTCGTGAAGAACTACGAGCTGGTGACCAAGCGGCCGGACCTGGACCGGGCCGAGTTCGACCGCTACTGGGCGCAGGTGCACGGGCCGCTGGCGGCGACGATCCCGACGATCAGGCGCTACGTGCAGGCCCACCTGTCGCCCGGCACACCAGCGGGGACCGCGCCCTACGACGGCCTGGCGATCACCTGGTTCGACGACGTCGCCGCGATGCGGGCAGGCGCCGCTACCGACGCCTACGCTCAGACGAGGGCCGACGAGGCGAACTTCCTCGCGGGCGAGCTCCCGTTCGTGATCACCACCGAGCGGACCACCTACCCGCGTGCCTGATTCGGTACCGGTGGGGCTGGCGTCACTGCGCGGCACCCTGTTAGCGTTGTTCTGACCGGACAGTACAAAGAAGTAGGGAGGGTCAGCCGTGGCGAAGCGATGGGCACGACGGCCAGAAGGTTCCACCTGGGGCGACTGGGGCGAGGACGATGAACTCGGCCGGATCAACCTCATAACGTCGGATAAGGTGCTCGAAGGCGTCAGGGAGGTGCAGGCGGGCAAGAGCTTCTGCCTGAGCCTGCCGCTCGACTTTCCCGGCGGCTCCTCGCTGAACCAGCGCCGGTACCCCCCGATCATCCGGCCGACCGAGGACCTGGCGCGCAAGCCGGACACCTTCTACAACGTGGTCGCCAAGGACTCGATCGCCCCCGAGTACATCGACGTCTGGTCCGATGACATGGTGACGCTGTGGACGCAGTACTCCACCCAGTGGGACGCGCTGGTGCACCAGGGGGCGCTGTTCGACGCCGACGGGGACGGGGTCGACGAACCGCTCTACTACAACGGCTTCAAGCCGCACGTGGACATCATCGGGCCGAAGGAGGATGCCAAGGGCGACGGCAGCGGCAGCGTCGCCTTCGCGCGTCATCTCGGGCTCGAGCACATGGCGGCGCACGGCGTGCAGGGGCGGGCGGTGCTGATCGACGTCGCGTACCACCTGAACAACACCGAAGACTGGGTCGCAGTACCGATGAAGACCATCCGGGAGATCATGGCGGCCGACAAGGTCGAGGTCAGGCCGGGCGACATGGTCGTGCTCAATACCGGGTTCACCCAGAAGATCCTCGACTGGGACAAGAACCCCGACGCCTCGCGGATCCAGGCCATGTACCCGTACCTCGACGGCGAGGACCCCGAGGTGCTCGAGTGGATCACCGACTCCCAGATGTCGGCCCTGATCGCGGACAACTACGCGGTCGAGGGCTGGCCGGCGCCGAACCCCGAGCCGCACACGCTGATCCCGGTGCACAACCTGTGCCTGTTCAAGCTCGGCATCCCGCTCGGCGAGATGTGGTACACCCAGGAGCTGGCCACCTGGCTGCGGGCGAACAACCGCAGCAGCTTCCTGCTGACCGCCCCGCCGCTGCGGCTGCCGGGCACCGCGGGCGGCCCGCTTAACCCGATCGCGACGGTCTGACCCGGGACCTGCCCGCCCTCGCCGGATGCGCCCGGCGAGCGACGGGCAGACCGCCTGAACTGACCGAGATCGGCCTGACGAGGCGCGGTGGAGTAATCTACTGTCCGATAGTCAGTCACCAATGGAAAGGCCCGCGTGGCTCCGAACGTCGACAGGGACCCGATCCTCGAGGCTTACCATCTCTGGAGCGAGAACGGCTGGGAGGACTGCGCCGCGGGCTGCACCGCGGTGACCTCGCTGATGCGCGTCCACCAGATGATGACGAGGCGGGCCGACCAGGTCCTGGCGCCACTCGACCTCACCTTCGCCCGCTACGAGCTGCTGGTCCGGCTGTACTTCCGCGAGGGGTCGCTGCCGCTCAGCCAGCTCGGCAAAGAGCTGCAGATCCACCAGACGAGCATCACCAGCCTGGTGGACCGGCTGGAGAAGCAGGGCCTGATCAAGCGCACGCCGCACCCGACCGACCGGCGCAGCACGATCGCGCAGATGACGCCGGCCGGGCGGGCGCTGACCGGCAAGGCCATCAACCTGCTGAACGCGGAGTTCTTCCGGGATCTGGGCCTCAGCGACCGCGAGGCGCACCTGCTCATCGGCCTGCTGATGAAGATGCGCCGCTCCTGGAACGACATCAAGAACCCCGAAGGCTGGGAGCCGTTCGAGGTCGGCCTGGACGCCCCGCCCGCCGACTGATCGCGGAGTAACAGCACCCTGGTCGACCCGACCGTCAACGGTGCCTCGGTGCATGAAATTATACTGACCGATCGGTCCAATTCGTGTTACTGTACTGGTCAGTAGCTACAGGATGGCCCCCACCTGAATGCGGGAGGTCGAATTGCCGGAGCGGATCGAGGTGCCGGACGAGTTTCCACTCGTCGGGGATGTCAGCAGCAAGCGCGTCGTCCTCACCGGGGCGGGCCGGGGTCTCGGTGAGCTCATCGCGCACGCGCTTTCCCGCGGCGGCGCGAGGGTGGCGCTGGTCGCGCGCACGGCCGGGGACCTGGCCGAGGTGGCCGGCGCGCTGAGCGGGCCGACGCTGCAGTTCGCGGGCGACGTGCGGGACCCGGAATTCAACGACGCGGTCGCCGACCAGACGGTCGCCGCGTGGGGCGGGGTGGACGTCTGGATCGGCAACGCAGGGATCTCGCCTATCGTCGCCGGGCCGCTGGAGACCAAGCCCGAGGTCTGGCGGGATGTCATCGACGTCAACCTGAGCGGCGCGTTCTTCGGCGCGCGGGCCGCCGCCCGGGTGATGCGCCCCGGCGGCCGGATCATCTTCACCGGGTCGGTGCTCGGGGAGCGGCCGTCGAAGGGGCTCGCCGCCTACAGCGCGTCCAAGGCAGGCCTGGTGGGAATGGCGAAGGCGCTTGCGCTCGACCTCGCCCCGCTCAAGATCACCGTGAACGTGGTGGCGCCCGGCTGGTTCGAGTCGCCGCTGGCCGGGCCCTGGATGCGCAGTGACGGCGCCTCCAAGACCGTCCTCGATCACACGGCGCTGAACCGCTGGGGCCGCCCGGCCGAGCTGGCCGGCGCATTCCAGTACCTGGCCTCCGACGCGGCCGAATTCGTCACAGGAACCGTACTCAACGTCGACGGGGGTTACCTCCTGGCGTGACCGAGGCCGTGCCCGCCACGAACTCGGCACCCGGGGGAACTCCGTGCAAGAAGGGAAGACTCTGATGGGAAGCTCACGGCGGGTCATCGCCATTCTCGGGGCCGGCGGCACGCTCGGCACCGCCCTGTCCCGGCACCTGGCGGCCGAGCCTGGCACCGATCTGGTGCTCAGCGACCTGAGCGAGGACGCGCTGGCGCAGGCGGCCGACGACCTCGCCGCGAGCGCCGGGGGAGTGGCGACCGTGCCCGCCGACATCAGCGACTTCGCCGCGGTCGAGAACGTGGTCAAGAACGCGGTCGACCGCTTCGGCCGCCTCGACGTGCTGATCAGCAACGCCGGGGTGCTGTCGCCGAACGGACGGATCCACAACCTCGCCACCGAGGACTGGGAGCGGGCCTACCGGATCAACGTGCTCGGCCCGGTTAACGGCATCCGGGCGGCCGTCCCGGTGATGCGCGCCCAGCGGTCCGGGTCGATCATCCTGACCGCCTCGGTGGCCGGGCTCACCGCCTGGTCTCACTCCTCGCCCTACTGCGTCACCAAGGCCGGGGTCATCCAGCTGGCCAAGGTGGCCGCGGTCGAGTACGCCCGCGACGGCATCCGCGTCAACTGCGTGTGCCCGGGCACCTTCCTGTCGGGGATGCACGCCGGCCTGCCCGCCGAGGCGGTGGACGCCATCGCCGCCAAGCACCCGCTCGGCCTCGGTTCGGCCGACGACCTCGTCGGCGCCTACTCCTACCTGGCGGGCGACGGGTCGCGGTGGACGACGGGATCGGCGATCGTCGTCGACGGCGGCTACGCCGCCCCCTAAAGAGCGAGAATTCAAATTCGTGATATCGAACGGACCGTTGCTCCGCCTCTGTCCGGGAAGATTCACTCGGCGACGTAGCCGCCGTCGACCGGCAGCGCCACCCCGGTGATGAACGACGAGTCGTCGCTGGCGAGGAAGACGGCGGCGGCGGCGATCTCGCGCGGCGTTCCCCAGCGGGCCATCGGGACCGGCAGCTGCCGGTCCGGCACCGGAGCGGCGTTGTCCGGCCCCGCTCCGGCCAGGCCGGTGTAGACCATGCCGGGGCAGATGCAGTTGACCCGGATGTTCTCAGCCGCGAAGTCGAGCGCCGCCCCCATGGTCAGCGCGACCACGCCGCCCTTGGTCGCGCCGTAGGCGGCGATGCCCTTGCGGCCGACCAGCCCCATGGCCGAGGCGGTGCTGATGATCGATCCGCCGCCGCTCGCGCGGAGCGCGGGGATGGCGTACTTGATGCCGAGGAAGACGCCGCGCAGGTTCACCGCGACCAGGCGGTCGAACACGTCGTCATCGGTCTCGTCGAGCGGGTGGTGGGCGTCGATCCCGGCGTTGTTGAACACCACGTCCAGCCGGCCGAACGTCTCCACCGCCGCCGCGAACATCGCCTTCACATCCGCTGCCTGCGAGACGTCGGCGCGCACCGCGATCGCGTCCTGGCCGATCTCGGCCGCCGCCGATTCCTCGTGCCCGCTGACGTCGGCGCAGACCACCTGGGCGCCTTCCGCCGCGAACAGCAGGGCCGAGGCCCGGCCCATGCCGGATCCG
This sequence comes from Trebonia sp., assembly GCA_036509215.1. Classification (GTDB taxonomy): domain Bacteria; phylum Actinomycetota; class Actinomycetes; order Streptosporangiales; family Streptosporangiaceae; genus Trebonia. The sequence continues at coordinate 15,688 of DATCGA010000762.1, forward strand.
GCCCCGGTGACGACGGCGACCTTGCCCTTAAGCTTCCCCATGAGGCTCCGTTTCGGCGTTGACGATCTCGCAGCACTCATACCTTGACTCGGCCGCCGGGCGAGGTCAATACTTTTTTGTGCCAACCGGTCAGTAAAATATTGCCGGCCATCGCCGCCGCAGAAGGGACGCTGTTGAGCGAGCCACGGATTCCGCCCAGGCCGTCGGATGACTGGGACGAGGCGGTGGATGAGGCGCTGGCAGCGCTGCGGCCGCCGGGGAGCAACCGTGCGCCCGGGGAGCGGCGGCGGGATCGGCCGACTTCCAATATCCTCGGCATCTTCTCCTGGCACCCGGACCTGGCGAAGGCCTGGTTCACGTTCAACAACCACCTGTTTCACTCCACCCTCTCGAAGCGGGACCGGGAGCTGGTCACGGTCCGGATCGCCTGGCTGCGGCGCGGCGAGTACGAGTGGGCGCAGCACGTGCGGATGGCCAAGTCCGCGGGCCTGTCGGACGAGGAGGTCGACGCGATCATGGCGGGCCCGGACGCTCCGGTCTGGGGACCGCGCGACGCCGCCCTGCTGCGCTCGGTGGACGAGATCGCGGCCGACCACGCCGTCAGCGACCAGACCTGGAAGCGACTGGCGGAGGACTTCGACCGCCAGCAGCTGATGGACCTGGTGTTCACCATCGGGGCCTACGATCTGCTGGCGATGGCCTTCAACACCTTCGGCCTGGAACTCGACCCCGGTCTGACCGGGTTCCCTCCGCAGGACGAGCCCGGCCACTAGTGCACCTGCCTGTAAGTTCGCCGGGTTGCCGACGGGCTTGCGGGCTCCTCGCGGTGTGGGCGAGCGACTCCCCGTTGGGTGGTTGCCGTTGGGGGTGGGCCGGTGCCGGCCAGGGGACCGTGGGCGGGTGGCCGTGATGGGGGCCTCCGTCTGGGGTCACGTCGTGCCGGGTGCACACCTGGCAGGTGTTTTCCGGCTCGGCGGTGCGTGATCCCCGCGCTCTCGGAGGGCGCGGGGATGATGGTTCCGCCGCCGTTGCGGGCGGCGATGTTGGCAGCCGCGATCAGGTCGCGGTGCCCCGTGTGCCCGCAGTGCGGGCAGCGGAAGTCCCGCCCGGCGGGCTTGGGCACCCGCCGGGAACAGGACGGGCAGGTGGAGGACGTGCCCCGCTCGTCGACGAGCCGCAGGGCGATCCCGGCGGCCTCGGCCTTGTCCCTCAGGGCGCTGATGAGGTGCCCGACCCGCCAGTCCCGGGTCCGCTGGTTGTGCCGCCGGCCTGCCTGCAGGTTCAGGACGCCGCGGGGGTCGCCGACCGCCAGCGTCCCCACCCGGTGCTCCACCGCCCAGCTGACCATGGTCTTGGCGGCTTCGTGCTGGGCCTGCCGGACCCGCCGCAGATGCCGGGCCTCAGCCGTCCGCTGCCGGCGCTTGTGGCGGCGCCAGCGGCGCGACCTGTGCTGCCCTGGCTTGGGGGCGCGGCGGGCGGCGGCGCGGGTGCGGCCCTTGCGGTCGCGCAGGTGCTGGCGGCACTCGGCGCGGATGGCGCGGCCGGAGACCAGCAGCCGCCCGTCGGGGCCGGCGGCGGCGTAGGGGTGGATGATGCCCAGGTCCACGCCCGCGACCCGGGCGGGGTCGGGGCCGGTCCCCTGCGGGTAGGCGGTCACGGGGACCTCGGCGGTGACGTCGAGGTACAGGCGCCCGGCGTCGAACCCGAGGGTCACCGACCGGACCTGCTCTGGCGGGTAGGGCACGTCCCGGTCCAGGCGGACCAGCAGCGGCGGCCGCCCGCGGGCGGACGGCAGGCGCAGCGTCCGCCCGTCGAGGGCGAACGTGCCCGCGTACCAGCGGACGGGCACGAGTCCCCGCCTGCGCCGCGGGTACCGCGCCGAGGTGTCTCCCGCCTTGCGCTTTGCTGCGGTGGCGAACCAGGCGTCGGAGTAGCGGCGCAGCACCGATCTCGCCCCGGCGGTGTCGAGCTCGCCGAAGGTGCCCGGCCCGGATACCGCCAGTTCGCGGCACAGTTCCTGGTAGGCCGCCAGCTGGGGGTCATGGCGGCGGCGCCGCCATTGGTTGAGCTCCAGGACGGCGCACCACACGTCGCCCGCGGACCGCAGCAGCCCGAAGAGCCGGTTCCGCTGGGCGCGGGTCACCCTCAGCCCGCACCGGGCGGTGCGGTGCACCACCGGCGGCGCGTCCCGCTCACGTTTTCGAGGCATGAGCCCATGAAACCACCCCCCACCGACAAAACCGCGCCACCAGCGGGACCCAGCCACCGCCAGCCATCCCCGACGAACTAACGGGCGCACCCACTAGCGCAAAGGCCGGAAGAACGACCGCACGTCTGCCGCGAACAGGTCAGGCACCTCCATCGCCGGGAAGTGCCCGCCGCGCGGAAGTTCGCTCCAATGCAACGACGTTGAAGAACCGCTTGGCGTGCGGCCGCAGTGACCGTATGAGTTCTCCCGGGTAGTTGGCCACCCCGGTCGGCACGGTCACCGGGCGCTCCGGCACGGCCAGGTCGGTCAGCACGTCCTGCGGTACATCGACCGCGAACGGCTCTAGAGCTGTCACGCTTGCCATCATAAGCGTTATATAATTACACTATTGGTTGTTCGAGAGCGTCTGTCTGTCGCCTGGCCAAGGCGGTGGGACCCGACGGCAGGGGCTTGCGGGATGGCCGCCGTGCGAGCCATAGTGGACCGACCGGTCAATCGATTGTCGTAGGGGACTGAATTGGCAGCGCCACCGCAGCGCGGGGATCAGCAGACCGACGTGGTCATCGTCGGCGCCGGGATCCTCGGAATCAACCAGCTCTACCGGGCCGTCCAGGCAGGGTACTCGGTCCGCCTGCTCGAGCAGGCCGACGGCGTCGGCGGCACCTGGTACTGGAACCGCTACCCAGGGTGCCGGTTCGACTCCGAGAGCTACACCTACGGGTACCTGTTCTCGGCAGAGCTCTGGCAGGAGTGGGACTGGTCGGAGGAGTTCGCTCCGCAGCAGGAGACCGAGCGGTACCTCAACCACGTGGTGGACAAGTTCGACCTGCGCCGCCGCATCCGGTTGAACAGCAAGGTCACGTCGGCGGTCTGGGACGAGCGCGACGGCACCTGGACGACCGAGACCGAGGACGGATTCACGGTCCGCTCTCGGTATCTCATCTCCACCACCGGCGTGCTGTCGGTGCCGCAGTACCCCGACGTGCCCGGCCGTGAGGACTTCGCCGGCGAGACCTACCACCCGGTGCGCTGGCCGAAAACCCCGGTCGACCTCAAGGGCAAGCGGGTGGCCGTCATCGGCACCGGCTCGACCGGCGTTCAGATCGGGCCCGCGATCGCGGGCGAGGTCGAGTCGCTGGTGATGTACCAGCGCAGCGCCACCTGGGCGACGCCGCTGAACAACCACCCGATCTCGGCCGACCAGCAGGCCTACCTCAAGGCGAACTACGACCCGATCAAGGCCGAGCTCGACGCCTCGGTCGGCGGCTTCCTGCACAAGCCGGCCGGGAAGAAGTGGGTCGACGATACCCCGGAGCAGCGGCAGGCGTTCTTCGAGAGCGTCTGGAACAGCCCCGGCTTCGCCAAGATCAGCGCCAACTACGAGGACCTGCTGTTCAACACCGACGCCAACGGCGAGTGGTGCGCCTTCATGGCGGACAGGATCCGCGCGATCGTCAACGACCCGGCCACCGCGGCCAAGCTCATCCCGACCGACCACCTCTACGTCGGTCTGCGACCGCCGTACGTCACCGGCTACTACGAGATGTACAACCGGCCCAACGTGGAGCTCGTCTCGCTCCGCGACACCCCGATCGTCAAGGTCACCGAGACCGGGATCGAGACCTCGGACGGGCTGCGCGAGTTCGACGTCATCATCTGGGCGACCGGCTTCGACTTCGGCACCGGCGCGATGCTGCGGATGGGCATCGTGGGCGAGGGCGGGCTGACGCTCAACGACTACTGGGCGGACGGGCCGCTTACCTATCTCGGGATCATGACCCACGGGTTTCCGAACTTCTTCTTCCCCGGCGGTCCGCACGGCGCGGCGGGCAACAACCCCCGCTACGGCGAGCATCAGGTCGTCTTCGTGCAAGACGTCATCGACTATGCCCGCGACCACGGTCAGCGCCGGATCGAGGTTCCGAAGCCGGACGAGCAGGCCTGGATGGACATGATCGCGCAGCTCCTGCCGTACTCGTCGTTCGTGAAGCGGGGCCAGTACTACGGCGGCAACACGCCCGGCAAGCCGATGGCGTACCTGCTCAACCCGGGCGGCAGGCCGAAGCTCGACGAGTTCATGGCCAAGGCGGTCGAGAGCGGCTACGCCGGGTTCCTGGCCTAAACAATAAGGAGTGATGTGGTGAGCGGACTGCGGCTAGACGGGCGCGTCGCGGCGGTGACCGGCGCCGGCCGGGGGATCGGCCGTGCCTACGCGCTGCTGCTGGGCGAGTTGGGCGCGAAGGTCGTGGTGAACGACCTGGGCGGATCCACCCTCGGCACCGGTGGCGACGCCGCCCCGGCCGACGAGGTGGTGAAGCAGATCGAGGCGGCCGGGGGAGCGGCGGTCGCCAACTACGGCGACGTGTCGACGGTCGAGGGCGGCACGTCGGTCATCGACACCGCGGTCGAGCACTTCGGCGGCATCGACATCGTGGTGAACAACGCCGGGAACATGGTGTGGGGATCGCTGCCCGAGGCGACGATCGAGACCATCGAGGCGCACTGGGCGGTGCACGTGCGCGGGTCGTTCAACACCCTGCACGCGGCCTGGCCGTACTTCCTCGAGAAGAACTACGGCCGCGCCATCCTCACCACCTCGATCGGCATGTTCGGGCTGATGGACAACATCGGCTACGCGATCGCCAAGGCGTCCATGATCGGGATGGCCAAGAGCCTGACCGTGGGCAGGAAAGACGCCAACATCAACGTCAACTGCATCGCGCCCAACGCGATGACCCGGATATCCGGCCGCACCGAGGAAGAGCAGGAGCAGGCGGCGCAGGCGGCGCAGGCGGCCCCGGCGATGGACCCGGTCAACGTCGCCCCCATGGTCGCCTACCTCGCCCACGAGTCATGCCAGGTCAGCGGCGAGACGTACCTGGCCGGCGGCGGCCGTTTCGCCCGCTTGTTCGTCGGGGTCACCGACGGCTACCTGCAGCCGGGTCTGACCGGGGCCACGATCGACGACGTGGCGGCGAACTGGGCGGCGATCAACGACGAGTCCGGCTACTACGTACCGAGCGACCTGATGGACTGCGTCGGGCACTACATGTCCCACCTGCGCGGGTAGACATCGTGACCGGCGTACTTAGCGGGAAGACGGCCCTGGTCACCGGCGCCTCGTCGGGAATCGGCCGGAGCACCGCCCTGGCGCTCGCGGACGCGGGAGCCAACGTGGCGCTCGTCGCCCGCCGGGCCGAGCGTCTCAAGGACCTGGCGGCCCAGATCGAGGCCAACGGCGGCCAGGCGCTCGCACGGGCGGCCGATGTCACCGACGAGCAGGACGCCGCCCGGGCGGTCGAGGACGCGGTCGGTCACTTCGGCAGCCTCGACATCCTCGTCAACGCGGCCGGAATGACCCAGACCGGCAAGGTCGAGAACGGCGACCTGGCCGACTGGCGGTACGTGTTCGAGCTCAACTTCTGGGCCGGCCTCTACACCGCGCGAGCCGCGATCCCGGCGCTCAAGACGGGCGGCGGCGACATCGTCAACATCTCCTCCACCGCCGGCCGGCGGGCGGTCGGCGCGACGTTCGGCCCCTACGCGGCCAGCAAGTTCGCGCTGACCGCGTTCAACGAGTCGCTGCGGGCGGAGGTGACGCTGGCCGGCATCCGGGTCAGCATCATCGAGCCGGGCGCGACCGCGACCGAGATCCACGAGCACATCAACGACGAGAAGGTCCGCGAGTTCACCAGGAACCACCTGGAGAAGGACGGCGCCATGCAGGCCGGCGACGTCGCCGCCGCCGTCGTCTTCGTGGTCAGCCTGCCGCCCCGGGTGAACATCTCGCAGCTGGTGATCCGCCCGACCGTCGACGCCCGCGTGCTATGACCCCGTCCCCGCCCCCGCAGCCCAAAACCTCGCCCCCGTCACAGAACCACCAGATCAGGAGCAACGACGTGGACATCGACCGCATCGACTACACCGACCCGTCGCTCGCGACCGACCCCTACCGCCACCTCGGCTACCTGGCCGCGCAGCAGCCGGTCTACCGGGAGCCGCATCACGGGGTGGTGATGGTGACCGGGCACGAGGAGGCGATCACGGTGCTGCGCCACCCCGAGTTGTTCTCCTCTGCCACCCTCATCGTCGGCCCGGACCCGTGGTCGCTCCTGCCCGAGCGGCCGGACGGGGACGACATCACCGAGTTCGTCAACGCGAACCGCGAGTACCTGCCGCAGAACGACCAGATCGTCACCGCCGACCCGCCCAGCCACACCGCCCAGCGGGCGCTGCTGATGGGGCTGATCACGCCCAAGCGGCTGAAGGAGAACGAGGAGTTCATCTGGCGGCTCACCGACCGCCAGCTCGACTACATCCTGCCGCTGGGCACGGCCGAGATCAACGCCGACTACGCGCAGCCCTACACCCTGCTCGTCATCGCCGACCTGCTCGGGGTGCCGGAGGAAGACCACGCGATGCTGCTGGACCGCCGCGGCCTCAGCCAGATGCCAGGCACCAGGCCAGGCGGCGTTACCCCCAGGGAGCCTTCCGCCCGCACGACCGGGCACAACACGCTGGAGGTGTTCTACGACTACTTCTCGGAGAAGATCGCCGAACGCCGCGAGTTGCCGCGGGGCGACGTGCTGACCGGCATGGCCCAGTCGCTGTTCCCCGACGGCAGCGTCCCCGAGCCGATCGAGGTCGCCCGGATCGCGTCCAACCTGTTCGCCGCCGGGCAGGAGACCACCGTCCGGCTGATCGCGACCGCCCTGCGGCGCATCGCCGAGGAGCCGCAGACGCAGGCCGAGCTGCGGGCCAACCGGGACCTGATTCCCCGGTTCGTCGAGGAGGTGCTGCGGACCGAGGGCCCGATCCTGGGCGAGTACCGGCTGGCGATCAAGACGACCGAGCTCGGCGGGGTGCACATCCCAGCCGGCACCCAGGTCTTCCTGTCGAACGGGGCCGCCAACCGCGACCCGCGCCAGTTCGAGTGCCCGGCCGAGTTCCGCGCGACCCGGGAGAACGTGCGCCGCCACATCGCCTTCGGCCACGGCATCCACACCTGCCCGGGGGCGCCGCTGGCCCGGTCGGAGACGCGCATCACGGTCGAGCGGCTGCTCGAGCGGACGACGGACATCCGCATCAACCAGGAAGCGCACGGCCCCGCGGGCAGCCACCGCTACGACTACATGAAGACGCACATGTTCCACGGCATCAACACCCTGCAGCTCGACTTCACCGTGGGAGGCTAGGGCCATGGCCGCCACCACCCACCGCGAGATCCGCGTCGACCGGACCCTGTGCATGGGCTCGGGGCAGTGCTGCTGGTACGCCCCGAACACGTTCGACCAGGACGACGAGACGATCGCCGTCGTGACCGACCCCGAGGGTGACCCGGACGAGGCGATCGGGACCGCCGTCGAGTCCTGCCCGACCCAGGCGATCTCGATCGTCGCGAAGCCGTGAAGGTCAGGAAGCCGTCGGGTCAGTGCCTCACCGGCCGCCCGCCTAGGGGCTGGCCGGCGTCGGCCGCGAGCTCCGGCGGTATGTCCTGCCCGGCCGCGAGCGCGCGGCGGACCGCCAGGTAGTCGCGCGGCGAGTTGACCGCGTGCACCGCCAGCAGCCGTCCGGCGCGGTAGTAGAGGACCGAGAACCGCTCCTGGCCGGGATCGCCGCGCAGCACCGTCTGGTCGAACCCGGCCGCCAGCCCGGCGATCTGCAGCTTGAGCGGGCCCTGGTCGGACCAGAACCACGGCACCGCGTCGTAGCGGGCAGGCACCCCGGCCAGCGTGGCCGCGGCGACCTTGGCGTGGTCGGTCGCGTGCCCGTACGACTCGAACCGGACCAGCGAGCCGTCGGCGGCGGCGGGATGCGGGGTGACCGCGCAGTCGCCCGCCGCGACGATCGCCGGATCGCTGGTCCGCGCGCAGGCATCGACCACGATGCCGCCCGCGCAGGCCAGCCCGAGCTGCTCGGCCAGCTCGGTCCGGGGCTCGGCCCCGATGCCGATCACCACCAGGTCGGCCGCGGCGAAGCTGCCGTCCGACAGGTGCGCCCCGGTGACCGTCCCGCCGGTGTCGGCAGGCCGCGCGCCCGCGAACCGCGACACGGCCGTGCCGAGCAGGACGCGGACGCCGCGGCGCCGGTGCGCGGCGGCGTAGAACTCGGAGATGACCGGCGCGACCACGCGCCCGATGAGCCGGTCGGCCGCCTCCACCACCGTCACTGCCTTGCCCTGGGCGGTGGCGGCGGCGGCCGCCTCAAGCCCGATGAACCCGCCGCCGACGACCAGCACCCGCTCCGCCGCGGCCAGCCGCGTCCGCAGCTCGAGCGCGTGCGCCACGTCGCGCAGGTAGCAGACCCCGGCCAGGTCGGACCCGGGCGCCGCCAGGCGCCGCGGCCGCGCCCCGGTCGTCAGCGCCAGGTGGCCGAACTGCAGGCGGCCGCCGCCCTCGGTGACCGCCACCCCCGGCCGTCCGGGCGCCGCCGACCGCACGTCGGTGACCCGCTGCCCGGTCAGCACCGTGATCCGCTCGTGCTCGTAGCGTTCCGCCGAGCGGAACTCCAGCGTTGCCGGGTCGGCGTTTCCTGACAAGAATGCCTTGGACAGCGGCGGCCGCTGGTACGGGGCGCGGGGTTCCTCGCTCACGATCGTGACCGCCGCCTGCCAGCCGAGCTCGCGCAGCGAACTGGCCAGGTGCATCGCGGCCTGGCCGCCGCCCACGATGAGCACGCCGTCGGCCCCTGGCGAGCCGACCGACGCGCCGCTTGACTGCACGCTTGGCATTACTTGCCGAACCCCCGCCGCACTCGAAGTTTTTGTTCTGAACGGTCAGTCTTATCTGCAGGTGCTTGGATGTCAACGCACTTCGACCGCATGTGTTGACGGCGACCCTCTAAGGGCGCATTCTTATGACCAACCGGTCGGTACAAATAATCAAAACCACCAGAGGGACGACAGCGATGAAGCGTACAGCCTTCGTTACCGGCGGAGCGTCGGGTATCGGGCTGTCCATCTGCCAGCACCTGGCCCGGGCCGGACACAGCGTCGCGGTCGCGGACTACAACGGCGACGGCGCCGAGGATGCGGCCAAGTCCATCAGGGACGGCGGGGGCCAGGCGATCGCGGTTCCGGTCGACGTCGCCGACCGGTCCCAGATCGACAAGGCGGTCGCGGCCGCGCGCGGCGAGTTCGGTCCGATCGGGATCCTGGTGACCAGCGCCGCCGTGTCCCGCCGGGAGCCGTTCGAGCAGATCAGCGCGGAATCCTGGGAGCGCATCGTCAGCGTCAACCTGACCGGCACCTTCCACTGCGTGCAGGCCGTGATCGGGGACATGACCGACGCGGGCTGGGGCCGGGTGGTGATGATCTCCTCGTCGAGCGCGCAGCGCGGCGCCCCCGGGATGACCCACTACGCGGCCTCCAAGGGCGGCGTGATCGCGTTCGGCAAGGCGCTCGCGCTCGAGTTCGCCAAGCGCGGCGTCACCGTCAACAACATCGCCCCCTCGGTCGTGGAAACGCCGATGGTGGAACAGCAGCGGGCGGCCGGGGCGGTGCCGTCGGCCGAGGCGATGGCCCGTGGGGTGCCCGTCGGCCGCATGGGCACCGGCGACGACATCGCCGCCGCCTGCCTGTACCTGGTCTCCGAGGAGGCCTCCTATGTCACGGGCCAGACCGTGAGCGTCAACGGCGGATCGTTCGTCGGATGGTAACGACGTGCCCTCTGAGGAGTTGGTTAAAGGTGACTGATATCCGGCAGGTGCTTTCCCGCGAGCGGACCCGCACCATTGCGGGCGCGGTCGTGGTCGCGGCGCTGGTCGCCGTCATCATCCAGCAGTCGTGGAGCGGTCTGCCGATCACGGGGAGCGCCGTCATCGGCTTCCTCATCACCGGCATCGCGCTCGGCTCGATCTACGGCGTCGCCGCGCAGGGCCTGGTCGTCACGTACGCGACGTCGGGCGTGTTCAACTTCGCGCAGGGCGCCATCGGCATGTTCCTGGCGTTCGTGTACTGGCAGCTCCGGGTCGACATCGGGCTGCCCACGATCGTCGGGATCCTGCTCACCGTGCTGGTCGCCGCCCCCCTCATGGGCGTGCTGGTCGAGCGGCTGATCATGCGGTTCCTGACCGACTCCCCGATCGTGGCCCAGCTGGTGGTGACGATCGGCCTGATGCTCGGCCTGATGGGCCTGGCCGGGTCGATCTGGAACCCGAACAGCAACACGCAGCGCGTCATCCCCACGTTTTTCGGCGTCAGCGGGTTTAGCCTCGGCGGCACCTTCCTGCCCTACTACCGGGTCGTCACGATCGCCACCGGCATCGCCGTCGGGCTGCTGCTCCGCTTCCTGCTGTATCACACCCGGCTCGGCGTCACCATGCGGGCGGTCGTCGACAACCGGGACCTGACCGTCCTGAACGGCGCGCGGCCGGCCTCGGCCACCATGACCGCGTGGGCGCTGGGCTCGTCGATGGCCGCGCTGGCGGGCATCTTCCTGGCCGAGGAGCTGAGCGCGCTCGACCCCTCGACGCTGACGCTGTTCATCGTCGACGCGTTCGCGGCGGCCATCATCGCCCGGCTCCGCAGCCTGCCCATGGCCTACGTCGGCGGCCTGATCATCGGCCTGACGCTGTCCTTCCAGGAGACGTTCCTGAGCTGGAGCGGCCGGTGGGCGTCGGCCCCGCAGGCCATCCCGGCCGCCCTGCTGTTCATCGCGGTGCTGTTCGTCAGGGACGCGCGGATCAAGGGCCGGTCCAAGCCGCGGCAGACCGCCGAGCGGATCCCCACCAACCGCAACGCCCTGCTCGGCTTCGGACTCCTCATCGTCATCGCGCTGATCTGCGCCGCCACCCTCAGCCGGCCGAACCTGCGCGAGGTCATCCTCATCGTGCTGACCGCGCTCGTGATGCTGTCGCTGGTGCCGCTGACCGGCTGGGCCAACCAGATCAGCCTGGCCCAGATCACCCTGGTCGGCTGCGGCGCGTTCGCCTTTGCCGAGTGGGGCTTCAACGGCAACGTGCTCGGCCTCCTCGTGGCGGCCGCGTTCGCGGTGCCGATCGGCCTGATCATGGCCGGGCCCGCGATCCGGCTGCAGGGCATCTACCTCGCGCTGGCGACGATGGCGTTCGCCCGCCTGGCCGAGTTCCTGTTCTTCGACCAGCCGAACGTGTTCGGCAACGGCAACCTGCAGGTGCCGAACCTGTCGGTGTTCGGCCTGCAGGTGGAGAACCCGTTCAGCTTCCTCGGGATCTCGTTCGCCCAGGGCGCCGGGCTCCTGATCTTCGTGACGATCCTGTTCTGCGTCGTCGGCATGATCGTCATCCTGGTCCAGCGGCGCAGCTTCGGGCGGCGGCTGATCGCGCTGCGGGACAGCCCCGACGCCGCCTCGATGCTGGGCATGAGCCTCACCCTGACCAAGCTCAGCGTGTTCATGTTCTCGGCCGCGATCGCCGGCCTGGCCGGCGGCCTGTTCGCGATCTACTACAGCTCCGTCGGCACCACCGACTTCCAGCTCACCGTGGGCCTGCCGTACCTGCTGCTGCTGGTGGTGGGCGGCATGACCACGGTCGGCGGGACGATCATCGGCGCGATCGGCCTGGTCCAGTTCGCCTGGTTCAACCAGGCGTTCCCCGACAACACCTTCCTCACCTGGTTCAGCAACCTCGGCCCGGGCCTGATCGGCATCGGCGTCGGCCGGAACCCGGAAGGCGCCTGGGAGCAGAACGTCCAAGCGTTCAACAAGCTGCGCAGGCGGATCACCGGCGCCCCGGCCGGGCCGCCGCCGACGGAGGCCACGCCCACGCTGTCCGGGGTGCGCGAGGCGACCAGGCTGCCCTCGCCAGCTCCGCGCGCCGCCACCGACCGGCCGGCGGCCGAGCTGCGCGACATCACCGTCCGCTTCGGCGGCCTGCTCGCGGTCAACAAGGTCAGCCTCGACCTGCAGGACGGCCAGATCATCGGCCTCATCGGGCCGAACGGCGCGGGCAAGACGACGCTGTTCAACGTCGCCACCGGCATGCAGGAGCCCAACGAGGGCCGGATCTTCGTCGACGGCCGGGACGTGACCGGCGCGCGGCCGCACCAGTTCGCCCGGCTCGGCCTCGCCCGCACCTTCCAGCGGCTCGAGGTGTTCGGGTCGCTCACCGTGCGGGACAACATCCGGGTGGCGGCGCAACTGCACCGCAGGCG
>DATCGA010000763.1:0-10511 GCA_036509215.1 Trebonia sp.
TCTTGATCTCCGGCGGCCTGGCGGGCCTCGGCGGCGAGACGCTGCGCGACGCCCACGCGGCGATCACCGCCCTGGCGGAAGCTGTCTTCCGCGGCGGGGCGTTACCGGCCCTCGTGCTCCACGTGGCGCTTGCGTGAGCGCTCGACCTCGGCCTCGGCGTCGGCCCGGCCGGCCCAGTGCGAGCCCTCAACCGACTTGCCGGGCTCCAGGTCCTTGTAGACCTCAAAGAAGTGCTGGATCTCCAGCCGGTCAAACTCGGGCACGTCATCGATGTCCTGCAGGTGCGCCTGCCGGGGGTCGCTCGCAGGCACGCAAAGGATCTTGTCGTCCGGGCCCTTCTCGTCGGTCATCGCGAACATGCCGATCACCCGGGCGGTCACCAGGCAGCCGGGGAAGGTCGGCTCCTCAAGCAGCACCAGTGCGTCAAGCGGGTCGCCGTCGCCGCCCAGCGTCTCGTCGATGAACCCGTAGTCGGCGGGGTACCTAGTCGAGGTGAACAGCATCCGGTCAAGCCGAATCCGGCCGGTACGGTGATCCACCTCGTACTTGTTCCGGTGGCCCCGGGGGATTTCGATGACTACCTCAACGTCCATGTTCGCTCCACACGTTAGTTACTGATTTACTCCATTGTCGCCGGTCGCATGCGCGCGGCCGGACGGCGGGTCCATCGACGACCGGCGATATAGCCCTAAGCTGCTGGGCACACTCGCTTCCCGCGAAAGGTATGTTCGTGCACCGCACACGGACCATGGCCGTGGCCACGCTGGCCCTGCTGAACGTGTTCACGCTCGGTGCCGGGGCCGCGGTGGCGCACATGCTCCCGCCCGGGCTCGCGGCGCTGCGCATCCCCGGCACCGCGAACGGGCCGCTGATCGCCGCCGCGCCGGTGCTCGCGTCCGCAGGCGGCGCATCGTCGACGCCGGAGCCCACCGCAGCCGGCCTCGGCGCCATGCTCGGCGCGGCGCTGCCCTCGGCCGACACCGGGACTGGGGTCGGCATCGAGGTCGCCGACGCGCAGACCGGCCGGGTGCTGTACCAGAACAACGCCGCCGCGCTCGCGACCCCGGCCTCCACCAGCAAGCTGATGACGGCGGTGGCCACGCTCGGGGTGCTGGGCCCTGACGCACGGTTCACTACCGCGGTGCGGCAGCAGAAGGGCACTATCGTGCTGGTAGGGGGTGGTGACCCTACCCTTGCCGTGAATCAGTACCCCTCCTCCGACTACCCGCAGCCAGCCACGCTCGCCGCTCTGGCGGCGAGCGCCGCACGCGCGCTGAGGGCGCAGGGGCGCGATTCCGTGCGGCTCGACTACGACGCTTCACTTTACAGTGGGCCGGACATGGCTCCCGGCTGGACCGACGGCGACGTCAGTACGGGAAATGTCACACCGATCGTCGCCCTCGGGGCCGACCAGGGCCGGCTGACGGCCGGCGGCGCGCTCCAGGACTCCGACGACCCGGTCAACTACTCGGCCCGGACGATGGACCCGGTCGGCCTGACCGTGGCGGCGTTCGCGCGCCTGCTCGAGCGGGACGGCGTCACGGTCGCCGGCCCGCCGGCCCCCAGCGCCGTGCCCGCTTCCTCGACGCTGCTCGCGAGCGTGAAGTCGCCCACGGTGGCCGCGATCGCCGAGCAGATGCTGCTGGAGTCCAACAACGTCATCGCCGAGAACCTGGCCCGGCAGACGGCTATCGCGCTGCGGATGCCCGCCACCTTCAGCGGCGCCGCCGACGCGGTGATGACCGAGGCGCGCCGCCTCGGCGTGACCACGCCGATTCACCTGGTCGACGGCAGCGGCCTGTCACCCGACGACGGCATCGCGCCGGAGACGCTGGTCCGCGCGCTCGCGCTCGCCGCCAGCAGGCCGCAGCTGCGGGCGGCGGTCACCGGGCTGCCGGTGGCCGGCTTCCTCGGGACGCTGTCGTCGGGCGACAGCGACTTCGGCGGGATCGGCCGCCCGGCGGGCGGGTCCGCGCGCGGGGTGGTGCGGGCCAAGACCGGGAACCTGTCCACGGTCGCCGCCCTGGCCGGGCTCGCCTACGACCGTGACGGCAGGCTGCTGATCTTCGCGATCATGGCGCCGCAGGTGCCCGGGGCCGGCCTGCTGCAGAACGCGGCCGATGCGATCGACTCGGCCGCCGCCGGGCTGGCCGGATGCGGTTGCCGGTAGGCGGCGCGCGGGGGAAACCGCCTCCGCATCTGCCGTTACCGCCGGCGAGCACGTACGGTAGGACTGTGAGCAGCACACAGATGATCGACTGGGACACGGCGATCTCGACCGGCGTCCGCTTTGCCAGGCAAGGGCCGCAGGTCAGCCTTACAGACGCCCGCGCGGTGGTGGCCGAACTGCGCGGCCTGACCACCGTCGTCCAGCAGCCGGTCCGCGAGGTCACCCAGCTGACCAGCCAGGGTTCGGTCGGGCCGGTCGCCGTGGTGGACCGCCCCGGGTGGATCAAGGCGAATGTGGGCGGGTTCCAGGTAGTACTCGAGCCGCTGGCCGACAAGCTCTCGGAACGCGGCAACTCGATGCCCGGGGGCCAGGTGATCGGCTCGGTCGGCGCGCGCGTCACCGGCGTGCAGGCCGGCCTCCTCCTCGCGTACCTGTCGTCGCGGGTGCTCGGGCAGTACGAGCTGTTCCTGCCCCCGGGCGAGGGCGAGAGGCCGGCCGGCGGCGTGAACGGCGGCAACGGGGCGAGCTCGGCCGCCAACGGGTCGGCGGCGGGCGCCGGCGTGGGCCGCCTCACCCTGGTGGCGCCGAACATCGTCATGGTCGAGCGGGAGCTCGGCGTCAACCCGCACGACTTCAGGCGCTGGGTGTGCCTGCACGAGGAGACCCACCGGGTCCAGTTCACCTCGGTCCCGTGGCTGCGCGGCTACGTGCAGGGCATGATGACCGAGTTCCTGCTCGCCTCGGACCTGGACGCGAGCGCGATCGTGGACCGGCTGCGTTCGGCCGCGGGCGCGGTCGCCGGGGCGGTCAGGGGCGGCGACGGCGAGTCGCTGATGGAGGCGATGCAGACCCCGGCCCAGCGGGAGCTGCTGGACAAGCTCACCGCGGTGATGACGCTGGTCGAGGGGCACGGCGACTACGTGATGGACGCGGTCGGCCCCCGGGTGGTGCCGTCGGTCGCGGAGATCAGGGAGAAGTTCTCGCAGCGGCGCGGCTCGGCCGGGCGGATGGAGCAGATCCTGCGCCGCATCCTCGGCATCGACCTGAAGATGAAGCAGTACGAGCAGGGCTCGAAGTTCGTCGCCGAGGTAGTCGCGGAGGCCGGCATGGCCGGCTTCAACCGGGTCTGGACCTCGCCCGAGACGCTGCCCACCCGCGCCGAGATGGCCAAGCCCGCTGACTGGCTGGCCCGGATCGGCTGAGGGTGGGCGGAGGCCTCTCCCCGGCCGTCGCCGCAGTCCGCAACGCGGTCCGCGCGTCGGTGGCCGGGTTCGCGCCAGATGACCTGGTGCTCGCCGCGTGCTCGGGCGGTCCCGACTCGGTCGCGCTGGCGGCCGCGCTCGCGTTCGTGGCGCCGCGGTCAGGGCTCCGGGCCGGCGCGGTCACCGTCGATCACGGGCTCCAGGAGGGGTCGGCCGACCGGGCGGCGGCGGTCGCGGCGGCGCTCGGCCGCCTCGGCCTCGACCCGGCGGTCGCGATCGCGGTGACGGTCGACGGCGGCGGCGGGCCCGAGTCGGCGGCGCGCACGGCGCGCTACGCCGCCCTCGAGTCGGCGGCGGCCGACCTCGGCGCGACGGCGGTGCTGCTCGGCCACACCCTCGACGATCAGGCGGAGACGGTGCTGCTCGGGCTCGCGCGCGGTTCGGGCGCTCGCTCGCTCGCGGGCATGCCGCCGCGGCGGGGCATCTTCCTGCGGCCGCTGCTCGGCCTGCGCCGCCGGGTGACGGTCGATGCCTGCGCGGCGCTCGACCTGGCGCCGTGGGCGGACCCGCACAACGCCGACCGGCGGTTCGCCCGGGTCCGCGTCCGGCTTGACGCGCTGCCCGCGCTGGAGGCGGCGCTCGGGCCCGGGGTGGCCGAGGCGCTGGCGCGCACCGCCGGCCAGCTGCGGGATGATGCCGAGGTGCTGGACAAAATCGCTGCCTCCGAACGGACCGCGGATCCTGAGCTGATGTCGGCCGCGTCCCTGGCGGGGCTGCCGGATGCGGTCCGCAGCCGGGTGCTGCGCTCGGCCGCGCTGGCGGCGGGCTGCCCGGCCACCGCGCTGACCTCGGCCCACGTCACCCGGATCGGGGAGCTGGTCACGGACTGGCGCGGACAGCGCTGGATCGACCTGCCGGGCGGCGTCCGCGCGACGCGCCGGTCGGGGCAAGTCCTGTTCGAGCTGGCCAAATAATTAACGGAACAGATAATCGTTTACTCGATGCCTAGCTATTGGAGCGTGGTGCATGGACGCCGCTGACATGGGGTCTGGACTGAAGGAGGTCCTCATCACATCCGAGCAGCTCGGCCGCCGGACCGCGGAGCTGGCGGCGCAGATCGACGCCGACTACGCCGACCGCGACCCGCTGCTGGTGGGGGTGCTGAAGGGGGCGGTGATGGTGATGGCCGACCTCGCCCGGGCCATGCACCTGCCGGTGCAGATGGACTGGATGGCGGTCTCGTCGTACGGGTCGGGCACCAAGTCGTCGGGCGTGGTGCGCATCCTGAAGGATCTCGACGCCGACATCAGCGGCCGCCACGTGCTGATCGTGGAGGACATCATCGACTCCGGCCTGACGCTGTCCTGGCTGGTGGGAAACCTCAAGTCGCGCAACCCGGCCTCGGTCGCGGTGTGCGCGATGCTGCGGAAGCCGTCCTCGGCGCAGATGGAGGTCGAGGTCGCCTACACCGGGTTCGACGTGCCCGACGAGTTCGTGGTCGGCTACGGTCTCGACTACGCGGAGCGCTACCGTAACCTTCCATTTATAGGCACGCTGGCGCCCGAGGTCTACGGCGGGAACACAACCCGTTGAACATAGCGTTGATGTACCGTCAAGGGATCATTGTTGTTGTGTTGGGTACGGTCGGTAGTGCTTGCCGACGGTGCGGAGCAGGCATGGAGCAGTGCCGCCGGTGGTCGGCGGGACGTGAGTCTGGTCAGGAGGGAACGGCCCCGGGCCCTGGGGGTCGCTCGCAATGGAATTGAAGCGAATTTTCCGCGGACCGCTATTGCTGGTGCTGCTTGCGGTGCTGGTCATAACGATCACCTTGGGCTGGGCGAACTCCGGTAGCAGCTATACGCAGGTAGACACCGGCAAGATCGTCACGCTGATCCAGCAGGGCCAAGTGAAGTCGGCCGTGCTCACCGACAAGAACCAGACGATCCAGGTCACCACGCTAGGCGGCCAGGAGTACGAGGCTTCCTTCATCTCCGGCCAGGGCCAGGCGCTCCAGCAGGAGCTGCAGACCCAGTTCCAGGCGGGCAAGCTGCCCGGCAACTACAACGTGGTCATCCCCAAGACGAGCACGCTGGTCTCGGTCCTCGAGACGTTCATCCCTTACATCATCATCGCGCTCTTCTTCTTCTTCCTGCTCAGCCAGATGCAGGGCGGCGGCTCCCGGGTAATGAACTTCGGCAAGTCGAAGGCCAAGCTCATGACCAAGGACACCCCGAAGACCACCTTCGCGGACGTGGCCGGCGCCGACGAGGCGATCGAGGAACTCCACGAGATCAAGGAGTTTCTCCAGAACCCGGCCAAGTTCCAGGCCATCGGGGCCAAGATCCCCAAGGGGGTGCTGCTCTACGGTCCGCCCGGCACCGGCAAGACGCTGCTCGCCCGCGCGGTGGCGGGCGAGGCGAGCGTGCCGTTCTACTCGATCTCCGGCTCTGACTTCGTAGAAATGTTCGTCGGCGTCGGCGCCTCCCGCGTCCGCGACCTGTTCGAGCAGGCCAAGGCGAACGCGCCCGCGATCGTGTTCGTGGACGAGATCGACGCGGTCGGACGGCACCGCGGCGCGGGCCTCGGCGGCGGGCACGACGAGCGCGAGCAGACCCTCAACCAGATGCTGGTCGAGCTCGACGGCTTCGACACCAAGGGCGGCGTGATCGTGATCGCCGCCACCAACCGGCCGGACATCCTCGACCCGGCGCTGCTGCGCCCGGGCCGGTTCGATCGGCAGATCGTCGTGGGCCAGCCCGACCTGACCGGCCGCAAGGGCATCCTGAAGGTGCACGCGCGGGGCAAGCCGATCGCCCCCGACGCCGACCTGGACATCATCGCCCGGCGCACCCCTGGATTCACCGGCGCGGACCTGGCCAACGTGATCAACGAGGCGGCGCTGCTGACCGCCCGCAACAACGGCAAGCAGATCGACATGGCCGCGCTCGAGGAGGCCATCGACCGCGTGATGTCCGGCCCGCAGCGCAAGAGCGTGCTGCTGTCGGAGTCGGAGCGGAAGCTGATCGCCTACCACGAGGGCGGGCACGCCCTGGTCGGACACGCGATGCCGCACGCCGACCCGGTGCACAAGGTGACGATCATCCCGCGCGGCCGGGCGCTCGGCTACACGATGGCGCTGCCGACCGAGGACAAGTTCCTCACCACCCGCGCCGAAATGCAGGACCAGCTGGCGATGCTGCTCGGCGGCCG
The DNA here is from genome assembly GCA_036509215.1 of Trebonia sp. Classification (GTDB taxonomy): domain Bacteria; phylum Actinomycetota; class Actinomycetes; order Streptosporangiales; family Streptosporangiaceae; genus Trebonia. Next base: position 6,583 of record DATCGA010000763.1, read on the forward strand.
GACGGCCGAGGAGCTGATCTTCCACGAGCCGACCAGCGGCGCCGCCAACGACATCGACAAGGCGACCCAGATCGCGCGGGCGATGGTCACCGAGTACGGCATGAGCGAGCGGCTCGGCGCCCGCAAGTTCGGCAGCGGCGACAGCGAGCCGTTCCTGGGCATGGACCGGTCGCACAGCCGGGACTACTCCGAGGAGATCGCCTCGGCGATCGACGAGGAGATCAAGCGGATGATCGAGTACGCGCACGACGAGGCGTGGGAGGTGCTCAACGAGTACCGCGACGTCCTCGACGCCCTCGTGCTGCGGCTGCTCGACAAGGAGACCGTGGCCAGGAAAGAGGTCCTGGAGCTGTTCGCGACGGTGCAGAAGCGGCCGTCGCGCGGTTCCTACACCGGCTACGGCAAGCGTCTACCGTCCGACAAGCCGCCGGTCATGTCGCCCAAGGAGCTGGCCCTTGCCGCCAGCTCGGGGTCCGGGCTTGACGGCATCCCCGGGCCTGCCAACGGCCAGGTGCTCGGCTACGGGCCCGGCGCCGAGGGCAACGACTAGGCGTGGCGATAACCGAACAGCCGACGCCTGGGCACTCGGCCCTAGTGCGGGCGTCGGCTCAGCCGCTGTCGCCCGAGCTCGAGCCTGACGGCGCGCGGGCGCCGGTCGACCAGGAGCGGATCGAGCGGGCGGTCCGCGAGATACTGATCGCCGTCGGCGAGGACCCGGACCGCGACGGTCTCATCGACACCCCGGCCCGGGTCGCCCGGATGTACGCCGAGCAGTTCGCGGGGCTGCGACAGCGCCCCGAGGACGTGCTGACGACGGTCTTCGACGCCGAGTACGACGAGATCGTCCTGGTGCGGGACATCGAGATCTACAGCATGTGCGAGCACCACCTGGTGCCCTTCTTCGGCAAGGCCCACATCGGCTACATCCCGAACGTCAAGGGCGAGATAACCGGGCTCTCCAAGCTGGCCCGGCTGGTCGACGTGTACGCGAGGCGGCCCCAGGTCCAGGAACGGGTCACCTGCCAGGTGGCCGACGCGCTGATGCGCATCCTGGAGCCGCGCGGGGTGATCGTGGTGATCGAGTGCGAGCACCTGTGCATGTCCATGCGCGGCGTCCGCAAGCCGGGCGCCACGACCGTGACGTCGGCCGTCCGCGGGATCTTCCGCAAGGAGGCCAGGACCCGGGCCGAGGCGATGAGCCTCCTGTTCGGCAACCGGTGAATTATTCGGAAATGTTCTCCGCTTACACGCGGAGTTAATTCCTGATTTAGTGCCGCATTATTTGAACCGGTACTCTTGTGCGTGCGTCTAACTAAGCGTGTGACCCGTCTTAACCAGTCGTTAGGTTATACGCCAGTCGTTGGAGGTAGCGTGTCCCACGGGAACACGCGGTGGCGGTGCGGGCCGCCTGACGTGAAGAAGGTTGCCGCAATGGTTACGACTATCTTCAGCAGATCGCGGATTCGGCGCATGGCGGGTAAGCCATGACTACGATGCTTCTCCGTGGTTCAGGGCCTGACAAGAGATCTGAGATGAGCGAGAGCAACTCTGCCGATGACGGCGACCGGAGGGCCGACTCTGCCCCGCCGTGCCCCCCGTGGCGACAGGGGGGCAAGCGGCTGGCGCGGCTCCCTGCGGTAGCGTCGCTGCTGGTCTTCCTCATCGGCCTGTCCGACATTCTCACGGTCTTCAAGCCGGAGGTCGTCGACAGATTCCACAAGCTCAAGCCGTTCGTGCCCGGCACTCTGACCATCGCCACCCGCACCTCCGACGTCATCGTCGGCCTGCTGCTCATACTGCTCGCGCTCGGGCTGCGGCGGCGCAAGCGCCGGGCCTGGCAGGCGGTTCTGGCGCTGCTCGCCTTCGACATCGTCATCCACTTCTTCCTGCACTTCCCCCACCTGCCGCACGAGATCTCGATCTCGGTCTCCTCGATCGTGGCAATCGTCCTGCTGGCCGGGCTGCTCTACTTCCATCGCGAGTTCTACGCGATCGGCGACCCGCGCACCCGCTGGAGCGTGCTGAACGTGTTCGTCGTGCTGGTGGCGGCCGACATCGCGATCGGACTCGGCTATCTGTCGGTCGGCCCGCTGGCCGGGAACTACTCGCCCCTGCAGCGGCTCCAGGACGTCATCTACGAGCTCGTCGGCGTCTACGGCCCGGTCCAGTGGGCGTCGGACGCCCGCACCGACCTCTACCACCTGCTGACCAGCGCGCTCGGCCTGTTCACGCTCGTCGTCACGATCTACCTGCTGCTGCGCTCGGCCCAGCCGAGCCCCAGGCTCGCCCCGGCCGACCGGGAGCGGATCAAGGAGCTGCTCGACCGGCACGGCGACCGGGACTCACTCGGGTACTTCGCGCTCCGCGACGACAAGAGCGTGATCTGGTCCCCGTCGGGCAAGGCGGGCGTCTGCTACCGGGTGGTCTCCGGCGTGATGCTGGCCTCCGGCGACCCGATCGGCGACCCCGAGGCGTGGCCCGGCGCCATCGTCGAGTTCCTGGCCGACGCGGCGCGGCACGCGTGGCGCCCGGCCGTGATGGGGTGCAGCGAGCTCGGGGCCGAGGTGTGGTGCAGGGAGGGCGACCTGTCCGCCCTCGAGCTCGGGGACGAGGCGATCGTCAACGTGGCCGACTTCAGCCTGTCCGGCCGTTCCATGCGGAACGTCAGGCAGATGGTCAACCGGGTGGCCAAGGGCGGCTACACGGCCGAGGTGCGCCGGGTCGGCGACATACCCAGGCAGGACCTCGACCGGATCATCAGGGCGTCCGACCACTGGCGGGGCAGCCACACCGAGCGGGGCTTCTCGATGGCGCTCGGCCGCCTCGGCGGCCGCGCCGACGGCGACTGCGTGCTGGTGACGGCGGAGGAGAACGGCGTGCTGCGGGCCGTGCTCCAGTTCGTGCCCTGGGGCCACGACGGCCTCTCGCTCGACCTCATGCGGCGGGACAGGAACGCCCAGGCGGGCCTCAACGACTTCCTGATCGTGGAGTCGATCAAGGCCGCGCCCGAGCTCGGCATCAAGCGCCTGTCACTGAACTTCGCGATGTTCCGGGCCGCCCTCGAGCGGGGCGAGAAGATCGGCGCAGGACCGGTGCTCAAGGCCTGGCGGAACCTGCTCGTGTTCCTGTCCAGGTGGTTCCAGATCGAGTCGCTCTACAAGTTCAACGCGAAGTTCAGCCCGACCTGGGAGCCCAGGTTCTTCGTCTACCCGGGCGGCCGGGACGCGCCGCGCATCGCGTTCGCCGCCCTCGAGGCGGAGGCGTTCCTGGTCTGGCCGACGTTCGAGGCGAAGCGGTACGCCAGGCGGCTTGGCCGCCGGCTCGGCCTGCACAAGATTCGCCGCCGCTACCGCGCCTACGCGTCGACCCGCAGGGCGCGCGAGCAGCCGACAAAGCAGAGCAGGTAGAGCGGGCACACCGGGCCTGACTATACGATTCCCGTTATGGTGAATGTGCCTGGCCTGGCCGGGACCGCGCCGTCCGGCCGCTGCCTGGTCATGGGCGTGGTCAACGTGACGCCCGACTCATTCTCGGACGGCGGGCGGTGGTTCGGCGCCGCCGACGCGATCGAGCACGGCCTGCGGATGGTGGCCGAGGGCGCGGACATCGTCGACGTCGGCGGCGAGTCAACCAGGCCGGGGGCGCAGCGGGTGCCGGCCGACGAGGAGCTGCGCCGGGTCAAGCCGGTCATCACCGAGCTGGTCGGGGCGGGCGTGCTCGTCAGCGTCGACACCATGCGCGCGCAGGTGGCCGAGTGGGCCCTGGAGGCCGGCGTCAGCCTGGTCAACGATGTCAGCGGCGGCCTCGCCGACCCCTACATGCCCCGGCTGGTGGCGAAGGCGGGCGTCCCCTACGTGGTCGTGCACTGGCGCGGGCACAGCCACGACATGTACTCCCGCGCCGTCTACGCGGACGTGGTCCGCGAGGTT
>DATCGA010000764.1:0-8249 GCA_036509215.1 Trebonia sp.
AGGAGCGGGGTGCCGGGACGGTGGTGATTCGGTTTTAGCGAGTGGCGTCGGCGGGGTCGAACAGGTGGAGGGCGTGCGCGCGGGCGGCGGCCTCGGTGCGGGTGGCGGCGCCGAGCTTGCCGAGGATGTTGGAGACGTGCACGCTCGCCGTCTTCGGCGAGATGAACAGCGCGGTCGCGATCTCACGGTTCGACTGGCCCGCTGTGACCAGGCGAAGCACCTCGAGCTCGCGGCCGGTCAGGCCGAGGCGCTGTTGGTGGGGACCGGTCGCCGAGCCTGCGGACGGGCCGGCCGCCTGCGGGAGGAGGGCGGAGATCTCCTCCGCCAGCGGGCGGGCACCGAGGCGGTCCGCGATCGGCGCGGCGCGGCGCAGCCGGGCCGCGGCCGCGGCGCGTCCAGGCGCACCACCGGACAGCGCCACCCGGGCGGCGCCCACCAGCGCGAGGGCGGCCGGGTAGGGCTGGTCGATGGCCTCCCATCCCGCCACTGCGGCGTCGGCCGCCGCCAGCCGGGCGGCCGCGTCAGCCGCCCGGGAGGTGCCGTCGTCAGGGCGCGGATCGATCGCCTCGTACGACAGCTGCCAGGCGCGCTGGACCGGCCCGGATATCTCCTGCTTCTCGACCAGGGTTCGCAGCTTGCACAGCAGCGCGTCGGCGGCCTCGCCGGGCGCCTGCCGGGCCACTGCGGCCGCAATGACGAGCACCGGCCATACGTACCGGGGGCTGCTGCCGGACAGGTCGCACTGCTCGAGCGCCTCGGTGGCCGCCGCCACTGCGGCGGCCGGGCCCTCGGTGGCGAGCGCCAGCCCGATGTCGAGGACCACCTGGGGCAGGTTCTTCTGGTCCTCGTACCTGACGCCGGAGAGCATCGCCCGGCTGGCGGCCGCGAGCCTGACGGCGGTGACGGTGTCACCGCGGGCAAGGGCGATCGAACCGCTCAGGATCGACAGGCTGCACCGGGTGCTCCACAGCGGGGCGAGATCCAGTGCCCGTTCGGCGACGTCCAGCGCCTCGTCCCAGCGGCCGAGGTAGAGCAGCGGCTCGGCCACGTTGATCGCGAGGAACGCGCCGCGCGTGCGGGCGAGGCCGTGCCGCTCGGCGTCGGCTATGCCCTGCCGGGCGACCTCGGCGGCCCGCTCGTACTGGCCTATGCCGCAGAGCAAATGCGATTCGTAGATCACCAGCTTGATCACGGGCTGATACGCCCCGGCCTGCAGCGCGATCTCGCGGGCCTGCGCGATCAGCCGGAACGTCTCGCTGCCCGGCTCCGCATCCCACAGCGGCCCGGCCTCGATCATCGCCAGCGTGGCGAGGGCCTGCGCCTCGGCGTCGCGGTCGCCCTCCTCGCGGGCGAGCCGCAGCCCCTCGAGCGCCCGCTCTCTGTAGTGGGGCCCGCCCTCGTGGCAGCCGAAATGAGAGGAGGCCAGCAGCAGCTGCGTCCGCGCCTGCTTGGAGAGCTCCTCGGGAACCAGGCTCAGCGCCCGGTCCAGGTCCTCCATGGTCTCGGGCATCCCGAGTTCCCGTCGGAACGTGTGCCGCTCGCTGAGGAGCAGCGCCACCCGCACCGGGTCGGTGCGCTCGTCCAGCCGCGCCAGGGCCGACTCGGTGAACGCGAGTCCGCGCTTGTGCTCGCCCGCGTCACGCGCGGCGATGGCCGATTCCTCGAGTACCCGGACGTGGTCGGCGTCGATGCGCTCGGCGGCGTCCGGCACCTGGTCCCACAGCTCGAGGACGCGCGCGAGCAGCACCAGCCGCTCGGCGTGCGCGACCGAGCGGCATGCCTCCACCGACGCCTGCCAGGCGCTGATCAGCGCCCAGGTCGTGTTGTGGGCGGAGTACCAGTGGTGCGCCTTCTCCATGTCCGCCCGCCCGTCGCCGACCAGCGCCGGGTCGGCGTCGATCGCGAGCGCGAACTTGGTGTGCACCTGGCTGTGCTCGCCGGGCAGCAGGTCCTCGTGCACCGCCTCCCGGATCAGCGCATGCCGGAACGCGTACCCGTCGGCGGTGGTCACCAGCACGTTGCCGGTGACGGCGGGCCGGATCGCGGTGGTCAGCTCGTCCTCGGTCCGGCCGGTGACCCGGGCGAGCAGCGTGTGACTGGTGGCGCCGCTGCCGGCGCTGGCGATGCGCAGCACCTCCTGGGTGTCGTCCGGCAGCCGCCGCACCGCCTGCTGGAGCAGGTCGACCAGGGAGTCGGGGATCAGCGCGCAGCCGTCGGGGCAGGCCAGCAGCTCCTCGGTGAACAGCGGGTTGCCTTCGGCCCGCTCGTAGAGCGCGTCGGTCAGCGCGCGGTCGGGGAAGCCGCCGAGGACCGCCGCCGCGAGCTCCTCCGCCTGACCACGGCTCAGCCGTAGCAGCTCGGTCCGCTCGACCCAGTCGATCCTGGTCAGCTCGGCCAGCAGCGGCCGCAGCGGATGGGTGCGGTGCAGCTCGTCGGAGCGGAACGTCACCACGATCAGCACGTTCGCGAGCGCGCGCTGGTAGCCGATGAGGAAGGCGACCAGGTCGCGGCTCGACCGGTCGGCCCAGTGCGCGTCCTCGACCACCAGGACCAGCGGCTGCCGCACCGCCAGCCGCTCGAGCAGGGTGAGGAACTCCTCGAAGAGCCGCGCGCGGGCCTCGCCCGCGCTTCGCAGCGCGCCGGCCGCGTCGGCGGGCGGCTGGCCGCCCGACAGCTCGGGAAGGAGCCGGGCCAGCTCCCGTATGGCCCGGTCGCTGCCCGGCAGCAGGCCGACGAGCTCGTCGGCTCCGATCTCCCGCACGAGGTCGCGCAGGATCGCCGTGAACGGCCCGAACGGCAGCCCGTCGGCCCCCAGCTCGAGGCATCCCCCGATCAGCACCCGGGCGCCCGCCGCCCGCGCTTCGGCGGCGAACTCGCCGATCAGCCGGGTCTTGCCGACCCCGGCCTCGCCCCCGATGAGCAGGGCGGCAGGACCACCCTGACGGATCGCGTCGAATGCGGTCTGCAGGGCGGCCATCTCTGCCGCCCGCCCAACCAGTACGGGACTACCACCGCGTCTGTTCATCTCATAGTGAAGCGTCTCACCGGGGTCTGACATTCCGGCTGTGGCGGCGGTTTCGCGGTCTTGTCCGCCGCCTGTAGAGTCCGGCATTTTCCTGCCCGCCTTGACGGCGCGCGCCGGCGGTTACCGGACCGCCTCTACGGTCTTGGCTTCTGCCTGCTCAGGTACTGCGGCGAAGGTGCCGTCCACGTAGTCCGGGACCGGCCGCCGCACGAGGGCCTTGTCGCGGTTACGCTGACGCCGGGCCAGGCGGAGCCTGTGCACCAGGCTCGCCCGTCGCGCTTCCTCGTACCGCTCGGTGGTCCGCTGCCTGATCAGCTCGAGTGCTAGGTACTCGTTCACGATCTCTCCTTGGTTCCGGGAGCCGCCCCTTGGCTTCCCCCACACCTCAAGGTTCGTTCTAAGACCCCCCGCACCGCATCGGACGATCGCCTTATGTTCGGTCCTAGGTGCCTTAGACGCTCGGCTGGGTGGCGGCGGTGGCGTCTGCGACGTCGGGCGGGTCAACCGTGCCGGGCGGGGAAACCATGGTCCGTTCGAGCGAATGAATTTGAATTTTGATGCGGCCAGGCCGCCGGCACCCGGCTGGAACGGGGCGCGGCTCGTTTCCGGCGGCGGTTCCACGGGCAGAAACGACCGCGACGGCCGGTAGTGACTGTGAGTCGTGTTTCGGGAACAGCGTCTTGAATTCTTATCCCGTGGCGTCGATTGGATCATGATGAGGCTTAATACGAGGTCTGGGAGAGCGCGGGCCCGGCAGGGCGGCGCGTGGGCCTGCGCGTCGCTGGCGTTGGCGGCCGGGGCCGGGGCAGTCGCGCTGGCCGGCTGCAGCAGTAGTAGCAGCAGCAGCAGTGGCCCGGCCGCCTACTGCGCGGCCCGGACCAACCTGGAGAATTCGATTAAGGGCCTGACCAGCCTGAATGCCAGTAGTGGCGTCAGCGGCCTGAAGTCGCAGGTCACCGCCATCGAGAACAATGCCAGCAAGCTGGTCGACTCGGCCAAGGGCGACTTCCCGACCCAGACCAGCGCCATCACGTCGTCGGTGAACGCGCTCAAGAGCTCGGTCGCCGGGCTGTCGTCGAGCCCGTCGCCGACTCAGATCGCGACCATCACCAAGGACGCGGGCAGCGTGGTGAGCTCGGTCGCGAACTTCATGACCGCGAGCAGTTCAAAGTGCTGACCTGCTATCGGCGGAGGCACCGTGGCTGACCAGGAAACCGTGCCTGACCAGAGCCCGGCGGCCCTCCCGGTCAACCCCGGGCTGTGCGGCGACTGCCGCCACGCGCTGGTGAGGCAGACGCACCGGGGCACCGTTTACCTACGCTGCGGGCGCGCCGCGTGGGACGACCGGCTGGTCAAGTACCCGCCGCTGCCGGTGAGTGACTGCGAGGGTTTCGCGCCCCAGGGCCGGTAGCCGACGGCTGCCTCGCGGTCAGCCGACGGAGTTGCCCTTGGCCCGCAGCAGGTCGATCACCGGCGCGTACATGCGGGCCTTGATGGTGCGAAGCGTGTCGCCGGCCTTGGCCACCTGGGACTGGGCGATCTCGACGGCGGTCGCGCTCACCTCGTCCTCGGACACGGCGCGGTCGACGATGCCCGCGGCGAAGGCGTCGCGGCCGCCGAAGCGGCGGGCGGTGACCATCGCCTCGTGGGCGGTCTGCGGGGCCAGCCGGCTCTGGATGAGGGCGGACATGCCGGGCGAGAACGGCAGGTTGATGTCCGCTTCCGGCAGGCACCAGAAACCCCGGTCGCTCCGCATCACCCGAAAGTCGTGCGCCAGCGAGAACATCGCGCCCGCGGCGAAGGTGTGCCCCTGCAGGGCGGCCACGGTGACCAGCGGCATGGACAGCATGCGGGCCAGGAGTTCCTGGACCGAGCCGAGGTACTCCTGGTGCTGTTCGGCATGGGCGAACAGCCAGTCCAGGTCCAGGCCGTTGGAGTAGAACTTCCCGGTCGCGGTGGTCACCAGGGCGCGGTGCCCCTCCGCCTTCTCGACCTCATCGAGGGCGGCGGTGACGTCGGCGACCCAGCCGGGGTGAAAGCGGTTCTCGCCATCCCCGAGGTCAAGGACGAAGACGTTGTCCTGGCGATCAAGCTTGGGCATCGCAAACCCCTTCACGCGCGTGCAATCGAAGAACGGGCCACTACCGCAGCGGCCGGTTACTAATCAGTAACTTATGGCGTGCGGCTTCCAACGTGCAAGGGGTCTCGCGGCCGGGCAGCCTTGAGTTTGCGGATGAAGCGGGTCATCTGGGGGGTCGAACCGATCGGCCGGCCCTTCCAGCTGCTCGTCAATGTTTTACCACCGGACGGACCGGAACTCACGCGGGTCGGGGGCGGAGTTCTGCGTCGCGGCGGGATCAGGTCCGGGGGGTCGGGAGCAGGCGCTCGGCCGGCAGCCGCCCGGACGGGAGCGAAACCGGCTCGGCCGGGCGGTCGAGCAGTTGCAGGTAGCGCTGGCGCGGCATCGGCACGGCGCCCAGCGAGCGCAGCAGCGGGCCGTCCCACTGCGCGTCGATCAGCACCCCGCCCGACGCCACCAGCCGGGCCGACATGTCGGCGACGGCAATCGCGGCCGCGCCCGGCTGCCGCCCGAACAGCGAGTCTCCGCTGATGACGCCGTCGATGCCGATCCCCATCGCGCCGCCGACGAGGTCGTCGCCGCGCCATACCTCGAAGCTGTGCGCCCACCCGGCGGCGTGCAGTTCGATCAGCGTCTCCAGCAGCGGGTCGGTGAGCCAGCGGGGCTCGCGGCCCTCCCTGCACGCCTCCGCGACGTCGCGGAACGCGGCGTCGGCGCTGGTCGTGAGCGCGTCGTGGCGCAGCCGCTTCCTGACGTTGCGGCCGAGGTGCACGTCGCCCGCGCCGATCACCGGTCTCGGGTCGGGCGACCACCAGGCCACCCAGTAGGGATCGGCCGCCTCGTCGCCGACGACGGCGATGGTCCCGGCCGCCACCTGGTCCTCGTAGCGGAACTCGTTGAGGGTGCGGAAGTACTCGTCGGGCACCGGCAGCGGGATGATGCCGCGGCGGTACGCGCCGAGCACGCTGGCCGGGCTGAGGTCGGCGCAGAACGCCACCGGCGCGTCGCCCGCGCCGGGGTCGCCCGCAGCGGCGGAGGCGACGGCGGCTACGGGGAACTCGAACGACTCCCAGTCGGGGTAGCGGCTAGTCGGCATGGGAGAGCAGCGGGCTGGCGGACGGGCTCGGCAGGTAGCCGGACTCCATCAGCCGGTCGATGTTGCGGCCGATCAGCCCGCCGTTGACGGGCGGGAAGGCGATGCCGCTGCCGCGCAGCGCGCGCTCGGTGTTGGTGCGGCTGTAGGTCGGGAAGACGTGCGCGAGGTACATCTCCGCGACCGTGAGCCCGGACTCGCCGCCGCGGTCCACGAACAGCGGCATGAACGCCGCCATCGGGTGCGACGGGTCGAGGGCGGCCTGCCGGGCGAGCTCGCTGACCCAGTCGCCGAAGGGCACGTCGTCGATCCGGTACCCGCGGTCCCGCAGCCGGCCGACCAGCGCGCTGAGCAGGGCATGCTCGGGGCTGGCGAGATGATAGGTGCGGCCGGTCGCCCCGGCGGTGACCGAGATATGGCGGATGGCGGCCGCGCAGACGTCGGCCGGCACGTAGTCGAGCGGCAGGTCGATGTCGGGCGCCAGCCCGGTGTCGGTCATGAACCTGATCAGCGCGCACATCTCGGTCGAGGTGCTCCAGGCGCCGGTGCCGATGCTGCCGACGATGTCCAGCGGCCGGTAGATCGCGACCGGAAGGCCGGCCCGGCCCGCGTTCCGCAGCAGCTCTTCCGCGACGTACTTGGTCTCGACGTAGCCCATCCGCAGCTGCTCGGGGTACCCGAGCGGCGTCTCCTCGGTGGCCTCGTGGACGCCCTCGACGCCGAGGCCGGCCAGCACGGCGGTGGTCGACACGTAGTGCACCGGAACGCCGCGGGACTCCCCCGCCAGCCGGATCACCTCGCGGGTGCCCGCCACGTTGGCGGCCCGAAGCTCCTGGTACGGGTAGATGAAGTTCACCAGCGCGCCCGGGTGGTAGATGATGTCGAGGGTGCCCGCGAGCTCGCGGAACTGCTGCTCGGACAGTCCCAGCCCGGGCTGGGCGAGGTCGCCGGGCAACGGCACGACGCGGCCCGGCGGCGGCGCCGGCAGCTCATAGCGCGCGGCCGCCTGGGCGATGCGGCCGAGCGCGTCGCCCTCGTCGCGCGCCCTGACCAGACACCACACGCGGGCGTCAGTGGCGGCGAGCAGCTCGCGGAGCAGGTGGGCGCCGAGGAACCCGGTCGCGCCGGTGAGCAGGATCTCGCGCGGGCTGCGCCAGTCCGGCCTCGGCCGCGACCGGGCGCCGTCGCCGTGGATGCTGACGTCAAGCGACGCCTCGGCGACGAAGTCGATCTCCTGCTGGTCGCCGTCGGCGCTCAGGCGGCCGGAGCGGGCGTCCCTGACCGCGGCGGCGAACCCGCGCAGGGTGGGGTCGCGCAGCAGGCAGCGGGTCAGCGGCCGCACCGAGTCCGACGGGATGCGGAAGCTGGCGCGGATGCCCGCCAGCATCTCCGCGGCGAGCAGCGAGTTGCCGCCGAGCGCGAAGAAGTCGTCGTCGAGGCCGACGTGCTCGCGGTGCAGCAGCCTCGCCCACAAGGCGGCCAGTCCCGCCTGCGTCGGCGTCGGCTGCTCGCGCTGCTTCGGCATCCGCTGGCGGGGCGCGCTCTGCTGCGCCTCGTGTTGACGGGCTGCGGTCTGGTCGCGGTCCGGTGATGTCGGCAGCCGGTTGCGGGCGACGAACGCGGCCGGGATCATGTACCCGGGTAGCCGGTCGAGCAGGTAGCTGCGGAAGCTCGCAGCCGGGGGGTGCTGGGACCCGGCGCCCGCTCGGGCCATCGCGCCCGCGCTTGGCGTGTAGTACGCCACCAGGCGGGTGTCGCCTGAGCTCCTGGTCGACGCCACGACAGACACCTGGTCGATGTCCGGGTGCCCAGCCAGCGCGCTCTCGATCTCCCCGGGCTCGACCCGGAACCCGCGGACCTTGAGCTGCCGGTCCATTCGCCCGGCGACCTCGAGGTTGCCGTCCGCCAGCCAGCGGCCGAGGTCTCCGGTGCGGTACATCCGGCTGCCGGGATCGCCCCCGGGGTCGGGCACGAACCGTTCGGCGGTGAGCGCGGGACGGCCGAGGTAGCCCCGCGCTACCGGCGGGCCGCCAATGCAGATCTCGCCCGGC
>DATCGA010000765.1:0-15479 GCA_036509215.1 Trebonia sp.
CGCGCTCGCGCTGGTTACTTGGGCGGGGTGGCGGCTATGAAGGTCACCTCGCGGCGGTGGACGAATCCCAGGGACTTGTAGAGGCGGATCGCGTTGGTGTTGGTGCCGGCGGCGTGCAGGAATGGGGTCTCGCCGCGGGACGCGATGCCGGCCGCGACGGCGCGGGTCAGCCGGGCGGCGAAGCCGCGGCCGCGCCACGCCTCGTCGGTGCAGACGGCGCTGATCTCGGCGAAGCCGGGCGGGCGCATCCGCACGCCGGCCATCGCCACCAGCCTGCCCTCGCGGCGGATGCCCAGGTAGCCGCCGAGCTCGACGGTCCGCGGCAGGAACGGCCCCGGCTTGGTCCGCTCGGTCAGCTCGAGCATCTCCGGGGCGTCGGCCAAGCTCAGCGCCACCGCCTCCGGATCGGTGACCGGATCGAGGTCCTCGGCCACCAGCTGCACGCCCTCGCGCGAGCCGACGACTTCCCAGCCGGCCGGCGGGACGGCGAACGGACCGATGAACAGCACGACCTGGCCGGGCGGCGCCAGCCGGGCGGCGCCAGCCCAGTCGGCGGCCGACGGCTGGTCGGGCAGGCCGCAGAACGGCGAGATCTCCGGCTGGTACCTGACCGCGTTCCCGGACCGGACCGCGAACGGAGCCTGCTCCCCGGTCAGCGCGGACCGGACCGGGTTGTCGAGGGGGTGCGTCACTGCTGGTTCCGTCCTTCGGCCCGTCCGAGCGCGGGCGCGTTAAGCCCGAGGCGTCGCCGCTCGATCGACAGGCAGCGGTTCTGCACGTAGAGCAGGCCGGCCCCCTCGGCGATCACGCGGGCCTCGTCCGAGGCGATGCCGAGCTGGAGCCAGAGCGCGGTCGCGCCGGCCGCCACCGCCTGCCGGGCCACGTCCGGTGCCTGCGCCGACGGGCGGAACACGTCCACCAGCCCCGCCCCCGAGCCGATCGACGCCAGCGTCGGGTGGGCCGGCTCGCCCAGGATCAGGCCGCCGCGCGGGTTGACCGGGACGATCCGCCAGCCGTGGCGCTGCATCACGGCCGGCACCCGGTGCGCCGCCTTGGCCGGGTCGGCGCTCGCGCCGACGACGGTGATCGTGTCGTAGCCGGCCAGGATCTCCTCGACGATGGCGTCTGTGTCTCCCACCCGACAACGTTACCTGGGCTAACGAACTGGCCGTGGCCGACCAGAGCCAGCCACGGTCCGTTCGATAAGACGGTTTCGAGACTTTGATCTTCGGGGTTCTGCTTAGAGAATCCCCTCTGGGGAGTCGGCGGTGGTACCGGTCAGGGCCACGTCGGTCATGTCGTCACCGAGGTAGGCGGCGATGACCTTCGGGTCCTTGCGGACGGCCTCCGGCGTGCCCTCGGCGATGACCTGGCCGAACTCCAGCACCACGACCCGGTCGCAGATGCCGAGGACGAGGCCCATGTCGTGCTCGATGAGCAGCATCGACTGGCCCGCGTCGGCCAGGCGGCGGAGGGTGACCCCGAGCTCCTCGCTCTCGGCCGTGTCGAGGCCAGCCGCGGGCTCGTCCAGGCAGAGCAGCGTCGGCTTGGCGACCAGGGCGCGGGCGACGCCGACGAGCTTGCGCTGGCCGGACGAGAGCTGGGTGGGCATCGCCTCGGCGGCCCAGTCCATCCCGACCAGCGCCAGCGTCTGTTTCGCCACGTCCTCGCTGGCGGTGCCCTCGCGGACCGCGACGGTGAGGTTCTCGGCCACGTTGAGGTCATCGAACAGCTCGGTCGACTGCCAGGTTCTGGTCAGACCCTCGCCCGCCCGCACGTAGGGCGGCTGGCCGTGTAGATCCCGCTCGCCCAGCTTGACCGTGCCGGTCGCCGACACGAACCCGGAGACGGCGTCGATGAGGGTGGTCTTGCCCGCGCCGTTCGGGCCGATGAGGCCGACCAGCTCGCCCTGCTTGACGTTGAGGGACACGTCGGACAGCGCGTGCACGCCGCCGAACCGGACCGACAGGCCCTCGACCGTGAGCGCGGCCGGCACCGCGGACAGGTCGGGACGCTCGGTCCGCGGCGTGATCCGCTCGCGGGTGGAGGCGTCGGCGTCGGGCGCGTGCACCTCCGGCCGCTTGTGGGTCCGCCGGTAGATGTCGCCCGCCACCCCCGACGGGTTCTGCAGCAGGGTGAAGATAAGGATGACCCCGCCGAACAGCTGGAACCAGTTACCGTTGAGGCCGAACCAGACCAGCAGCGCCTGCGGGATCAGCCCGCCGGCCGAGACCAGGCCGGCGAAGATCGCGCCGGAGATCAGCGTGATGCCGCCGGCGTAGGCGAACGCGATCAGCGAGAGCGCGATGATCACGTCGTACTGGTTCTCGCTGACCGAGCCGAAATCGTAGGCGTACAGCACCCCGGCGACCCCGGCGATGAACGCGGCGATGGTGAACGCCCACAGCTTCACCGTGCGCGGGTTGATCGCGGCGGCGGACGCGGCGCGCTCGTTGGAGCGGACGGCGAGCATCCGCTGGCCGAGCGTGCCGCGCCTGATGAAGCCGACCATCACGCACAGCAGCACGCAGCAGGCCAGCGCGACCCAGCCGAAGACCGGGGACGGCACGTTGCCGTCGATGCCGCGGAACCCGGCGTTGGTGCCGAGGTCGAGGCCGAACAGCTTGAGCTCGGGCACCCCCGAGCCGGTCGAGCCGCCGCCCCAGGTGGTGTTGGTGAAGCCGAAGTTCTGGATCGCGACCGCGCCCGCCAGCGTCACCACCGCGAGCGACACCCCGCGCACCCGCACGGCCGAGAACGCGGTGATCACCCCGATCGCCACCGCGACGGCGATGCCGATCAGCGCGTCGAACGGGAACGGGATGTGGAAGTTCTCGGCCATGTGGCTGACCGTGAACCCGGACGCGCCCGCCAGCGCGAGCTGGATGACGGAGATCTGCCCCACGTACCCGGTGATCACCACCAGCGACAGCGCCAGGATCGCGCCGATCAGCGTGTTGATCAGCGCCCCCCGGAAATCGTAGGGGAAGATGATGAGCAGGATCGCGCCGGCGATGGCGCAGATCAGCGCGGTCCGCCACAGGTGCTGCGGGCGCGGTGCCTCCGGCAGCCGCTTCTCAACCAGCTCGCCGCGTCCGGGCAGGCTCGCGCCGCGCCAGAACAGCACGCCGATGATGATCAGGAACGCGAGCAGGTCGGTGACACCGGGCAGCGCGAGGCCGCCGGACTGCGGGAACCAGCTCTGCGAGGACATGTAGGCGATGATCGAGTAGAGGATCGAGATGCCGAAGGCCGACGCGGTGGCGATCCAGAACGAGGTGAACGACGCGAGCAGCGCGGCCGCGAGGGCCGGGATGATCTGCAGCGGCAGCGTCTCCGGGTCGAGCTGGGTGATCGAGGCGGCGAGGATGCCGACCGCGCCGGCCAGCAGCGACGACACCAGCGTGTTGATGACCGCGATGCGGGCCGGGGACAGGCCGCCGAGCATCGCCGCCGACTCGTTCTCGGCCGCCGCCCGGGTGGCCAGCCCGAACCGAGTCCACTTGAAGACGGCCCAGAGTGCGATCGTCACCACGATGATCAGCCCGGTGAGGATGAACAGGTCCACCCCGATCGGCGCGCCGAGCAGCTCGATCCCGTTCTGCGGCAGGATCGTCGGCTCCGGCTGCGGGGTGGTGCCGAACGCGATCAGGCACGCCGCCTGCGCGATCAGCAGCACGCCGAGCGAGGACATCAGCCGCGCCAGCGGCGAGGAGGTGCGCAGCGGCCGGAAGACGGCGAACTCGACCAGCGCCCCGCAGGCGACCACGAACAGCAGGCTCAGCGGCAGCGCGGCCGCCATCGGCAGCGTCGCGATCTTACCGGTGGTCAGCGACCAGTAGGCGTAGCCGCCGAGCATCGCCATCGCGCCGGTCGCCAGGTTGATGACCCCTGACCCTCGGAAGGTCAGCACCACGCCGAGCGCGATCCCGGCGATGATCACACCGGAGCCGAGGCCCAGCAGGATGTCCAGCAATATTTCTTCCACTGCGGTCAATTCCTCTTAGTTCAAGCGCGCCGCGGCGACGGGGTGACCCCGTCGCCGCGGCGCGGCCGCTGTCAGTCCGTGTTCCGTCCTTCGATCAGGACGAGGGGGTAACCGGCTGGAGCCAGCCGGCCACCTTGGTGAACACGTTCTTGCCCATGTACTCGAAGAACTGCGCCCGGTCGTTGCAGACCGCGGGCGCGGTCGAGAACGCGCCGCAGTCGAGGGCCGGGGCGCCGAGAGCCTGCGGGCCCTTGAACGCCTTGGCGGCGCTCTCGATGCTGGCCGCGTTGAGGTTCGCGTAGCCGACCTGGTTGAGGATCTTGTCAACGGTCAGCAGCTCGCCGAAGTTCACGATCACCCACGGGTCGACCGCGTTGCCGATCGTGGTGTACTTCTTCGTCACCGCCTCGTAGGCCGGCATGCCCGGGTCGGTCGGGTCGCCGTAGTTCGAGCTGGCGATCGAGTACGTCCACTTGGGGAAGTCGCCCAGGCCCTTGATCACCGTGCCGCTCAGGCACAGCGGGGCGGAGACGATCTTCTTCGGATCGGTGATGTTCAGCGCGGTGAGCGCCTTGGCCAGGTTCACGCAGGACGCGGCGTCGGCGTACGGGACCACCATGCCGGCGGTCTGCGCGTGGCCGGCCACCAGGTACTGGGTCAGGCTGGTGGCGGTCTCCGGGTAGCCCTCCATGGTGACCGTGACGCCGGCCGCCTGGAGACCCTTCTGGATCGCCTCGGCGCCGGGGATGATGCCCGGGTTCTGCGGGTAGACCACCGTCGCCGTCTTGGCGCCGATCTGGTTGGCGTAGGTGCCCATCGGGCCGAGCACGTGCGTCGCGTCACCGAAGAGGATGAACGTGTTCTTCGAGACCGCGTCGAACGGGGTGACGGCCACGCCGTCGATTACCGGCACCTGGCCGTTGATCGCGGCAAGCAGCGACTGCGCGCCGACCGCGACGCCGCCGGTGGCGATCAGCGGGACCTTGGCCGCCAGGAGCTGCTGGGCGCAGGAGGTGCCCTGCTGCTCGCTGGTGGTGAAGCAGGTGTCGAGCTTGAGCGGGTGGCCGTCGACGCCGCCGAGCTCGTCGTTGATGTAGGTGACGGCCATCTGGGCGCCGACGGTGGCGAGCGGCCCGGGCGGGTTGGCGTCGCCCTGCTCGTTGACGTAGCCGATGGTGACCGGCGTCAGCGAGCTATTGGCCTTACCCGACTTGCCGCCGGTGTAGGACAGGTAGTTCGTCACCGAGGTGCCTGCCGCGGCCGATCCGGTGGCAGCGGCGGCCGGCGAGGACGCCGCGCTTGACGCCGCCGTCGCGCTGGGGCTGCTCGGCGCGGACGAGCTCGAACTGGAGCTTGAGCTACACCCGGCTATCGTCAGCGCGGCTGCGGCGACCGCGACGGCGCCGGCGTAGCCGGCTCTTCTATAGGTGCGCAACTTCATTTCCTCCCGCTTGGATACTGCGTTTGATGACACTGACGGGCGATGGGCCGTCGTCGGGTACTAGATGTCGGCCTTGGCGCCCCACAGCTCGCGCGAGGCGATCCGGGCGCCCTCCACCAGGGAGGCCAGCTTCGCCCACTGGATCTCCTCGTGCACCCGGTGCATGAAGGCGCCCTGCGCGAACCCGCAGTCGGTCCCGCCCATCACCCGGTCTCGGCCGACGACGTCCGCCAGCCGGATCAGCCGCTGGGCGACGAGCTCGGGGTGCTCGACCACGTTGGTGTGGTGCGTGACCACACCGGGGACGAGCACCTTGCCGTCCGGCAGGGTGACGTCCTGCCAGATCTTCCACTCATGCTCGTGCCTGGGGTTAGCCTGCTCCATCAGGTAGTACTTCGCGTTCACCGACAGCACCAGGTCGATCGTGTCGCGCAGCGGCGGGTCGTACGCGTGCGGCCCGTGCCAGGACCCGAAGCAGATGTGGTACCTGATCCGGTCCTCCGGCAGCCCGCGCAGCGCGTGGTTGAGCGCCTCCACCCGCAGCCGCGCCCAGGCCCGGTACTGCTGGTAGGACTGGCCGCGCGACAGCATGGTGTCCGCCTCGTGCATCAGCACCGCGTCGTCGACCTGCAGGTACGCGCCGGACTCGATGATCGCCCGGTACTCCTCGTGCAGCACGTCGGCCAGCGCGTAGACGAACTCCTCGTCGGAGTCGTAGTGCTCGTTCTGCAGCCAGTAGGCCGAGGCGGGCGCGACCACCGGCAGGAACGCCTCGGTGATGTCCTTGCCGCCACCGGCCAGCGCGGCCTTGAAGTTGGCCAGGTCGCGGTCGATCGCGGCCCGGTCGTAGCTCATCGGGCCGGTGCACACCCAGACCGCTGCGCCCTGCTTCTCCGGCTTCGCGTTCCCCGGTCCCGCGTTACCCGGCTTCGCCCCGCTGACGGCCTTGTCCCTGATCCGGACCGTCGCGTCGTGCTCCAGCCGGTCAAGCTCGGCGTAGGCGCCGGGGAAGTTCTGCCGGTCCCTGCTGGCGGGCAGGATGGTCGAGAACGCGCCGTTCAGCGGCCGGGGTTCCAGGCCGGTGGTCCGCTCGTACAGGTAGGTGATCCAGGTCGCCTTGCCCATCTCGCCGTCGTCGACGAGGTCGATGCCGGTCTCCACCTGCTTGCGGACGACGTAGTCGACGGCGCGGCCGAGGGCGGCCTGGTACTCGGGACCGTCAGTGGACGCCTGGCCGTGGTCGGCCGCCGACAGAAAGGCGAGCAGCTCCGGCGGTCGGATCAGGCTCCCGGCATGCGTGACGCCGATTCGCTCCATCGCTACTCCGAAGTTCTGCACGAGAAAACCCGCATGGATAGTTGTCCTCCAAGGAAAGGCCCGTAGCCGGCGCTGAGTCAACATGGATTGTCAACGATCGAGGTCACGATCGCGTCAAGTGTCCGGAGAGCACACATGGACAGCTGGCAAGTTGGCGATTGCGCCAATGTCTGGCACGGCTTGGGAACAGATGCTGGATGATGGTGCAATGAACGACGTTTGTGCTGTACAAGGCTTTGTGTTGATGTCAACAGGTACGTCCGGCTAATGACCGGTGAAGGCGGGTTCTGACAACGATGGCGACCACCGAAGCGGTACTTGATCTTGACAATCTGAGCGTCGCGTACGATCGCGCTCCGGTCGTGCGCGATCTTTCGC
This sequence comes from Trebonia sp., assembly GCA_036509215.1. Classification (GTDB taxonomy): domain Bacteria; phylum Actinomycetota; class Actinomycetes; order Streptosporangiales; family Streptosporangiaceae; genus Trebonia. Next base: position 7,125 of record DATCGA010000765.1, read on the forward strand.
TAACTGTGGGTAGCGGCGAGGTGGTCGCTCTGCTCGGCGCCAACGGGGCCGGCAAGACGACCACGCTGCGCGCGATCTCCGGCCTGCTGAAGCACGGGGCCGGGGCGGTGAAGCTGGCCGGCGCCGACCTGGCCGGGATCACGCCGACCGCGCGGGCGCGGATGGGCATCGCCCACGTGCCGTCCGACCGGGGGCTGTTCTTCGGGCTGACCGTGGCCGAGCACTTCCGGCTCGACGGCGTCGCGGCGGCCAACCTCGACGGCGCGTTCGCGCACTTCCCCGCGCTGGCGCCGCTCAAGGAGCGGAAGGCGGGGCTGCTGTCGGGCGGCGAGCAGCAGATGCTCGCGATCGCCCGGGCGCTGTCACGCCGGCCCAAGCTGCTGATGCTGGACGAGATGTCACTCGGCCTGGCGCCGGTCATCGTCGCCCGCCTGCTGCCGGTCGTCCGCGAGTACGCGACGTCCACCGGCACCGGGGTGCTGCTGGTCGAGCAGCACGTGCACATGGCGCTGAAGATCGCCGACCGGGGTTACGTGCTGTCGCACGGGGAGCTTTCCGCCAGCGGCACGGCCAAGGAGCTCAGCTCCGACAGCGCGCTGCTGGCAGCGAGCTACCTGGGCGGGTCGGCGGCGTAGCGGTCGTTCCCGGTCGGCCTGGGTGAGGGATTGCCGCCGTGCGTGCGTGCGTGCGTGCGTGCGTGCGTTAGCCAACCCACGCTTTCCTACGCTTTCCGAAGCCGTGAGTATTCACGTGGGCTTCCCGTGGGTGGTCCTGTGTGGTGATTCGCGCCGGGCGGATCGATTGTCTAACCCATGGAACCGCACCGGTAAATCCGTCACCCGTAATGATCCGGACAACTCCGCTACCGACTGAATCCCCAGTTCAGCATGGCCGCTGCGTCGGAGGCCGCAGCGTTCATGCCGGCTGGCGAGTCGGCCGCCGACGAGTCAAGCACCACCCCGACCAGCTCCTTGCTGCCTCGGGTGGCAGCGAACAGCAGGCAGTCGCCGGCCGCGGCGGTGAACCCGGTCTTGATCCCGGTCGCGCCCGCGTAGTGGCCGAGCAGCAGGTTCAGGTTGTTCCAGACGTGCGCGCGGTGGTCCTTGGCGGCGGCCACCCGGTAGGTGCGCGTCCCCGCGATCGAGCGGAACGTCGGCAGCCGCATCGCGTCGCGCCCGAGGCTGACCAGGTCCCGCACGGTCGAGTAGGTGGTGTACTCCCCCGGGTCGGGCAGGCCGCTGAAGTCGGAGAAGCGCGTCTTGGTGAGGCCGAGCTTGCTCGCGGTCGCGTTCATCTGGGCGATGAAGGCCGACCGGCTGCCGCCCTTCCCGTACGCGGTGGCGAGCGTGTAGGCGGCGTCGCACCCGGACGGCAGCATCAGCGCGTACAGCAGTTGCAGCGCGGTCAGCTTCTCCCCCGGCACCAGGCCCGCGGTGGACGCGCCGTAGGTGTGGTCGTAGCCGATGATGCCGCTCGGCACGGTGATCACCCTGTTCAGATCGCCCGCCTCGATCACTACGTAAGCGGTCATCACCTTGGTGATCGAGCCCATCGGGTGCTCGCTGACCGACGAGCGGGACCAGAGGTCCGCGCCGGTGGCCTGGTTCGCGAGTTCGGCGAACGGCGCCCGCACCCCGACCGGGGTCTTGCTGGTCGCGCTCGTCGTCTGCGCCCCCTCGGAGGCCGCCGCCCGAGTGGCCGGCCCAGCCGCTACGATCAACCCCGCGACCAACCCCGTAGCGACGGTGGACGCGGCCAGCCGGCCAGTGTTCCGCATCGGGTTCTCCTTCTGCATGTCCGAGCGCAGTTCAACGCATTCTGCCAGTGCGGCCAGTCTGCGGCGGTAGGTTGCGATTGAATTTCTTACGAACGAGGACGTGACGTCGTCCCGAGCGCGGCTGCCTGACTAGCCCGTTTGGGGGACGAAAGCGGCCTCGTGCAGCTAGCCTGCTTGGGATACCCGAAAGGGACGCGATGGTCGGTATGGATGGTTCGTGGTGCCCGTCCTGCGGTTACTCGGTACATCCGGGTACGCAGTTCTGCGGCAGCTGTGGGCAGCAGGTCGCTGCTCAGGCTGGCCCTGCCCAGGGGCAGCCACCGGCGGTAGCCACGCAGTCACCAGCCATGGGCCAGCAGTTCCTCTCCGCACCGCCGGCCTCCGGCGGGCCGACGCCCCCGCCCCCGAGCGGCGGGCCGACACCGCCGCCGCCATCGGCCGGCAACCGCTCCGCCTGGCCGCCGCCCCCGCCGCCGAACGGTCAGCAGCCCGGCGGCCCGGGATTTGGCCAGTCCGGGTCCGGGGACCCGAACATGTCGGACACGATGGAGCGGATGCTGCGCCCGCAGGGCCTGTTCCAGCGTCCGCAGCCGAAGCAGTACGACTGGAACAGCGAGTGGACGCCCGGTGCGGCCACCGCCTCAACCGGACCGACGCCGATCACCGGCGCCGCGCCGCCAGCAGGCCCGCCGCAAGGCGGCGGGCGTGCGCCATGGCAGGGCCAGCAGCCGACGCCGCCGCCGGGCGGTCCGACGACCGCGCCCAACCCCGGCCTGCAGCAGGGCGGCGGAGCGCCGCCGTGGGGGCAGACGTCGCTTCCGGGCGGGCCGGGCGCGCCCAACCCGGGCCAGTACCCCGGCCAGGGTGGCGGTCAGTACCCGCCGGGCACCCCGTACCAGACCGGGGCGCTGCCCCCGGGCGGCGGGCCGACCCCGCCGCCCGGCTACCCGGCCGGCGGACCTCCCACCACCGTCGACCGGTTCGGACCGGGCCCGGGCCAGTACAGACCCGGCGGCCAGTTCGGCGGCGGTCAGCCCGGCCCGGGCACCTACGCGGGTCAGCCCGCGCTGCCGCCCGGCGGCCAGGGCCAGCTTCCGCCGGGCCAGTACGGCGCCGGGCAGTACGGGCAGGCCACGTACGCGCAGGGCCCGTACGGCGCGCCGCAGTTCGGGCCGGGCCAGCTCGGGCCCGGCCAGTACGGCGTCGACCAGTACGGCGCCACCCAGGTCGTCCAGCCGTACCCGGACGGCCAGTACGGACCGGGCGGCGGCCCTTATGGGCCCGGTGGGCAGTACGGCATGCCGGGGCAGTACGGCGGCGGCCAGTTCGGCCCGGACGGATCACCGGTGGACGGCCAGAAGCGCCCGCTGACCTTCGGCAAATTCACGCTGCCGCGCAGCCCGCTGATGCTGGCGATCGCGGGCGCCGCCGTTGTCGCGATCATCGCCACCGTGGCCATCCTCTCGCTGAGCGGCAGCCCGAGCAGCCCGTCGGCCAGCCAGACCACCGGCGCCGGCGGCGGGACGACGCCCAAGGCGACGTCGTCCGCTAGCTCGGGCCAGAGCCTCACCGAGCGGCAGGCGGCGGCGCAGCTGGCCGGCCTGCTCAAGCAGAGCGGCTCCGACCACGCCGCGGTCACCGACGCGGTCCTGAACGTCGAGGGCTGCGGTAAGAACCTCGGCAAGTCCGCGCAGACCTTCAGCACGTCTGCCGCCAACCGGGAGACGCTGCTGGCCAGGCTGGCCGACCTGCCGGGCCGCTCGTCGCTCCCGTCGGCCATGATCAACGACTTGAGCAGCGCCTGGGAGGCGTCCGCCTCGGTCGACAATGACCTGGCCAAGTGGGCCAACCACGCGGCCACGGCCGGCTGCCACGGCGGGGACCTGAACTACTCGAGCTACAAGGCCTCGATCAGCGACGACACCCCGGCCACCGACGGCAAGCAGAAGTTCGTCGCCGCCTGGAACCCGCTCGCCCGGCCGGACGGCCTCCCGACCTACCAGGCGTCGCAGCTCTGACGCGGCTGCGGCCGGGTAATCGACGACAACGTCCTCACCCGCACCGCGGGCACCCTCTCCGCCTGGCATAGGCGTGAGCGTGTGCAGTTCGGGTCGCGGGGCGCCCTGTTTGGCACACGCTGAGGCCTTCGGCCGCGAAGGCGAGACACCAACGGAACACAATCACGAGCCCAGGCCGCACGGGTAATTGCGGCTCCGTCAGAGTTCGCCGAGATCTCAAAATAGCGCGGTCATCAGACGCAGTGCCTGCCGTGCCAGTGAGGCAAGGAGGTGCTCGTCGCATACTAAGCGCAGGCGGAATACGAGTGCGGGATCCAGATCGTGGGCAGTCCGAGGCGATCGGTGAAGACGTGGTTGGGCAGGCTGCCGCCGAGATTGGGCAGCAGTGCGGGGACTATGCCCTCGGTGCGTTCCAACGAGGCCAGGGCGAACTGGAGCCATGGGTTATCCGGGTCGGTGCGCGAGGCGTTCATGAGGCCCCCGGGCTCGACGGTGACCATGTTAAAGCCGTGCCAGTGGAGTTGGTCCCTGACGTCCGCCGCCATGGACGTGATGTCGGTACCGGGGGCGAATCGGAGCTGGCAGCGCGCGTGCCCGGTGCCGGGGATCGCGCTGACCGGGATTTCCGGGTTCCCGGCGGGTGCCGAAGCTCTCGGCGTTAACGCGGGGGCCACCGCAGTGGGCGAACAGGTCGTGCTCGCGGCGTGCGCTGAACGGGACCCGGAGGGCGGCCGCCTGGGCCTCCACGCTGGCCGGATCCATGCCGGTCAGCGCGGGGTGGTTGAGCTGGCCGGCCGGGCGGGGCCGGCCCGGGGCTCCGGTTCCGGGGCAGGGGCGGGCGGCACCTCGTCATTCCATTCGCCGCGCGGCCCGCGTCGGTCTAGGACGCGCTCCTCCAGGAACTTCATCCGGGCGTCGCTGACCTTCTCTCCCCCCGGGGGTAGTCGCCGTCGTCGAGGACGGCGGTGACCTTCAGGTCCAGGTAGCTGACGGTGGCGGCGATGCACTCTTGCTGGCGCAGGCGCCGAGCTGGATCATCCTCCCCTCGCAGCCGGGCGCGCCAGCCGGCTCCTGCGGCCCCGAGCTGGCCTTCGCCTTGGCTGCAGCGGCGGGCCTTGGCGGCGTCGTTGGGCCTCATCGGCCTGGAGCCGCTCAGCGACCTTCTCAAGCTTGGCGGGCGGCCAGCCTCTCCTCGTCCGGCGCCTCGCACTGCTCCCGCTTGCCGTCCTCCTGCCAGACCGCCCGCCAACGGCCGCGCTCCACACGAGCCGGGTACACGGTGATGCCGTGCTCCAGCTCGATGACCTCGCTGCCGCCCCGGACGGCCGGTCGGCCGGTCCCCCTCGCGCGGACCCGGCCCGCCGCCGGGCGCACGGCACCTCAGCCGCCGGGCGCGCCCGGCGGCCTTGCCGGACGACGGTTGTGGGGAAACTGTGGGGATCTTGGTGATCGCGACTGCGGCCTGCGTCACGGGAATCGCTCGCTTCCTGCATCGTTGCAGGTGAGCGAGCTGACGATCAGAGCCCGGAGGGCTAGCTAGTTCGGCGTCGTTGAGTCGTTTTCCGGTCATCATCTCCCCGGATTTTTGCTAGTTAGAGTGAAAAATTCGATGAATTGCCCACGTGTGCAGCCATAGATAAGGCGGCGGAATATGATACTTGGCGTCGGGTAAAGCTCGTTGTGATGCAAGGCGCCGGGGTGACCGGAGCCGAGGACGAGGACGAGGACCAGGCTTTGATACAATTACCGTTCTTCAGGATAAATTTCCCGGAAGAAGCCAGAAAGGCCGACGCGATCATCCTCTCGATTTGAGATATTAATCTCAAGATCGGCAAAATCTATCGTCAGCTCGTCGCGTGGCCAGAAAAGTAGCCTGTGACTAAAGATTCCTTCGTCGCCGTAGTCGACTTCTGTCGTCAAGATTTCCGTCTCGCGATCACGTGCCGCAGAGCACAGAGTTCGAATGCGCTCATCGCCCAGAAGGGCCCCATAGTACTTTAGTCGCACGACCTGGTAGCCGTCCAAAAATGGAGCCACCAGAGACATTTCCAGGCACTTGATGCCCGGATCCCATATTATCGACTCGATAATAGCGTCCTGCAAGGACACCTCGGTCAGCAGTCGAATCGGGTCTGTTAGCTGAGGTGAAATAGATTCAAGTCGTTCGGCATACGCCTTCCTTATTTCAGCAACGTCGCCGTCGCTTAGCTCACCTCTCACCATTCCTCTAGTAAAGTATCGCATCTGATGATCATACCTGGCTTTTCGGCGAACGTCGACTCACATCCGCAGCGAGCGCTGCAGAGCCGACATCAATACGACGGAGGACAGCGCAGCGGCAAGGGAATGAGACCAGACCTTACGGAGCCTCCAGAACCGAGAGCGTGCGATCGTGTCGAATTGCCGAGATCGCGTCAATCGCTACTCGTCAGGAATATCCCATCCATTCCTTAGGAGCCATTTAATAATCTCCCTAGAAAGCTCCAGGCTTCCGCCGTGCCCCCAGGTACCGTCCATATTGAGCGTAGGTCGCAGGCCCGAAAAGTGAATGTGTGGCTGCGGGTTTGCATCGCTGTAAGAGCACCGCGTGCATATGCGCTTCACGCCACGCGGCGCGTTATTCGTATCGATCTGACGCTGCATCTGGCTTGGTGTCGTCGGGCAGGTTCCATCATTGTGGACCAGCAGGGCAGTCTTAACGACTTCGACTGAGACGCCCCGAGCTTTCCGGACAGTCCATCCATTAGGATAGACAACCTGGAAAGGTAAAATTTTGCCGCGAGCGAAGAAGAGCTTCTCGTCCGAATATAAAGACGAAGCCGTGAAAATGGTGATCGAGACGTCGCGTCCGATCGCCAGAGTAGCCAAGGAGCTCGGGATTAACGAAGGAACTTTGGGTAACTGGGTGTGCATCTATCGCCGTGAGCATGCCGGCGAAGAGCCGCCGCCGACCCTTACCGAGCGGGCGCGGCTGCGCGAGCTCGAGCGGGAAAACCGGGAACTGAAGATGGAGAACGAGTTCCTGAAAAAAGCCACGGCGTACTTCGCCCGCGACCATCGGTAACCGAGAAATTCGAGTTCATCGACGCGGAGTATGCGGCCTACCAGGAATCTGATGATATCTACGTGCCGTCGATCGTGAAAATGTGCAGGTGGCTAGAAGTATCCCGGTCCGGTTTCTACGAATGGCGGGGCGCACCGGAATCGGCGACCGTGAAAAGGCGCACGGAACTCGCACTGATAATAACGAAGTCATTCGACGACTCGAACGAGACGTACGGGTACCGCCGGGTCCACGCGGACCTGGCGGCCTGGGGCGTCCCGGCCGGCCCGGAGCTGGTGCGGTCGATCATGCGCGAGCTGGGCCTCGAGTCCTGCCAGCCGAAGCCGTGGCGGTTCAGCCTCACCGAGGGCGACGGCCAGGAGCACGCCATACCCGATCACGTGGACCGTGATTTCACCGCCGACGCGCCGGGCGTGAAAATGGTCGGCGACATCACGTACATTCCCACATGGCAGGGCTGGCTTTACCTGGCGACGGTTATCGACTGCCACATGAAAGAGCTGGTCGGCTGGGCGATGGACGATAACTACAAGACCCCGCTTATCCAGCAGGCCATCGAGATGGCCGCGCGATCCGGACTCCGGTACAGGTCACCGCAACAGGCCCGTAACGATTACCTCGAGCGGCAGCTCACAGCGTGAATTAACCACAAATACGCTGTCCGGAAAGCTGGTGGCAGATCACCTCGCCCGCGCCGGCGGCAGCACCCTGCCGCCTGGTGACCACGGCAGCGGCCGCCCGACACCGCCAGCCCGACGCCCACCCCGGCCACGTAAACATTCAGGCCCCTGGGCTTGTCGCTGCGGTGAGTGATGGATGGTTACGTTTTGGCGGCTGGCGGGGTGTTGCCGTGGTGGCAGTGCGTGGTTCCGGGGATGATCTTGGGCTGTGACCGATGCGCCGCCGGGGGATCCGCGTGATGCGCTGATCCGTGAGCAGGCGGCGGAGATCGCCGGGCAGGGTGAGCGGATCGCGGTGCTGGAGGCGATGATCGCTGACCTGCGGGAGCAGTTGTCGCTGGCGGTGCGGGCGGGGTCGCGGAACAGCGGGAACTCCTCGATGGCGCCGTCGTCGGATGACCTGCCGGGTCGGAAGCCGCCGAGGAAGCAGCGGCGCGCCGCGGAGCGGGCGGATAGGAAGAGGAGCCGGGGGAAGCAGCCGGGCAGTCCGGGTGCCGCGATGCGCTGGGAGGCCGCGGACCGGGCCGAGGACCATTACCCCGAGGGTGCCTGTTCCTGCGGGGGGAACCTGGCCGGTGCCGTTGACCTGGGTGTTTCCCGGTCGTATCAGCAGGAGGAGATCCCGGCCGCGGCGGCGGAGCGGGTGCAGCACGACCTGCACACGGTGAGATGCGCCTGCGGGAGAGAGCACGCCGCGCCGCGCCCGGCCGGAGTGCCGGATTCCGCGCTGTCGATCGGGCCGCGGCTGCGGGCGCTCGCGGTTTACCTGGTGGTTTACCAGCATGTGCCGGTGGACCGGTGCCGGCAGCTGATCGC
>DATCGA010000766.1:0-16708 GCA_036509215.1 Trebonia sp.
GCCGGGCCGAGCAGCACCTGGTCGAGCGCCCGGTAGACGCTGGGCACGAGCCGGAACAGCGTCTCGTCGAACGCCGTCATCACCGTGCGGACCTCATCCAGCGGGGTCATCCCGGCCACCCGGAGCTGGGCGGTCCGCCACAGCAGGTCGATCTCCTCGCGCAGCCGCCGCCGCAGCTCGGCGCCGCGGGACGACATCGCGGTGCCCGTCTCCACCTCGCGCGCGAGGTCGTCGTCGACCGAGGCGAGCAGCCCGCCGATGCGGCGCAGCGAGGCGACGACCGCCCGGCGGCGGGCCTCGGTCGGGTGCGCGGTGAACACCGGGTGCACGACCAGGTCGCCCAGCAGCGCGTCGAGGTGGGCGCGGCCCTGCTCGGCGGTGATCCGCTCGGCCGCGTCGGCCAGCGACTCGCGCGGCGGCGTGTCGCCCGAGTCCCGATGCCGCAGGGTGCGCACCCGCTGCTGCTCCTCGGCCAGGTTGACCAGGTGGAAGTAGACCGTGAAGGCGCCCGCGACCTGCTCCGCCCGGTCTCGCGACCAGGACTCGACCAGCGAGGCGATCGCGTCGGCGGCCTCGGCCGCCGTCGCCGACGAGCGGTCGGGAACCCGCCGGGCGTCGATCACCGCGTGCCGCAGCCGCTCGACGTCCGCCAGCAGGTCGGCGCCGCCGGACTCGCTGATCACCTCGCCGAGGACGTCGCCAAGCAGCCGGACGTCGCGGCGCATGCGCTCGGGAAGCTCGGCGGAGTCTTTGATCCGGTCATTGGTGGCCATGTTCACGAGGATGAGAGTAACCGCCGAGTGGTGACCCCAACCGTCCGCCGGGTTAACCTTTCCCCCATGACCGCAGCTGACACGATTGATGGCGACTTGCCTGACCCGCACACGACCGCCGGGAAGATCGCGGATCTCGAGCGCAGAAGGCACGAGGCCGTGCACGCAGGGTCGCTTGCAGCGATCGAGAAGCAGCACGCCAAGGGCAAGCTGACCGCCCGCGAGCGGATCGACCTGCTGCTCGACGAGGGATCCTTCGTCGAGTTCGACGAGCTCGCCAGGCACCGCGCGCACGACTTCGGGATCGCCCGCAACCGCCCCTACGGCGACGGCGTGGTCACCGGCGTCGGCACTGTCGACGGCCGCCCGGTCGCGGTCTACAGCCACGACTTCACCGTGTTCGGCGGCAGCCTGGGCGAGGTCTACGGCGAGAAGATCGTCAAGGTCATGGACCACGCGATGAAGACCGGCTGCCCGGTCGTCGGCATCAACGACGGCGGCGGCGCCCGCATCCAGGAGGGCGTGGTCGCGCTCGGGCTGTTCGCGGAGATCTTCTTCCGCAACACCCGCGCCTCCGGCGTCATCCCGCAGATCAGCCTGATCATGGGCCCGGCGGCGGGCGGCGCGGTCTACTCCCCCGCGATCACCGACTTCACGCTGATGGTCGAGGGCACCAGCCACATGTTCATCACCGGGCCGGACGTGATCAAGACGGTCACCGGCGAGGACGTGACGATGGAGGAGCTCGGCGGCGCGCACACCCACGCCGCCAAGTCCGGCGTCGCGCACTACCAGGCGGCCGACGAGCAGGACTGCATCGAGTTCGCGCGGCTGCTGCTCTCCTACCTCCCGTCGAACAACCTCGACGAGCCGCCGGTCATCCCGACCACCCCCGACTTCACGATCACGGCCATCGACGAAGAGCTCGACACGCTCATCCCCGACTCGCCCAACCAGCCCTACGACATCCACCGGGTCATCGAGACGGTGCTCGACGAAGATACGTTCTGTGAGGTCCACGCCGCCTTCGCGCCGAACATCGTGGTCGGCTTCGGCCGGGTGGCGGGCGCGCCGGTTGGCGTGGTCGCCAATCAGCCGATGCACTTGGCCGGCTGCCTGGACATCGACGCCTCCGAGAAGGCGGCCCGATTTGTCCGGACCTGCGACGCGTTTTCAATACCAATCCTCACCTTTGTCGATGTGCCCGGCTTCCTGCCGGGCGTGACTCAGGAGTGGGCGGGCATTATCCGCCGCGGCGCCAAGCTGCTCTACGCCTACGCGGAGGCCACCGTCCCCAAGATCACCGTGATCACCAGGAAAGCCTACGGCGGCGCCTACGACGTCATGGGCTCCAAGCATCTCGGCGGCGACGTCAACCTGGCCTGGCCGACCGCGCAGATCGCGGTGATGGGCGCCCAGGGCGCCGTCGGCATCCTCTACCGCCGCGAGCTGGCGGGGGCGGCCGACCCGGACGCGCTCCGCAAGGAGAAGACCACCGAGTACGAGGACACCCTGGCCAACCCGTACATCGCCGCCGAACGCGGCTACCTGGACGCGGTGATCCGCCCGGCCGAGACCCGGGCCGCCGTCACCCGCGCCCTCATCAGCCTGCGCACCAAACGGGAGACGCTGCCCCCCAAGAAGCACGGCAACATCCCGTTGTGACCCGGCCGGGGCGACGCACAGTGAGCGCAATCACCATCGGTGACCCTTCGGAAGGCTTCCGCCGGCAATCCCACGCCAAGTGGCACGCGCACGGTCCAAACTGCCCTAGAGTCATAAGACGATGAGCGAATTCGCCGCCCCAATGCCCGTCCTCGCCAGATACGCAGTCATGGTTGATGTCGGGTATATCTACGCGGCCGCAGGCGAGTTGCTATTCGGCACCAGCGCCCGCCGGGATTACCGGGTCGACGCGGTCGGCCTCATCCAGGCGGTTACCAAACACGCCGACGAGCTGTTCCGGGGCGAGCTGCTCCGGGTCTACTGGTACGACGCCGCCCGCGACCGGGTGCCCACCATCGACCAGCGCGTCGTCGCCCAGATGGCCTGGGTCAAGCTCCGCCTCGGCAACCTCAACGCGCGCGGCCAGCAGAAGGGCGTGGACGCCAACATCCGCTCCGACATCGAGGCGCTCGCCCGGCATCGCGCCATCACCGACGCGGTGCTGATCGCGGGCGATGAGGACATGGTTCCGGCCGTCGAGGCCGCCCAGGCGTACGGCGCCCGCATCCACCTGTGGGGCATCGAGCCGCCCTACGGCACCAACCAGGCCGAGCGCCTGGTCTGGGAGTCGGACACGGTCGACGTGCTCGACTCCGCGTTCGTCCGCCCGTACTTCACCAGGAACCCGGCCGCCGAGCCGCAGCCGCGGCCGGACGTCCAGGCCTCGGTGCCGTCGCCCGCCCAGCTCTTCGGCGAGCGCCACCCGCGGCCGCCGGTGCAGCTCAGCCGGAACCCGCACATCACCCAGACCGGGGGGCTGCCCCGGCTCGGCCCGGACCGGCGGCACGTCGAGGAGGCGGGCGAGCACGTCGCCCACAAGTGGATCCTCACCCGCGGCGCCGACAACATCAGGGACCTGCTGCCGGGCCCGATTCTGCCCCCCGTCATCGACAAGGAACTGCTGGTCGAGGCGGAGAAGGAGCTCGGACAGTCGCTGCGCCCCTATCAGGAGGCGCGCGAGTGGCTCAGGGACGCTTTCTGGGCCCGGGTGCACCGCGAGTTCGGCATTGGAGTGGGAAAGTCCCGTGGCTGAAGAGCAGGGTCAAGGTCAAAGTCATTCGCAGCTCGAACGGACCGAGGCGACTGCGGGCGCGCCGTACTTGCGCGTAGTCCGCGGCGACGCCAGCGCCGAGGAGATCGCGGCGCTGGTAGCCACCCTGACCGCCGTCGCCGCCTCCCGGGCCGCGGCCCCGGCCGAACCACCGCCAGCCGCCCGTAACTGGAACTCCCGGGCCCGGCAGCTGCGCTCACCGGTGCACCCGGCCGTCGGCGGCTGGCGCCGCTCCGCCCTGCCGTAGTCCCCCGGTGACCGAGCGCTGGCGGGACGTCGCGCACATCGGGCATGCGGAACTGCTGACCCCGACGCCGGAAGCGAGCCTGGAGTACTTCACCGCGCTGCTCGGTCTCACCGTCGCGGCCGAGGGCGGCGGATCGTGGTACCTGCGCGGATACGGCGACTACGAGCCGTACAGCCTGAAGCTGACCGCGTCCGATCAGGCCGGGCTCGGGCACCTCGCGGTCCGGGCGTGGTCGCCCGAGGCGCTCGCCCGGCGGGTGAGCTGGCTCGAGGCGGCCGGGGTGCCCGGTACCTGGACCGAGCCCGACGGCGGCAAGGGGCCCGCCTACGAATTCCGCGATCCCGACGGGCACCCCGTCCGCATTTACCACGAAACGTCGAAGTACGCCCCGCCGCCCGGGGAGCGCCCGGCGATGAAGTCCAACCACCAGCGCTACGCCGGCCGGGGCGCCAACGTGCGGCGGCTCGAGCACGTCAACCTGATGGCGGGCGACGTCCGGGCCTGCCGGGAGTTCTGGGCGGACGGGTTCGGGCTGCGGACGTTCGAGATCATCAGGCAGGGCGACGGATCCGAGGACGGGGCCTGGCTGTCGGCCACCGCGCAGGGGCACGAGGTCATCTACGTGCGGGACTACCTGGGCGGCGCCGCGCGACTGCACCACCTGGCGTTCTGGGTTGATTCCCGCGAGGACGTGCTGCGCGCGGCCGACCTGATGAACGACGCGGGGGTGCCGATCGAGGCCGGGCCGTCCCGGCACATCCCGATCCAGGGGTTCTACCTGTACACCCGCGAGCCGGGCGGGAACCGGATCGAGATCTGCTCCGGCGGCTACCTCGGCTTCGACCCGGACGACGAGCCCGTCGTGTGGACGCCGGCCGAGTACGCCGCCAAGCCCGGCTGGGGGGCGCGGCTGCCGTCGACGTTCCGGCACTACGGCACGCCCCCGGTGGGAGCGCCGGAGGAAGCGGTCACGTCGGACTGGCCGTCGCCGGCCTGACCTCTTCCCTGTTGCGTTGACCCGACGGTAGCGTGCTCGGCATGGCGGACTACGGCAGCTTCCAGACCGAGATTTACTTCGCCGGCCTGAGCGGGGTCGTGCCCGACTACCCGATGGACTTCGCGGGCTGGGAGGCGCGGGCCGCCCAGGCGCTGTCGCCGTCGGTGCTCTCTTACGTGGCCGGCGGGGCGGGAGACGAGGGCACCCAGCGGGCGAACGTCGCCGCGTTCTCGCGCTGGGGGCTGATGCCGAGGATGTTCGTGGGCGCCGCCAGGCGGGACCTGTCGGTCGACCTGTTCGGCCTGACGCTGCCGACGCCGCTGTTCATGGCGCCGGTCGGCGTGATCGGGCTGTGCTGCCAGGATGGCCACGGCGACCTCGCGACGGCGCGGGCGGCGGCTCGCACCGGCGTGCCGATGGTCGCCTCCACCCTGACCGTCGACCCGATGGAAGACGTGGCGGCCGAGTTCGGCGACACCCCGGGCTTCTTCCAGCTCTACACGCCGACCGACCGCGAGCTGGCCGAGAGCCTGGTCAGGAGGGCGGAGGCGGCCGGGTTCAAGGCCATCGTGGTCACGCTCGACACCTGGGTCACCGGCTGGCGCCCCCGCGACCTCGCCGCCAGCAACTTCCCCCAGCTGCGCGGTCACTGCCTGGCGAACTACTTCACCGACCCGGTCTTCCGCAAGCTGCTCGGCCAGGACCCCGAGCTGGACCTCGGGGCGGCCATCCTGAAGTGGGCGCAACTGTTCGGCAACCCGCTCACCTGGGACGACCTGCCGTGGCTGCGGTCGATAACCACGCTCCCGCTGATCATCAAGGGAATCTGCCACCCCGACGACGCGAGGCGCGCCATCGACGGCGGGGTCGACGGCATCTACTGCTCCAACCACGGCGGGCGCCAGGCCAACGGCGGGCTGCCCGCCCTGGACATGCTGCCAGGCGTGATCGAGGCGGCCGGCGACGTCCCAGTGCTGTTCGACTCCGGCGTCCGCTCCGGCGCCGATGTCATCAAGGCGCTCGCCCTCGGCGCCGCCGCCGTCGGCATCGGCCGCCCCTACGCCTACGGCCTGGCCATCGGCGGCGCCGCGGGCGCCGTCCACGTGCTGCGATCCATCCTGGCCGAGGCGGACCTGATCATGGCGGTCGACGGGTATCCGACGCTGGCCGACCTGACCCCGGAGGCGCTCCGCCTCGTGCAGTAGAACAAGACCGCGCGCCCGTCCGAGGGGACGCCCATGATTGAAACGAGCACTGTCTAGGGGCTAACTGAGGTCATGAAGATCACGATCGCCGGGTCCGGGGCAATGGGGTGCCGGTTCGGCGCGGCGCTGTTCGAGGCCAGCCACCAGGTCACGCTGCTCGACGGGTGGCGGGAGCACGTGACCGCGATCAACGAGGCCGGCCTGCGGGTGACCGACGCGACCGGCACGCGGGTGCTGCCCATCCCCGCTGTTCTTTTTCCCGGCCCCGCCCGCCCCACTCCCGGCCCCGCCCATCCGGCCCAACGCGTCGACGACCCGGCCGACCTGGTAATCGTGTTCGCCAAGGCGACGGCGACCGCAGTCGTGGCCGCAGCCGCGACCGTAGCGGGCGCGATAGGGCCGTCCACCCTGGTCCTCACGCTGCAGAACGGCCTCGGCAACATCGAGGCGCTGCTCGCCCACGTGCCCGCGAACCGGCTGCTGGCGGGCACGACGACGCTCGGCACGGAACTGCTCGGCCCGGGGCATATCCGAGCGCTGGGGTCGGGCGAGACCGTGCTCGGCCCGCTGCCGGGCGAGTCCTCGACTGCAGCGGCCGCACCCGGCGCCGCCGGGCTCAATGCCCCTGGACCGGCCGGGGCCGGCACCGCCGAGCGGGGCGCAGCCGAGCGGGGCGCAGCCGGGGCCTCCGAGCGGGTTGCGGCCGCGCTCGCGGAGGCCGGGATCTCGGTCCTGGTGTCGCCGAACGCGCTGGACCTGATCTGGGCCAAGGTCGCGTTCAACTGCGTGATGAACAGCCTCTGCTCGATCGCCTCGATCCCGGTCTCCGCGCTCGCCCGCTACGACGGGTTCGACGCGCTCGCCTCGTCCATCCTCGACGAGATCGCGGCCGTCGCCCGGGCCGAGGGCGTGACCGTGGACACGGCGGCGGCGCTGCGGCTGATGCGGGCCCAGTTCGACCCGTCGGCGTCCGGCGACCACCTCGCGTCCATGCTCCAGGACCTGATGAACGGCCGCCCGACCGAGATCGCGCACCTCAACGGCGCGATCGCGGCGCGCGCGGCCGCCCTCGGGGTCGACGCGCCGGTCAACGCGGCCATCTCGCGCCTGGTGGGACTTCTCGCGGCGACCTGGCCCGGCCGGGTGCACCGCCTGCACCCGGAGACGGCCTAGCCGCGGCGGGCCGGGTTAGCCGCCATGACGCCCGGCGGCACGGTCACGGGGCCGTCCTTGGCCTGCGCGTCAGGCTGGGCATGGCAGGGGATGCTGAACCGGATGAGCGTGCCCTCACCGGGCGCCGGCTCCGCCGTCACCGTCCCGCCGTGGCCCAGCGCGATCTCGCGAACGACGGCGAGGCCCAGCCCCGCTCCGGGGGCGGCGCGGGACGACGTGGCGCGGTAGAAGCGATCGAAGACCTGCGGCAGGTCGTCGGGGTCGATGCCGGGGCCGTGGTCGCGCACGGTGAGCTCGCCGTCGGCCAGCCGCAGCTGGATCGGTCCCTTGGGGGGGCCGAACTTGGCCGCGTTGTCGAGCAGGTTCTTGACCGCCACCCGCAGCCGGTCGGGGCTGCCGTCGACCGTGCAGGCGGCCAGGTCGGCGTCGAACTCGGTGTTCGGCCAGTCTCGCCGGGCCGCCTCCAGGGCGTCGGACGCCACCGCGTCGAACCGGATCCGCGACCGCTCCTTCTGCAGCGGCTCACCCCGGGCCAGGTCGGTGACGCTGACGACCAGGCGGCTGAGCTCCTGGACCTGGTCGGCGACCCGGGCGAGGATCTCGGTGCGCTCGGCGGCGGGCATCTCCGGGTGCTCGAGCAGCAGGTCGGCGTTGATGCGGAGGCTGGCGAGGGGCGTGCGCAGCTCGTGGCTGGCGTCGCTGACCAGCCGCCGCTGCGCGTCCAGCGAGCGCTGCAGCGCCCCCAGCATCGCGTTGAACGACATCGCCAGCCGGCCGAGCTCGTCCGGGCGGCTTGCATACAGGCCCCGCCCGACGACCCGCCTGCCCGGGTCACCGGTCAGCGTCACCTCCTCGGCCACGCCGGCCAGCCGGGCGACCGGCGCGAGCCCGGCCCGGGCGACCGCCCAGCCGAGCAGGGTGGCCGAGAGCACGCCGATCACGCTGAGCACGGCGAGCGTGGTGCCGATGTCCGAGACCTCCTGATCGGTCGTGGTCGTCGCCTCGGCCACCTGGATGGCGAGGCCGGGGGCGATCTGCTCGGTGTACACCGTCGCCCTGATGCTGTTGATCCGGGCTGAGGAGTAGAACGAGTCCTCCTTGCCCCCCGCCACCGCGATGGCGGCCGCGCTCGGCGCGAGCAGCCGCAGGTCGCCCGGCGGCGCCCAGACCTGGCCGTCCGCGGTGACGACCTGGGTGTAGGTGAGGTTCGCGAACCCGCCGCTCGAGTGCGGCGGCACCCAGCCGTCCGGTATGCGCCCGTGGTACTGGCCTGCCTCGTGCCGGACGTTGTCGGCCCGGGCGGCGACCTCCTGGCGCACCTGGTTCTGCAGGTCGGTGCGGATCGCCAGGAACGCGACGGCCGTGATCGCGAGCGCCACCGCCGCCACCGCGCCCCCCGCGACGAGGATGAACCGCGCCTTCAGGGTGAGCCGGATCCTCACTGGGCGGCCCGCAGCACGTACCCGACGCCGCGCACGTTGTGCACCAGACGCGGCCGGCCCCCGGCCTCGAGCTTGCGGCGCAGGAAGGCGACGAACACCTGGAGCGCGTTGGAGGCGGGGGCCTCGCCGTAGCCCCACACCCGATCCATGATCACGTCGTACTCCAGCACCAGCTCGGCGTTGCGGACGAGCAGCTCGAGCAGGGCGAACTCGATCCTGGTGAAGCTGAGCTCGGCGTCGCCCCGGCGGACGGTCCTGGCGGTCAGGTCGAGGGTGAGGTCGGCGTAGCCGAGCACGTCGCGGAGCGGCTGGGTGCGGCGCAGCAGCGCGTTCATCCGGGCCACCAGCTCGCGCAGCGCGAACGGCTTGACCAGGTAGTCGTCGGCCCCGGCGTCGAGGCCGGCCACCCGGTCGTCGACCGAGTCCCGGGCCGTCAGGACCAGAACCGGCGTGCCGTCCCCTCGGTCGCGCAGCGCGCGACAGGCGCCGAGGCCGTCCAGCATCGGCATCAGCACGTCGAGGATGATCAGATCGACCGGCGACTTGGCGACCGACTTCAGCGCCTCGGCGCCGTTGACCGCCGTCGCGACCTCGTAGCCCGCGTAGCCGAGGGCACGGCGCAGCGAGTCGCGCACGTCCGCGTCATCGTCAACGACCAGCACCCGCTGCGCGTCCGATATTTTTGCCTGATCGGACGCGCCTCGGGGGCCGGGGGGGATGGGGGGCGGGAGCCCCCCATGTCTGGGGGCTGGTCCCCCGGGTGGTAGCTGCATGCTTAACGAGTTAACCTGAAGATCTTTAGAGTTTCTTTAGAGTTACCTGAAGTCGTTTACATTTTCATCGTTCTTTAACACTGGCTGGCCAGGCTGCCTGGCATGGACGACCGGAATCCCTCTCCCGACCCTAGTGTCGGACCCGCCATCTGGCTGGTCAGGCACGGCGAGTCGACCTGGAACGTCGCCGGGCTTGCGCAGGGGCACAACGACGTCGCGGAGCTGACCGACCGCGGCCTGGACCAGGCGTCAGACGCCGCCCGGCAGTTCCGCGACCGCCCGGTCCGCGCGATCTACGCCAGCGACCTGCGCCGCGCGCGGCAGACCGCCGCCGCCTTCGCCGCGGTGCTCGGGCAGCCCGTCTTCGCCGACGCAAGGCTCAGAGAACGGTCACTCGGCGTACTCGAGGGCGTCCCCTCGGTTACGATCGGACCGTCCGTGACCGGGCTCGACGACGGCCGGGTGGCCGATCCCGACGCGCGGCCGGCCGGCGGCGAGTCCGTCCGCGACCTGTACAACCGGGCCGCCGAGTTCATAGACGAGCTCGCGGCCAGGGTCGATGACGGCGCCGCGGGGGACGTCGTGGTGGTCGCGCACGGCGGCACCGTGCGGGTCATCGAGGCGCACCTGCGCGGCGTTCCGGCTGACCAGATGGACTGGGGCCCGGTCAAGAACGCCACTGTCGTGCGGATTCCCGACTTCCGCGCCGGGCTGCGGGGATACCCGCGCGCAGGCTCCATCTCACCTGCCGCCCGACAACTGTTATCCCGCCCTTCCCCCAGCAACAGCTCCACCACTCTCAAGGAGGCACCCGATGATCGAGACCGCGCTAACCCTGCCCGTGCGGGCAGCCAAGCCCCGCACCGCCGGCCTCACCATGGTGATCGACGGCGGCGTGCCGCTCGGCCTGTTCGCCGACCAGATCGAGCTCGGCGCGGAGTACATCGACTACGTCAAGTTCGGCTGGGGCACCTCGATCGTCACCAACTGCCTGCGCCAGAAGATCGACGTGCTCAGCCATCACGGGATCGGCTTCTACTTCGGCGGCACGCTGTTCGAGAAGTTCGCGCTGCAGGGGCAGTTCGAGGACTTCCGGCGGTTCTGCCAGGGCTACGGCGCCACCCACGTCGAGGCGTCCAACGGCACGATCGACATGTCCAACTCGGAGAAGGCCGGTTACATCCGTAAACTGGCCGACGACTTCGAGGTCGTGTCCGAGGTCGGTTTCAAGGACTCCGGCAAGTCGGAGATGCAGCCGCCGAGCGAGTGGATCGCCGCGATCGCCGAGGACCTCGACGCCGGCGCCTCGCTGGTGACCCTCGAGGCCAGGGAGAGCGGCAGCTCCGGCATCTGCCGTCCGGACGGCGAGCTGCGGTACGGCCTGCTCGAGGACATCCTGCACGGCGGCGTCTCGGTCGACAAGCTGCTCATCGAGGCCCCCAACACCGAGCTGCAGGCGCACCTGATCACCCGGATCGGGCCGGACGTGAACCTCGGCAACATCCCGGCGGCCGGCGTCGTCGGGCTGGAGACGCTCCGGCTTGGGCTCCGCTCGGACACGCTCACCGCCTTCGAGGGGAAATAATCCGTGCGCACCACCACCGATGCCTTCCACCTGGCGATCGCCACCCACGACCTGGACGAGTCACTGGACTTCTACGTGACCCGGCTGGGTTGCAAGCTCGCCCGCCGGTATCCCGATAGGATCACCCTCGACTTCTTCGGCGACCAGGTGGTATGCCACCTGGTCGAGGGGCGCGAGCCGGCCAAGCCGGGCAGCCTCTACCCGAACCACTTCGGGGTGACGTTCCGCGAGGCGGCGGACTTCGAGGCGCTGCACGCCTGCGCGATCGCCAGGAAGATCCCCTTCTACCACGACGTGTCGCGGCGGTTCGAGGGCCTGGTGGAGGAGCACCGCACGTTCGTGCTGCTGGACCCCACCGGCAACCTCCTCGAGTTCAAGCACTACAACGACCCGCGAATGATGTACTGACCGGACGGATGGCTACCTTGATACGCGATTGGATCGAGCAGGCGGCCGCCGGCCACGGCGGCGACCTGTACCTGGCGGATGCCCGCGGGCCGGCGGCGCTGAGCTACGCCGGGCTTCTCGACACCGTCACCGACGTTGAACGACGGCTGGACGCAGCCGGGCTGCCGCCCGGCGCGCGGATTGTGGTCCGGCTCGGCGAGCCCCTCGAGTACGCGACCGCGCTGGTGGCGATCGTCGCGGCCGGCCGGGTGGCGGTGCCGCTGGACCCGGCCGCGCCCGACACCGACGTCGCCCGGGTGCTCGGGGTGGCCCAGCCGGCCGCCGTCATCTACCGGGTGGACGCCGCCCCTGGTCGGGACCAGCCCGACCTGACGGGCGAAGCCACGCGACCGTTCGATCACATCGAATTTGACTTTGACGTCATTGACTCCCTCGAGCCCGGTCCGCAGGTGGCCGCCGCGCCTGTCTCCGCCGCCCCGGCTGTCGCCGGCGGCGGGATCTTCCTCTGCACCAGCGGCACCACCGGAACGCCTAAGGGAATCTTGCTGCGCGAACGGCAGCTGGCGCACGTGGCCGCCAGCGTGGTCGAATGCCACCGGCTCGGCCGGGGCGACCGCGGCTACTGCTCGCTGCCCCTGTTCCACGTCAACGCCGAGGTGGTCGGCGTGCTCGCCACCCTCCGGGCGGGTGCGTACCTCGCGCTCGACCGCAAGTTCAGCCGTCGCGGCTTCTGGCAGCTGATCGGCGAGCGCCGCATCACCTGGATCAACGCGGTCCCCGCGATCATCTCGATCCTGGCCATCGAGCCGCCCGCCGACCGCCCGGCCGGCCTGCGCTTCGTCCGGTCGGCGTCGGCGCCGCTGCCGCTGGCCTCGCTGCAGCGGTTCGAGCAGGCGCTCGGCGTGCCGGTGGTCGAGACCTACGGCATGACCGAGGCCGCCAGCATGATCACGGCCAACCCGGTCGACGGGCCGCGCAAGCCGGGGTCGGCCGGCCGGCCGGCCGGGTCCCAGGTCAAGATCGAGCTCCCCGACGGCGCGAGCGCCGGGCCGGGCGAGGTCGGCCGGGTCCGGATCCGGGGCGCGGGCGTGATCACGGGCTACGACAGCGGCGGCCGGGCGGGCGTGATCGACGCCGACGGCTGGCTCGACAGCAGCGACCTCGGCTACCTGGACGCCGACGGCTACCTGTTCCTGGTCGGGCGGGCCGACGACGTGATCAACCGGGGCGGCGAGAAGATCTACCCCCGGGAGATCGAGGAGATCCTGCTCGCCCAGCCCGGCGTCCGCTCCGCCGCCGTGGTCGGCGCGGCCGACGTGGTGCTCGGCGAACGGCCGGTCGCCTACGTGGTGAGCGACGCCTCCGTGGCGGCCGGGATCGAGGCGGTGCTGCGCGAGGCGTGCGCGGCCCAGCTGCCCCGGCACAAGCAGCCGAGCGAATTCTGCCTGGTGACGGAGATGCCGCTCGGGCCGACGGGGAAGATTTCCCGGCGGCAGCTGAAGGACCTGGTGAGTTCGCGGCCGTGAGTACCACCCTCTCAGACACCGGGCCGCTGGCGTCGCTCGGCGACGAGTCGCAGCCCGCCGCCGCGCAGGCTCCCCCCGCCCCCGCCGCGCCGCCTGCCCGTTCCCGGCCGCACATCGTCGCGTTCGACATGATCCGGCTGGTCATCATGGTCTTCGTGGTCGGCGTGCACACGCTGGCCTGGGGCGGCGGGCAGGTCACGCTCGCCCTCGGCGCGGTGACGACCGTCTTCCACACCAGCCGCGAGCTGTTCCTCCTGCTCACCGCGCTGGTGCTGACCTACAACTACGGGCACCGCCCGCGCCTGAACACGCTGAAGTTCTGGCGCCGTCGGTACTGGCTGGTCGTCCCGGCCTACGTGACCTGGTCGGCCATCTACTACGCGGCCGACGGGAGCAGCCGCGGGGCGTTCCCGTCGGCGTTCCTGCACGACCTGCTCAACGCGGGCGCCCGCTATCACTTGTACTTCCTGCTCGTCAGCATGCAGATCTACCTGCTGTTCCCGGCCCTGCGCTGGGTGCTGCGCAAGACCGAGGGCTATCATCGCTGGCTGCTCGCGGCGGCCGTCGCGTACCAGCTCTGGCTGACCTGCGCGCTCCACTACCACCTGGGGCGGCCCACTAACGGAAGCTTCGCGCAGTTCCTGAACGGCGTCGGCCAGGGCTACTGGGTGGACACCTACGTGCTGTACGTCATCGCGGGCGCGATCGCGGGCTGGCACTTCGAGCAGCTCTGCGCGCTCACCCGGCGGCTCCTCGGGACCGTGCCGAGGATCACGCTGGCGGCGGCGATCGGCGTGATCGCCGGCCTCGGCACCTACTTCATCGAGATCTACGGCTTCGGCGCGACCCCCAACAACGCGAGCGCGGTGTTCCAGCCGGTCGTGATCCTGGAGGCGCTCGCCCTGGGCTGGGCCCTGCTCGGCGCCGGGCTGCTGTGGAGCGACCGCGGCGCGCCGCACCGGAAGTTCGCCGCGGCGGGCTCGGCCAGCTCTTTCGGGATTTATCTGGCGCACCCGCTCGTCCTGCAGGGGCTACTGTTGGTGGCCGGCGCCAGTTTCCTCGGTCCCCACGGGGGATGGCTCGGCGCGATCCGGCGGGCGCCGGACGGCCTCACCGTCGTGGTGCTGCTCTTCGTGGCGGTGCCGATCATCTACGCGGTTGCCTGGCTGATCGCCTCGGCCGCTCGGCGCACGCCGGCCAGCCTGATGCTGACCGGGCGCGAGTACGCGCCGAAGAAGAAGGGTTGAGGGTGAAGCTACGTGTTCGGCGACCAAAGATGATGGGCCGCTTTCTTGTCCTCATCACGGCGTTCGTGGTGACGCTGGGCGGGGCTACGTTCGCCGGCGTGCACATCATCAACGCGGTCGAACGGCAGACGGTGACGACCACCACGTACTCGATGAAGGTCGGCAGCGTCACCCGGCAGTACGAGGTCATCAAGTCCAGCGCGCTGTCGGACTCGACGCCGATCATCGTCTCGCTGGGCGGGGCCGCGGTCGATCCCGTCCAGCAGATCCCCCGCGACCGGCTCGTCCCCTACGCCGCCGCCAACAAGGTCGAGCTGGTCTACCCGGTGCCGATCGATGAATCGTGGAACGCGATCGGCTGCTGCGACGGCGCCGCCAAGGCGAACGTCAACGACGTCGGGTTCATCAAGGCGCTGGTGGCCAACATCGACCCGGGGCACGCCCGGCCGATCTACGTCGTCGGCTACAGCAACGGCGGACGGCTGGCCTACCGGATGGCCTGCACCGACCCGACGCTGTTCGACGGCGTGGCGGCGGTGAAGGCCGACCCCATGCCGGGGTGCGTGGTCAGCAAACCGACCAACGTCATCATGTTCTCCTCGCTCAACGACAAGTACGTCCCGTTCAAACCCGGGGAGAAGGGCTACGAGACGCCGCCCGCAACGGTCCAGATAGCCCGGCTGGAGACGGACCTGAAGTGCTCGGACAAGAAAGTCGTCACACTCGGCCAGATGACCGTGAGCACGTGGTCCTGCGCCGGCGGGAAGCGCCTCGAGTGGGCGTACGACAAGACCGGCGGCCACGGCTTCCCGATCCCGATCGGGAACACCCCCGGCGGCAACCAGCTCATCTGGTCCTTCATGACCAACACGGCGCTCGCCCCGGTCCCCAGCTAAAACGCCGCTGGTCCGGCGCCCCTGGCCAGGGGCGCCGGACCAGCGCGGGTGACCGCTAGCCGAATATGCGGCGCAGGCTGTAGACGAAGTCCTGGCCGTTGGGGCTGCCGATGCCGGTCATGGTGTCGTACCCCGTGCGGGTGACCTGGCCGGTGTAGCCCGCCATGGACCAGCTCTGGACGTCGAACGGGAAGTACGAGAGCACCCCGCAGTCGGCCACGTCGCAGGCGACCCCGCGGTACCTGGACGGCGACGTGCCCGTGATCGGCAGCGCGTCGGTGACCGCGTGGGTTCCCGCCAACCGGTACAGACCGCCGTTGAGGAACCCGAACGGCCGCTGGTACTGCTCGGCGTCGGCCACCAGGCCCGCGACGAGCGGCACGGCCAGGCTGGTGCCGCCGATGGACTGCTCGTAGAACCCGTTCACGTTGCCCTTGACGTTGAAGCTCAGCAGCCCGACGCCCATGCCGGTCGAGGGGTCGCCGTCGGCGCTGATGTCGGGCAGGGCGCGGACCAGCCCGGCCCGGTTGCCCGGCGCCTTGGCCAGCGAGTTCGACACCACGCCGCGCTGGTATCCGGGCTGGGCCCAGAGCAGGCTCGGGCCGCCGCCGCTGGCGTACGCCTCGCCCTGGGGGATCCAGCGGTTCTTGACGTCGAACTCCAGGCCGGTCGACCAGCCGGTCTCGAACAGCCTCGGGTCCTTGCGGCCGATGCCGAGCGTGGTGCCGCCGACCGCGGTGGCGTACGGGTCGCTCGACGGGGTGAGCACGCCGGAGCCGTCGCCGGCCGAGAACAGCATGCTGACGCCCTCGGCGGCGGCCCGCAGCAGGTACGCGTGCTCGATGTTGACCAGGTTGAGCGGCTGCGCCTCGTCGGTGCCCTCCCACGAGTTGGACGCGATCCGCGCCAGCGGGTGGCCGTCGGCCCCGTTGAGGATGGCCGTGTCCGCGTCGAACAGGGCCTGCAGCCCGTAGAAGCCGTTGTTGCAGGAGTCGCCGCCGATCACGAGCTGGTTCGCCAGCGGCGCCATGTCATACGACGATTCGACGTCGAGCTGCTCCTCGATGTTGAACTCGTCGCCGCAGGTCGATCCCCGGCCGAGCGAGAGCTCGGCGTACCGGCTCGCCGACGGCGACTCGATCCGGTTGGCCCTGGCGTAGTCCTGCAGGGTCTCGAACATGTCCGGGGCCAGGCCGATCTCGACCAGGGCGATGGTCACGCCCTTGCCGATGTTGTGCCGGTTGTACCCGTAGGCCGCGCGGAGCTGGTCGGCCGAGTAGCCGCAGACGATGGTCGGGAAGCTGGTGGCGCCGTGCTGCCTGGGCAGCCGGCGCGCGTAGTGCTGGGCGTACCAGGACGAGCACGGGAACGAGATCGGCTGGCCGGCCGGGCCGCCGGGCGCGACCGAGATCTTGGGCGTGTCGTAGGTCTTCACCGGGGCGGCGTTCTCCAGGCCGGTGACCCCGAGGACGCTGGCGGCCACCGCCTTCGGCAGCGAGACCGCGCGGTCGTTGGCGCGCAGCTGGTACCCGCCCGCGTTGATGCCGGCGGTCGGCCGGTAGTACAGGAGCCGGGTCGTCAGCGCCGAGTCGATCGTGGACACCGGCGCGGTGCCCGACACGTAGTCGCGGCCGGAGTCGGCCGAGACGCCGCTGAAGCC